>JAGVYA010000020.1 GCA_018303505.1 Candidatus Woesearchaeota archaeon
TTTTGCCTTATATTGTCTATAGATTTATTTTGAAGATTGAGTATTATGCAAAAGAATAAGTTATTTTTTCTTAAAGCCCAAAGAGCAGGAATTAATGCAGAATCTTTTTCCTGTTTCTGTCGGGCCATCATCAAAAACATGCCCAAGATGTCCATGACATTTTTTGCACAAAACTTCTGTCCTTACCACGCCATGGGAAAAATCTTTTCTTAACTCTACGTTTTCTGTATTTTCCGGCTTGTCAAAGCTTGGCCATCCTGTTCCAGAGTCAAACTTTGCATCTGAATAAAAAAGCTCTGCGCCGCATCCAGCGCAATAGTACATGCCTTTTTCCTTATTGTTGTGGTACTTGCCGGTGAATGCCATTTCCGTGCCCTTTTCCCGCAAAACATGATATTGTTCAAAACTTAATTTCTTTTTCCACTCTTGCCCTGATTTTGGCATTGATTTCATTTTGACTTTTAATTAAGGTTATTTCTTATTCAATTCTGGCTCTCTACCTAACTCCATTTTAATCATGGCTAATATTTCAAATTCTAACAATGCAATCCTTCCCATGGTTTGTAAATCTTGATAGTCTCGAGTTATTTTATCAACATTGCATTTTTTAGGGATTGCCGCCACAAACAATCGTTCGCCATCGTTCCATTTAGGATAGGGAATATTATTTTTGATCTCTTTAAACAAACGATTTGCACCACTATGTCCATAGCCTCTTTTTATCCCACTATCAAATTGATTTAATCTTCCAATAAGTCCGGCTCTCGAGGTAGTCATACCTACATAATAGATATCATGAATATCTACTTTTTTACCTTCCACTTGGTTCTTAGTTTTAGCAACTACATAAACTCCTGGAAATTGATTATCTTTAACATTAAAGCGATTTTCCCATTTAACCCAAGTTAAAGTTTCTAATTCTTCTTTTATTTCTTTAAGTCTATTACTCATTTTACAAATAAAGGGCGGCAAGGGAGAATCGAACTCCCGCCAAGCGGGTACTGCATTCGGGACTGTGAGCTGGTGAGCGAGTTTCTCGCGAACCTCGCATGTCACTGTCCCGCAAGGTGTCAACGGACTTTGCCGTTGTTCCACAGCCGCCTATTCTGCCATTAAACTATTGCCACCATAGATATTAGGATATAAAATCAGATTATAAAGATTGTGGATTTAAATTTGAATAAAATTTATAAATAATAAATATACATAAACAAGCTTTTTGAGGCAACCTGGGAGGTGATGCTCACTTCGGTGGGTGTTGCTTACAAGAATCTTCGGATTCAAAAATCCAGGCCTAGACAAAAAAATCAGTAACCTTTTTAAATGACCATATTATCCCAATTCTATTGCCCGAGTTCATATAAGAGCGTTTCTAGGGTTTTAAAACACGATACGCTATTTTCTCGTGGCTTTATGTATTGGCGAGCAATGCGGCGAGCCTAAAATTTGTGCTGAAGGCACGGATTGAAAATTCAAATTCAAAAATAATAAAAAATGACTGAACCAGAGCAATCAAAGCAAGAACTAAAATATTTTGTAAGAATTGCGAACACAGACCTAGATGGAAATAAGCCTATTCAGCATGCTTTGATAAAGATAAAGGGCATAAGCTTCATGTTTTCTAATGCTGTGTTGAATGTTGCGGATATTGAAAAAACCAAAAAGGCAGGCTACCTGGAGGATAATGAAGCAGCTAAAATTGATGAGGTTATAAAGGATCCTTCAAAGTTTGGAATTCCATCTTGGCTTTTCAACAGAAAAAGTGACCCTGAAGACAATACAAACAGGCACTTGACAGGCCCGATTTTGACTTTCACCCAAGATAATGACATAAAAATGATGAAGAAGATAAAGTCATACAAAGGAATAAGGCACTCATTGGGGCTGCCTGTAAGGGGCCAAAGAACAAAATCAAACTTCAGGAAAAACAAAGGAAAGGTTATGGGAGTCAAGAAAAAAGAAGGCTCAAAAGCAGGAAGGGTATAATGCCGCAAATCACTGAGATGCGAGTGAGCAGTGAATTTGCGAAAGCTCGACCTGCTTGCGAGAACGCGAGCTCGCGTTCAACTCTTTCGCTCGCTTATGTCACAGCGAACTCGCTCACAATTGTCTGATTCGCGGACATTTCCAAAATCAGGAGATTTTTGAAAAATGGGAGACCAAAAAAAACAAAGAAAGAAATTTACAACTCCAAGTCATCCGTGGCAGAAGGAAAGAATAGCTGCGGAAAAAGAAGTATTAAAGCAGTATGGCTTGCGAAGGAAATACGAAGTATGGAAAATGGATTCGATGCTTAAAAAATTTCTCCACAGGGCAAAAACAATTATCGGGGAAAGAACACAGCAGTCAGAGCTGGAAAAGAAGCAGTTATTGGACAGGCTCTATTTATTGGGTTTGCTAAAAAAAGACTCAAAGGTTGAAGATATCTTAAATCTTACATTAAAAAATATTCTGGAGAGAAGATTGCAGACATTGATATGCAGGAGACAAATGGCAAAAACTATGCTTCAGGCAAGGCAATTCATCACGCATGAGCATATAGCGGTTGGCAGCAAAAAAATAACAAATCCATCGTACCTTGTTTCAATTGAAGAAGAGCCTCAGATTAAACTGGTTCGTGCTATGCAATTAATAGATAATACAAAAGAGCAAAAAGCAGAAAAGGTAAACCAATAATAAAATGGAGCAGCGCCAATCAAGATGGGGAATTGCGCATATTTATGCGTCATACAACAACACAATAATCCATATAACAGATATAACAGGAACTGAAACACTGGCTGTTGGAAGTGGCGGCATGGTTGTTAAGAGCGACAGAATGGAAGGCTCTCCAACTGCTGCAATGATTGCTGCAAAAAAAGCTGCTGAAATTGCAATGGACAAGGGCATAACTGGAATTCATGTTAAGATAAAAGCTCCAGGCGGCCATAACGGACCGACTAGCCCTGGCCCAGGAGCGCAGGCTGCAATAAGGTCATTGTCAAGAATGGGGCTGAAGATTGGAATCATAGAGGAAGTAACGCCTTTGCCGCATGACGGCTGCAGAAAAAAAGGCGGCAAACGAGGAAGAAGGGTTTGAGCAGGAGGTAAAATGGAAATAAGGGTTTTAGAAAATAACAAAGAGCAAGGCAAGCTTTCTTTTATTTTAAAAGATTCCATACCTGTTTTCGCAAATACCTTAAGAAGGCTCATGATAAATGAGGTTCCAACAATGGCTATTGAGAGTGTAACATTCTCAAAAAATAATTCAATACTTTATGATGAAATGATTGCTCACAGGCTTGGCTTAATTCCACTAAAAACAGATTTGAAATCATATAACCTTCCGGATAAATGCAAGTGCGAAGGCAAAGGCTGCAACAGATGTCAATTAAAAATGGTGCTCAAAGCCACAAAAGGATCCGGCATAGTTTATGCTTCTGAAATCAAAAGCAAAGATCCAGCTGTGAAGCCAGTTTATGGGGATATACCTATTGTAAAGCTTCTAAAGGGCCAAACTTTGGAATTAGAGGCTACTGCTGTCCTGGGCAGGGGAAAAGACCATATGAAATGGAGCCCATGCCATGCCTATTATAAGTACAGGCCAATCGTGGAGATTACAGGCGAGGTAAAAAATCCTGAAGCCATAATAGAAGTCGACCACAATAACATCTTCGAGATAAAAGACAGAAAACTCGTGATAAACAAGGACAGGGTACTAGATTGCGACTTGTCATTGGATTTTTCAGAGATAGACAAAGCTGTTAAGGTGACTGCAAGCGACACAGAATTTGTTTTTTATGTTGAATCATTTGGCCAATTAAGCTGCAAGGAAATCATCAACAAAGCCATTGACATATTTGACGAGCATCTCGATGAGTTCGTAGAAGAACTCAAGAAAGCAAAATAATCCCCCAATGATAATTATGCGGGGGTGGCAGAGCCTGGTCAATTTCCGCAAGGAAGGCCAAATGCACTAGGTTGAGGGCCTAGTCCAAATGCACTAGGTTGAGGGCCTAGTCCCTAAGTGGGTGCGCGTGTTCAAATCACGTCCCCCGCATTTCAAAATTAAAATTATAAAAAACGAGATAAAAAATCAATCCGTCGCTTCGCGACAAAAGTTACACTCGGCAAAAATTTTTCCTGCCAATAATTTTTGCCTCGTATTTATTCAATGCATGCACAGGCGAGCCCGAGTGATATGGCAGAGAAGCGAGGGCGAGCACAAAAATTTGGCGAAGCCGAATTGAAATTAAAAACAGATAATAAAACTTAAAATCAAAATGTCAAAAAGAACTGGTCCAAGCAATCCAATATTGCAAAATTTAATTCAAGAATTAAAGAAAAAAAGTAGAGAGCAGTCCATAAATTTATGGAAGCGAGTTGCGACTGATTTAGAGAAGCCTACAAGGCAAAGAAGGATTGTTAATCTTTCAAGCATAAGCAGATACACAAAGGAAAATGAGATTATTGTGGTGCCGGGAAAGGTTCTTGGAGCCGGTGTTTTAGAGCACAAACTGACAATATCTGCTTTCCAGTTTTCAGATGGCGCAAAGGAAAAGATTGAGAAAGCTGGCGCAAAAATAGTTCCACTACTGGAATTAAGCAAAGAAAATCCAAGTGGAAAGGGAATAAGGATAATTGGTTAAAAGAAATTGTTTTAGGAAGAGAAGTGGAATTAGCAAAAGTCTTGCTTCAAAAGTTGATAGATTTGAGTTCATCATCAAAAGGGATTTCTGCGGTTGATTTATTGCATGCATCTAAAGATGGTTTACATGAAGTGGAGAATAGATATGAGAGATACGAGCATAGAGATGATAGGCGCCTTCTAGATGATTATTATCAACTATTAGAAAAACTTGATAGGGCCAGATATATTGATGTTTCAGGAACGCCCCTCCGGGTGGTGTGGGGACCTGCGATATTGTCAATGCCCGAAGTTGCCAAAGAATTTTTTATAAAAACCTACTCGCCATCACATTAAAATGATAATCGACGCTAAAGACGCAATTTTAGGAAGGCTAAGCAGCTATGTTGCAAAGCAGGTTTTGCTAGGCAGCAAAGTAGATGTTATAAACTGCGAGGAATGTAGGCTAAGCAGCTATGTTGCAAAGCAGGTTTTGCTAGGCAGCAAAGTAGATGTTATAAACTGCGAGGAATGTGTTATTAGCGGAAGAAAACATGCAATATTAAATGAGTACATAAGAAGGCTTCATAGAAAGGCTCCAACAAAAGCTCCTTATTTCTACAGAAGGCCTGACATGCTTGTCAAAAGAACAATAAGGGGCATGATTCCATTCAAAAGAGCGAGAGGCAGGGACGCTTTCAAAAATGTAAAATGCTATATTGGCGTTCCTGAAAATTTAAAGAACGAAAAGGCTTTGACTGTTGGAAGCGCAGGGGTTGAGAAGCTGCACTCTGCAGATTATTTAAAAGTCAAGGACGTATGCAAAGCAGTAGGCACAAAATGAAAAAGATTCACGCATCTGGAAAAAGAAAAACAGCAATTGCAAGAGCCACATTAAAGCATGGAAATGGCTTAATTAGGGTTAATAATATCTTAATTGATTTTATAGAGCCGAGAATATCGAGGCTTAAATTGCGTGAACCGCTAATATTGGCTGGGGATGTTGCTGACAAAGTTGATATTGATGTAAGCGTTGCAGGAGGAGGCACAACTTCACAGGCAGAAGCATCAAGATTAGCTATTGCAAAAGCATTAGTCAACTTTACAAAAAGCGACAAATTGAAGGAAGTTTTTTTGAATTATGATAGAAACTTGCTCGTTGCAGACGTAAGACGCAAGGAAACTGCAAAGCCAAACAGGCATGGACAGGCAAGGTCAAAAGTGCAAAAGAGTTACAGATAAGACAGAATAAGTCTTTTTTTACTAAAAAATAATCAATTTATTCTTCAATTACTAAAATAATATTAAAAAAGCTTTATTAATTGATTATAAGCTCTATTTAACCTATTTAATTCCTCGACCACTGGACATCTTCGTGTGAACTTTATAAAGGACAAATTCTACAATTTTTTTGATTAGCTCGTTATTTTAATCACCTCAAACAATGTTTCAACTACCAAATTATCATTTTTGCTAAAGCTAAAAATGGTTTACGCAGTCTCAACCAAGTAAAAACTCGGTGATTCAAAATGAACTCGCTTAAACATCAAAAAATTAAAACTAGAAATTATTATTTAAAAGGCCTAGAAATTGGTAGGAAGTTTAGAAAGAAACAGCTAGAAGAATTTAGAAACGAAATTCCAAAAGTTAATGAACTTATTAAAGATAATTCCTTAAATTTCGAAAAATGGTTTGATTATTACCAAAAATTAATCAATTTTGGATGTAGAGAAATAAAAAGTATTGAAAGAGAAAACAATAAATTAAAAATTACATATACAAATTATGCTAATGGTAAAAAGAAATTATTCTCAACATTATTTCCTAGAAAAATAGAAATTGATGAAGATTTTTTATATTTCTTTGGTTTATGGGTAGGAGATAAAGCAGGTGGTGGAAGATTAGGTATTATGAATAAAAATAAAACAATTAACCTCTATACAGCACAATATTTAAGAAAACTTTTCCAGCAACCAGAATTCGTTTTACATGTTCATGATAATAATATACCAAAATTAAGTTATAAAATCGATAAAATAGTAAGAATAAACAGCGTAAGGAATGGTTATTCTATTTCTGTTCATGCAACAAATAGTATGTTAAAATCATTTTTTGAATACCTAGAAACTGATTTGGATAGTTTTCTTAGTTTAGTTTCTAATAAAAATATTTTCTTTGCTGGACTCTTTGATGCAGAAGGTAATGTGTTTTTGGAAGACAAATGCTTTAGATGGTCATCTAAGAATGAACGAAATATCGAGATTTTTACTAAACATCTCAAAGAGTTAAATTTATTTAAAAGATTTGATGGTTGTAACTTAGTAACCTACAATAAAGAAATTTTCTTAAAGAAAATCCTACCCTACATAAAACATCCTCAAAAGATTAATGACACAAACCTTATCCTATATAAGACAGGTACTTTGAGTATGAGATTTAATAGAATACTTAAATTCGTTAATGATAATCCAGGGAAAACTGCGAAAGAAATTGCGAAAGCTTTAAAAATGGTCAAGGTCTACTCTCAGATAAAGTTCTTAGAATATTTAGAACTAATAAAAGCTGAGGATTATCCGCGTAAAATGTTTATAACTAATAAAAGTTCGGGAGTATTGCTCCGAGGGGGGAAGGATTTATGATCATACCTATCCGTTGTTGGTAGCTGCGGCAAGCCAATTGCTCATTTATGGGAAAGTTATGTTGAAAGAGTCAACAAAGGCGAAGACAGGAAAAAGGTAATGGATGACTTGGGCTTGCAGAGGTACTGCTGCAGGGCAATGTTCCTCGGCCATGTCGATTTGATTGATACGGCGGCGCAGTTTAAGAAGTTTTGAATTATTATTTTTCTTTATTATTTTTTAATTTTGTTTATTAAAAAAATGAAATTCATTATAGAACACCTTGAACCTGAACTTTGTGAATGGTGTTTAATAGAGTACGAGCATATTTCTAAGATTGTAGATAAAAATAATCTGATTTTTACCAACATTAAAAATAAAAAAAATATTGAAAAATTTAAAAAATATGGGGCTGTTTATAGAAAAGGTATCGCTGAATTGAATTTTAACAATATTTGTGCCTTATCCCAATATTCTAAAAAAACATTAACAACAAAAGACAAAAATAAGTTTCAATATTTTGTTTTTGGCGGCATTTTGGGCGACAATCCAGCAAAAAAAAAGAAACCTTGGCAAGAAGCAGATGCCTACTGATACTGCAATTTATGTCGCAAAGAAAATTTTAGATGGAATAAAATTAAGTGATTTCAAGTTTGTTGACGAATTGGAAATTGAAATTAATGAAAATGAAAGTGTTACTTTGCCTTTTAGGTATGTTATTGAGAATAATAAATTGATTATAAATGAAAAATTGGTGGAGTATTTGAGGAATAGGAAAGAGTTTTGATTGAGCTATTTATTTTTAAAAGGCACTAAACACATATCTCTATCTATTTCATCTTCAATATTATTACACACTTGGCTATCATTACTTAATGCAGCAACAATTGTATAACAACCTTCCCTATCACCTTCGTACTCGATTTTTTTGCAAAGTGAAGGGTCCAATGTTTCAAAAATAAGATTTAAGAGGCATTGATCTCTTTCTGACTCATTCTTAATACTTTTACAAAAGGAGACGTCTTGATTTTTTAAATTCGTATTGTTCTTAAGGTTCATGAAAACTAATGCTACTATGAATAGAATACTGAAAACAATAAGGACTAGTATAAACTTCTTCATAAACTATTTTTTATACACTCATATAAAATACTTTTTATTGTTACGTAATAAAAATAATACATAATCTTTAAAAACCAAAATATAAAACTCATTCTGAAATGACTGATACTGTTGATTTTAATGCCATTGCCAAAAAATGGCAGAAGAAGTGGGAAGAAAAGCAGATATTCAAAGTTAGAGAGGATCCTAAAAAGAAGAAGTTCTATTGCTTAGAGATGTATCCCTACACAAGCGAGCGTTTGCATATGGGTCATTTAAGAAATTATTCTATTGGAGACTCATTTGCAAGATATAAAAGAATGCAAGGCTATAATGTGCTTTATCCAATGGGGTATGATGCATTTGGATTGCCTGCTGAAAATGCAGCCATCAAGCACGGAATAGACCCTGAAAAGTGGACATTAACAAATATGGACACTATGAGGCAGCAGCAAAAGGACATGGGTTTTTCTTATGATTGGGATAGAGAGATTGCAAGCTTGCACGAAAATTATTACAAATGGAACCAATGGATTTTCTTAAAATTTTATGAAAAAGGTTTAGCTTACAAGAAAAAGGCTGCTGCAAATTGGTGTCCTAGCTGTGCAACTGTGCTTGCAAACGAGCAAGTCATAGACGGAAAATGCTGGCGCTGCCAAAATGATGTGACAGAAACTTTTCTTGAGCAGTGGTTTTTCAAGATTACAGATTACGCAGAGGAGTTATTGCAAGACATAGAAAAGCTTGAGCATTGGCCGGAAAGAGTAAAAATAATGCAAAAAAACTGGATTGGAAAAAGCCATGGTGTAGAGATAGATTTCAAAATAAAAGGAACAAACAAAACAATTTCAACTTTCACCACAAGGCCAGACACAATTTTTGGAGTTACAGCCTTAGTATTTTCAGTCGAGCATCCAATGGTTTTGGAACTGGTTGGAGGAACAAAATACGAAAAACCTGTTAAAGATTTTATAACTGAAACAAAGAAGAGAAGCAGAGCTGAGAGGATATCAGCTGAAACTGAAAAGAACGGAGTTTATGTTGGAAAGCATGCAATTAACCCTGTAAACAATGAAGAAATACCGATTTATGTTGCCGATTACGTATTGATGGACTATGGTACAGGTGCTGTTATGGTAGTTCCTGCTCATGACCAGAGAGATTTTGAATTTGCCACGAAATACTATTTAAAAATTAAAGAGGTTATAAGCCTTACAGGTAAACCACAGGGAATTCTTAAAGCAAGTTGTGAAGATTATGGAATATTGATAAATTCTGGAAAATATTCTGGAATGAAGAGTGAAGAAGCTATCGAAAAAATAGCAGAGGAGTTAAAAAACAATAAACAAGGAAAGCGTAGCATAAATTTTAGACTTCGTGACTGGCTCATATCAAGGCAAAGATACTGGGGCACTCCTATTCCAATAATTTATTGCGATAAATGCGGCATTGCGCCAGTTCCATATGAGGATTTGCCTGTTAAACTTCCAAAACCAGAAAAGTGCAAGTTTACAGGCCAAGGCAATCCACTTGAAACTTGCAAGGAATTTGTAGAAGCAAAATGCCCAAAATGCCATGGCAAAGCAAAGCGTGAAACAGATACAATGGATACTTTTGTCGACAGCTCATGGTATTTCTTAAGATATTGCAGCCCTAAATATGATAAAGAACCTTTTGACAAGGAATCTGCAGAATACTGGATGCCAGTTGACCAGTATACTGGAGGCATAGAGCACGCAATATTGCATTTGCTTTATGCGAGATTTTTTACAAAAGCATTGCGCGATTTGGGCTTGGCAACAGTTGACGAGCCTTTTGCAAGGCTATTAACACAAGGAATGGTCATAAAGGACGGAGCAAAAATGTCAAAGTCTCTTGGCAATGTTGTTGACCCAGCTGAGATAAGCGAGAAATATGGGCCTGATACAGCTAGGCTTTTTATTTTATTTGCTGCACTGCCAGAAAAAGAACTAGAATGGAGTGATAAGGGAGTTAACGGCTCATTTAGATTCCTAAACAGGGTTTATAATTTGGTTAATGACAACATCCAGAATATTTCTCATAAGCATTACGACGAGCATAAATTGAATGACACAGACAAGTATGTTCTGAGCAAGATGCACCTCACAATAAAAAACGTAACAAAACATGTTGAAAATTTTGAATTCAGCTTGGCAATCGGAAAGATTATGGAATACTTTGATGTTTTGCAGAAATACAAGGAAAAATCCTTCAGAAACAAAGTTTCTGGGGAACTTGAAAATCAAAGATTTTCAAGTAACAAAGAGGTTTTTGGAGAAGCTGTTAAAAACCTTGCTTTGATGATGCTGCCTTTCACACCTCATTTAAGCGAGGAAATATGGCGTATGATAAAATGCGAAAGATTTGCTTCGTTGCAGAAATGGCCAAGCTATGACGAAAATAAGATTGACAAAAGGGCTGAAGCAGTTGCAATGCTTGTAGAAAACACTAGAAAGGACATTATTGAAATTTTAAAGTTAACAAAAATAGAAAAACCATCAAAGATTACTTTATTCGCTGCAGAAAAATGGAAATATGACTTTATGGAGAAACTAGGAGAAGAGATGAAAAAAACAAGAGATGTAAATGATTTAATTAAAATATTAATGTCTAGTGATTTAAAGGTTTATGGACATGAGATAACTAAATTGATTCCAAAACTATTGAATGATACAACAAAAATTCCGCAGATTGTTTTAAGTCAAGAAATTGAGTTTCATGCTTTAAATGACTCATCTAAAGACTATGAAGAAGAGTTCAAATGCAAAGTTGAGGTTATAGTGGCTGAAAAAGCAGTGGAAATCAAAGCAAAGCAGGCATTGCCATCGAAAGCAGCTATTTTAATTGAGTGATTACTTTCTTTTCTTGGAAGATTTTTCATATTCACTTACTAATTTTTCTGATTTGTAATTAAACAAAGTCTTTAATTTATCAAAAAAAGTTTTAGGGTAATGTTTTATCTTTATCTTTCCTAGTCTTTCTAGCCAGAACTCTTCCCTCACTTCTACAAAATGCGAAGCTATTATTGACAAGCCGTATAATGCAATTGCAACTCCGGCAAATGCATAAATTATTGTGAATATTTTACCAAAATCTGTTTTTGGCGTTATGTCGCCATAGCCAACGGTTGTCATTGTTGCTGCTGAGAGGTACAGCGCGTCTATATAGCGAATTTTTCTATATAATGGTAAAAAGTTGCACCTCCGAATAAAAATAGCAGTATTACAATAACAATATAGTAAATTCTTCTATGAAATCTTCTATGCTCTTCCTCCTCTGCCTTCATCAATTCTTTTTTGTCCATTTGAAATATTAATTTTTAAAACTCTATATAAACTTTATGCTAAACGAAAACAATATAAATAAGAACTCAAATCAAATAAAAGCTTTCTAACATGAACTACAAGATTGCTGTTTTTCCAGGAGATGGTGTCGGACCAGAATTAATAAATGAAGGAATAAAAGTAATTGAGAAAGCAGCTGAGCTTGACAAGTTTGAGATAGAGTGGATAAAATATCCCCACGGAGCAGAGCACTACCTTGAAACAAAAGAGGTATTAAGTAAAAAAATCCTAAAGGAGATTAAGAATTCGTGCAATGTGATTTACTGCGGCGCTTTTGATGCTATAGGAGAGCAGAAGGTTTCTAATTTAATAAGGACTTATTTTGACCAATTTGTCAGTTTAAGGCCAATAAAACTATTGCCAAGCGTTGAAAGCCCATTAGCTAACAAAACTCACAATGAGATTAATTTTGTTATTATAAGGGAAAATACCGAAGACTTTTATGTTGGGGCTTATGGAAGAGTAAAAAATGGTAAAAATAAGCAACAGCTTGAGATTGACAATAATACACTTAAAGCAAAATTTGGGCTGAGCATAGAAACAAAAGAGAGTATTGCTTATTCAATCGGAATTTTAAGCAGAAAAGCTTGCGAAAGAATTATAAGGTACGCTTTTGAGTATGCAAAAAGAAAAAACATAAAAAAAATAGTTGCTATTGATAAAGCAAATATGATTGAGGCTTATAATTTTTGGCGTGAAAGTATTGATAAAGTTGGAAAAGAATATCATGGAATAGAGTACGAGTTTAACCTAATTGATGCTGCTGTAATGAACTTCATAAGGCAGCCAGAGAAATATGAAGTGATTGTTGCTCCTAACATGTTTGGCGACATTTTGGGCGATTTGGGAACAGTAATACAAGGTGGGTTAGCTTTTGCCACACAAGGAAATATCAATCCAGAAGGTATTTCTATGTTCAAGCCAGTGCACGGAAGTGCTGCAAAACTAAAAGGCCAGGGCATTGTCAACCCTATTGCAACAATATGGGCAGGCGCTCTGATGCTCGATACAATTGGACAGCAGAAATCCGGCGATTTAATAATCAAAGCGATTGAAGCTGTTTTGAAAGAAAGCAGGACAAGAACGCAGGATTTAAGCGGAAACAACACAACATCAGAGATGGGAGATGCAATCGTAGATAAATTCATTGAAATTCACGATTAAAATAATCAATAATAAGATTAATATTGAAAAAATAATTTGCAAAAATGAAACTGCCGCGCCCAAATTATTATCAAGGAATATTGCAGCTTAGGGATATAAATGATGAAATACTAAATTTTGTTTGCAACCAGATTAAAAAAAGAGCAGATGTGGCTATAACAAAAACTGTGAAATTTGACAATGGCGTGGACTTCTATATAACATCGCAGAAATTCATAAGGATATTGGGCAAGAAGCTGAAAGAGAGTTTTGGGGGCGAATTGAAAGTAAGCTCAAAGCTTCATACAAGAAGCAGGCATGGAAAAGACCTTTACAGGGTAAATGTGCTCTTCAAGCTGTCAAAATACAAAAAAGGCGATGTTGTTTCAGTAAGAGGAGACAAGGTAAGGCTTATAAGAATTGGCAAAAAGATATTTGCAAGAGACTTAAAGACCGGAAATAAAGTCACGATAAGAAATAGCGATCTAAATTAGCTCCTCTTTCTCTCTTCTGTAGTCATCAATGATTTTCTTAATCCAGTTAACCTTGCTCTTTTCAGTTTCAAAATGCCTTTTTTCTGCAAATGCAAAATGTTCGTATTCGTCAATTTTGAGGCTTTTGGCGCTGATAAACAAAAATGGAAGTTCAGCTTCAATCTTCTTGCTGATTGGCTTTTTATGAACAATGACAAAAACCTTATTTTTTAATAGGTTTATTATGCTGGCGCTTGCAATATTCGGGTTATCAATAAGAAGAAGGTCATTAGTTTGTATATTTAATATTTTATTTTTAAAATTAAACTCATTAATGCCTAATGTATCAAGCTTTTTTAGTATATAAAAATTGTTTATATCAGATATGATTTTATTGAATTTTTTAATTAATAAGTTTAAATACTCTATATCTTTTTCTCTGGATTTAAGTCGGTTCTCCAAAAATCTGAGCCTGTTTTCTTTGAAATCTACAAATTTTTTATTGTTATTTTTTGGCTCCTCTAATTTATCCTGTTTTTCCAAATTGCTTATTCTTTTCCTTAAATTGTTGTTATATGATTTTATAAGGTTTAGTTCTGCCTCATATTTTTTCAGCTTATTGTACAATTTCAAAAAATCATTTTCACTTAGCTTTTTCTCAGCAATAACTTTTTCTATTATTTGGGATTCTTCATCTCCTTTCTCAATTATGCTGGCTGCATTTTTTATGCTCATTTTCTTTGTGATGACAAGCTCTTTTATTTTATCCCTGATGCTATGCTTTTTAGCATCTTCAACAAAAAAGTCTATCTTATCAAGCAGGGTTTTTATTTCCTTGTAGGCAAACAGTGCAGAAGCCAGGGCATCGCCTTGATGCTCATCATTGAAGTTAAAATTGCTGATCATTTTTCTTTTTTCATAAACTTTTATATCTTCTTGAGGGCTTGCAATTCTTGCTCCAAATTTTGCTGCAAACGCCTCAATCAAGCCAGGCACTTTTACTTTGTCTGTGCCGACTAAAACAACTTTGCCAAAATCCAATGTTTTAGAAATTAATTTTTTTAAGTCGAGCTGCTTTGAAGAATCAAGGTGAATTAAGTTCCCTTCAATGTCAAGAACCGCAAAGCCTGTGGTTGTCCCTGGGTCAATGCCAACAATAAGCAGTTTCTTGTTTACCATCTGCTTAAGAGAATGATTTGCCGGTTTAAAAATCTTTGCGCCATAAGCTTTATAAGTGAAATTAGAATACTTGATTGTGTCAAAAACCACCCATCATAGATGGGTGGCATGAAGCGGAAGCTTAATTATAGGCTTGAATTGATGGTGGTTTTTGAGCATCTCAAAAATGTCCTACATTTTTGATGATCATCGGAAATCTTTTGATTTCCGAGATGCTCGAGAATATACCATCTTGTACAAGCACATCTGACTTACGTCCATTAGTCATATGTCGGTAAATGCTTTGCATTTCCGAGCACACTCGAAAATCTGTCGAATGTGAGCGAGTTCGCGAGCTCACTCGCATCTCACTGATTTTTGATGGACTAATGGTATATTTTCGACATATGAAAAATACAATTAATGGTAAAATAGTTTGCGGTTTAGGAGAAGGCGCTTATTTCATGTCGATGCAACATTACCAAAAAGAAATCAAAAGAAAGCTTGATTTTAATGCTTATCCCGGCACTTTAAATTTAAAAGTCAGTAAAAAACAAAGGGGTTTATTAAAAAACATTAAACCAATAAAAATCAATGGATTTAAATTAAATAACAAAACATTTGGAGGGGCAAGTTGTTATAAAGCAAAAATCAAAAACATTAAAGGCTCTATAATAATTCCAGATCTGACAAAACACAAAGAAATAATTGAGTTTATCGCGCCAGTCCACATTAAAACAGAATTAAATCTTAAAGACGGAGATAAAATAAAGGTTGAGCTGCTATGAGAATAGGCATTGCTGACACAACATTTGCAAGAGTTGATATGGCAAAGTTTGCAATAGATGCAATTAAAAAAAATTCTGATGCAAAAATAGTAAGATACACTGTGCCTGGCTTTAAGGACTTGCCTGTTGCGTGCAAAAAATTGATTGAAGAAGATAAATGTGATATCGCTATTGCTTTGGGAATGGCCGGTCCAAAGCCAATTGATAAGCAATGCGCTCATGAAGCATCGCTTGGTTTGCAAAATGTCCAATTAATGACAAACAAGCACATTTTAGAAGTTTTTGTCCATATGGATGAAGCGAAAAAGGAAAAAGAGATATATGAAATTGCTAAGAACAGGGCAGAAAAGCATGCATTAAATGCATTGGCATTGCTCAAAGGCAAGACAGAACTTACAAGATATGCTGGCATGGGCAGAAGACAAGGAAAAGAAGATGAAGGACAAATAAAGGTGTGAAATGACAAAGCTTGGTATGGTTGTTTCATTGTTTAATTATGAGATAACAGGAGAGATGAGCAAAAAAGCACAAGAAAGGGTAAAAGAATTAGGTGCAAAAATCATTAAAATAATAGAAGTGCCAGGCTCTTTTGAAATACCCTTGGCTGTTAAGGAATTGCTTAAAGACAAAAACATAGAAGGTGTTGTTACAATAGGCACGATCATCAAAGGCGGCACAGACCATGACACTGTTGTTGCTCATTCTGTTGCAAGAAAGCTTCTAGATTTGTCAGTTCAGTACAGCAAGCCAGTTTCCCTAGGTATTTCTGGACCTAATATAACATGGCAGCAGAGCGAGAAAAGAATTGATGAGTATGCAATAAGGGCTGTTGACAGCGTTGTGAAGATGCTTAGGAGAAGCTAATTTATTATAAAAAAAATTTATATATAAATACGCGCCCTCCTATATTATAAAATTTTTTATTATTAACCATGAAGCACATTGTACCAATCCTAATATTTATCATGGCATTGTTTGTTGCTATAGCTAGCCTCGTTGGATGTACGCCACAGTTAGAGGGGCCTTTGCCACCACTAGAGATAAAGTTGCCAGATTTGATAATTGATTCAATTTCTTATAGAATTATACCGCCAAATGACTCGTTGGGGATGCCGGCGCTTCCGGATATAGCTTATATGGAATTCACAATTAAGATAAAAAATATTGGTGACGCTTCTATCACTGACCCTTTTTATATCGCAAACACCAAGTCCAATCTAGATTTAACGCGTGGTTATTACTCTAAAGTCCAAATAGTCAATCAAGACAAGCGAAGGCTAAACCCAAATGAGACTTTTGAAGTAATAGTGTTAGAGTCTATCGATTTAGCTCCAAATGAGCCATTTGAAGTAACAGTGTTAACTGCTGTCGATTCTGATGTCGATAGGGTACGTTTTCTTATTGTTCCTTATAGTGAGGATTATCAAAAAGACAAATTACCAGCATTGTTTCCAGGAATTGAAGAGCGAGACTATCAAAACAATATATATGAACTGCTGATTAGGTAGGATAATTTCTAGCCAAAGAAAACTTTATTTTAATATTTAAAAAAACTTCCCCAAAGTCGTTTCCAATTTTCTTGCTTTCTTCGGCTTGGTAAGTTTTCTCATATTCTCCTGCTCCATCAAGGAATTCAAAAACAGTTTCCTGGTTTTCTTATTCAAAACATTGTGCTCAAGCATTTCCGCCATCTCCGCAGCTTTCAGGCCAGAATTCTTCAGGATTGCTGCTAATCTATCCACATTTGTCTTTCTGAACTCCTTGACAATTTCGTCATTACTCAAAATATTTGATAAAAATTCCTTTCTTGAATTTGATGTGAATGAGTCATTTACAAGCAGCTTTGCCATCTTTGCAGGCTCGCTCAGAAGCAAAAATTTTGTCAATTGCAAAGTCCTTATTATATCATTTTTGTAATACTGCGTGTCAAGGTTTTCCATGACATCATATAGAATGTTTTCAAACTCCATTATTTGGATATCCATAATGCCAAATTCTTTTATTATGCCTGCCTTTTTTGACTTCGGCAGGGAGCCCAGCACAAGAACCCTCCTTATTGCAGGATTTTCAATGGAACTTATATTTTTTTGAACTACTTCCAAAATCGAATTATCATAAAATTTTTCCTCTGATATTTTTTCTGCGGAAATTCCCATCTCTTTGGAATCAATCGTGCCTGTCAAAGAACAGATTACTTGTACATGAAATACTTCCTGTGATTTGGGATTAATTGCAAGAATTCCAAGATCCTTGTTATTTGTTTTGATATTATTAATAGTGAAAAGCCCCTTTTTATTGTACCAATAATTAACTATCTCCTTTTCAGCACTCATAAACCATCCCCTTTTGAAGCAATAGATTAGTTTTTGTTTATAAGGTTTGTGGTTTTTAAATATCAAGAAGGTTCAGCCCGATAAAATCATCGTGCTTTCTGTTTATATTTGCGTTCAATTTCACCAGAATAATCTCGCATGTTGCAGCTATGGTTCCTTCTTTAATGTGTCCAGCAATTGCGTGCATTTTCTCATCGCTCAATACTATGTGGCAGTGCAAATATATTTCATTATTCATTGTTGTGATGTTGCCAGTCATATTTACTATTTCCAATGGCTGTTTGTAGGTTTTTGAAGTGTACTTCTTGTTCTCAACGATATAATGCGCTAACTCAACTTCGTTTAAAGCGCCAATTCCAAAGAAATAGCCGCATTTTATCTTGTTTTTATTGCAGAAATTCTTCAGCGTTTCAATTATTTTTTCTCCCCTGTCTAATCTTATGAAATAAGTGTCTTTAATTTGCTTATGTTTCATTTTCTTTTTAGAATAATAATATTGCCTCTTCCCTTTTTTATTTTTTCAATAATCCCCTTGTGCTCTAACTCAGCTATCATCAAGCTTATCTTTGCCTCTGAAAGAGGAATTTGCTTCCTTATGTATTTCTGTGTTGTTCTTCCGCCTTCCCGCTTGATTATTTTTATCAAATGCTCCAAATCATTATCCTCATATTTTTCCCCTGTTTTTTCTTCTTCAATTTTTATTGATTCTTTTTTTTGCGTTGTTCTTTTCTTAAAATAGTGCAATCCAATTAAAATAAACCCTAATGCAAGCAATATCATAGTGCCAACAGAAATTTTATACTTGCTTTTGTCTGTTTCAACAATATCGCCGTTAACATCAATATCAATATCTTCAATGCCTTCTTCAATATCCGGAAATAAAATTAGGTCAAGAACATAATTGCCGTCTTGCTTTATTGTTATATTTTCTTCAATTGATGCAAGCACAGTATTTCTTTGTATTAACTGAGCTTTTATTTTGTATTCCCCATTTGGCACAATAAAAGAATAAGAGCCATTTTGAGCAACAATAAATTGCTTAGGTGTAGTGCTGATTTCAACTCTTGCATTATCAACTTTTTTTAATGACAAATCATATATTGTGCCATAAATCGTAGCTGCATTTGCTATGTTAGCGATTAAAGCGCATATAAAAATACAAATTAAAATCTTTAACTTAATCATAAAAAATCAATATTTTAATTAGTATAAAAACATTTTGAAATTGGAAATCATTTTAAAGTCTTTTTAACATTAAAAAAAAGAAAAATGCCTTTATAAAGCAAAAGAAAGCCGAATAAAGCTTTGTAAAGTTTTAAAATGGCTTAAAAACCATTAATTTTTAAACAAAAAAAGTTTGTTTATAAATAACAAGCCTATAACTCATTCAAGATTTGATAAAATCAATAAAAAATTCAAATAAAATTTGGAAGTCAAAATGAAAAAAACAATCGCTTTGTCATTAATTGCAATATTTATTTTTAGTTTAATACCACTGGCTTTTGCTGAATCTGGAGGAGGGCCAAGTGGAGATGTTTCTGCAAATGCTGAGGCAGATGCAGAATCAGGCTCGGGAAGATTAGGGGTTCTTGTTAGCGCTAGAGAAATTAAAGAGGAGCATAAAGAAAGATTAAGAATTCTAAAAGAAGATCAGAGAGCAAAAATAGAAGCATTGAATGCAGAAAAAATAGGGAGGCTTTCTAATTTAAGCAGTGAAAAATTGCGAAAAATTGCAGAGCTTGACAAAAGGCAAATAGACAGGCTGTCTGCATTAAACATGAAAAATCTTGATAAGATTACAGAGCTAAAAAAAGAAAGGCTTGAAAGAATATCAAAGCTTAGTGAAGAAAAGCTAAAAAGACTTGCAGAACTCGATAAAGAAAAGCTTGAAAAAATTTCTGATTTAAACGAGACTGAAATAGAGAAGTTAGCAGTGTTGAATAGGGCAAGACTTAAAGAATTAGCCAAGCTGGAAAAAGAAAAAATAAAGTTAGAATTAAGGGCTTACAAAATCATTAGAGTGAAGAATATAAAAGATTTGAATGATAAGAATATAACAGATGAGGAGCTTGCATTATTAAGGCAAAGATTTGAAGATGCAAAAGCTAATTTAAGTGCAGCGAAAGAGGAATTAAATGAGGCAAGAAAGGCGCTAAAAGAAGCGATAAATGAAAGAAAAGAAGAATTAGTATTGCTTAATTCAAGATTTTATTTGTTAAAGAGCATAAACTTGCTGATATTCCAATTGGAAAAGACAAAGATTGTGGTTAAGGCAAATGAGCATATTTCAGATGAAGAAGAAGCACGCATAATAGCAGATATTGACGCACAAATTTCTGATTTGAACTCTTTTAAAGCAGAAGTAGAGGCTGCAACGACAAAAGAGCAGTTTAAGGAATTGGCAGGAAAATTACGTGAAAAATGGCGTGAATTAAGGGAAGTAAAGCTATTGTTGCATGCTGAAATAGTGATGGTTGCAAGAGTCAAAGGCTTAGTCAAGAGAACAGAAGTGCTTGAAAAAAGGCTTGATAAAATATTGGCAAGAGCAAATGAAATCAACATATCAATTAATGTCAGTTTAGAGATGGAATTGTTCAGCGAGAAAATTGCAACTGCAGAAGACAAGTATAAGCAAGCACAAGCCAAATTAGCTGAAGCTTTTAACTTAAGCTTGACAAATGAAACAGCTAACATCGATACGACAAAGGAATTAATAAGGGAGGTAAGAGAACTCAGAAAGGAAGCGCATGAGGCATTAAAACAAGCGCATGATGTATTGAAGATAATAGTATTAAGGATAAGGATAGCAAAGCTCGATGCAGATATCTCAGCTGATATTGAAGTTGAAGTTGTTCAGTGAATTTTCGGAAAAATTTAAATATAGAAAATATAGTGTTTGCAAAATGGGTGCTATTTAATGAAAAAATTGTTGTTTTTTATTTTTGTATTGATGCTTATTTCTATTGCTGCATGCAAGCAGGCTGCTAAGGAAGAGGTTATGGAGAAGAAAGAAGAAGTGACAGCACCTGAAGCGCCAGTTGAAGCAACTGGAGAAGTGGTTGTTGATGCAGTTGGAAATGATTTAAACAGCATTCAAATTGTTGAGAAAGACTTAGGCACAGAAGACTTAAATGAGCTCGATTCTGGACTGCAAGATATAGAGAATATTTGATATGCTGGTAAATCAAAGATATTTAACAACGTTTAAATAAAAACTCTATTTCTTTCGTTGCATGATTAAAATTGACGGAAATTACGGAGAGGCCGGCGGACAAATTGCTAGAACAGCTTTAGCTCTCTCCACAATCACTCAAAAATCATTTGAAGTTTATGGCATAAGAAAAGGAAGAAGAGACTCTGGCTTGAAAAACCAGCACCTTTATTGTGTGAAATCATTGCAAGATCTCTGCAATGCAGATGCAGAAGGCGCAGAGCTAGGCTCTTTATATTTGAAGTATTATCCAAAAAAAATAATGGCTAAAAACCTCAATATAGACATTGAAACAGCTGGCTCAATAACGTTATTGCTTCAAGCTTTATTGCTGCCGGCAATGTTTGTGTCAAAACCAATAACAATTACCATTAAGGGTGGTACGGACACCAAATTTAGCATGCCTTTCGACTATTTCAATAATGTTTTATTGCCACAATTACAAAGATTCGCTAAAATAGAAGCAAAATTGTTGAAGCGAGGATGCTATCCAAAAGGCAACGGCAAGGTTGAAATTAAAATAAATCCAAAATACAAGTTAAATGATTTCTCAAATTTTGATGAATTTCATCATCATTTAATACAAAATGTGCATAAATATAATTTAATTGAACAACATCATTTAATACAAATAAAAGGCATCTCACATGCTTCAAGAAATCTGCAGCAAACAAAAGTTGCTGAAAGGCAAGCAGAAGCTGCACAATCAATATTAAAACAAAAATACAATGTCTCCATTAAAATAATAACAGAATATCAAGACACATTATCAACAGGCTCTGGCATTACTCTCTGGGCGATTTTTTCTAAGAATAAAGAAGACATAGATGAAAACAACCCAATAAGGCTTGGAGCAGACTCTCTTGGCGAGCAAGGGAAAAGGGCAGAGATTGTAGGGGAAGAAGCTGCTCATAATTTAATAAAAGAAATAGAAAGCAAAGCGCCGGTTGACAGGCATTTGGCAGATCAAATACTGCCATTTATGGCATTAATTAAAGATTCTAAAACAAAAGTTTCTGAAATAACAAACCACTGTAAGACAAATATTTACACAATACAGCAGTTTCTTGGAGAGATTTTTGAAGTTGATGAAAAAAACAATACAATTTCAATATAAAAACAAACCTTTTTAAATTAAAATCTTATCCCAAAGCGAATGACAGAGAAACAAGCAGTATGCACATCATGCAAAAAAAGGATTTCTAATACAATTGGCTCTACAAGGTTTATGTGCCCTCGCTGTGCAAAGATTGAAATTGTAAGATGCAACCACTGCAGGGATATAGCTGCAAAATATACTTGCGCATCGTGCCACTTCGAAGGCCCAAATTAAGATGGCAAGCGTGGTTATTACTTTTAGGATAATGCCTCAAAATACAAGCATAGACTTGTCTAATTTAGAAGCCGAAGCGAAAAAAGAGATTGTTGAGTTTTGCAATTCACAGGAATTCAAGATAAGTATCGAGCCTATAGCATTCGGGCTTAAGGCTCTTAATATAATTTTTGTCATGGATGAGAGCAAAGGCAGCACAGAAGAGCTTGAAAAGAGAATAAGCCATATTGAAGGAGTTGAATCTGTTGAAGTTACTGATGTAAGGAGAGCGATTGGTTAATTTGAAAATTATTGACTAAAAACAAAATTTTATCTGCCTTCGGTAAATTTTTGGCTCGCCAGTGAGATGCGAAAGCTCGACCTGCATGCGAGAACGCTCGCATGCTCGCGTTCATCTATTTCGCTCGCTTAGCTACCTGCTCGCCTATTTATTGTTTAATATTCTTACCAATTGGTTTATTTGGATATTGCTCCTGATACCTTCTCCCTTAAAATGAGTATTGCTAACCTGATACCTTGATTTCTTAATTTTATTCATAATTTTTTCTTTTTTTTGCAAATTTTTAATTTTATTTCTTTCACAAATGTCATGCAGGTCATAAAATCCAATAGCATGTATTTTTGATTCTTCTTTAATTGTTTGCAGAAATTTAATTAGTTGTTTATTACTATTAAAAATTTTATTTTTAAATGCGTTTTTATGTATTTTATCAACTAAATTTTTATCCCATAAATTCCCAAGCCACATTGGCCCTGCATCATTAAGCATTCCGTGCAATTTCAATGCTTCATCAACCTTATTCTTTCCTTTTATATTTTTTAAAAAAACCCTCATGTAATGCTCTTTAGAATAAGAATATATTGGAGTAAGCGCTTTGTCATACTGTGCGGCAATTAGCTGTATTTTTCTTATCAAAATTCTTAATCCACTTTCATGCATTATTGCATCCTTCTTAGGCATTGCCCAGTATTTCCTGATGCATGCCTTTGGAAATGTGCCGCATAATGCAGATGTGTCGGTAGCTGTAACTGCAAGTATGCCGTCTCTTGCCAATCTTTTGCATGCGCTGTCCAGAAATGCTCCGGGATAACCAAACGGGTCAATGTCAATGTAATCAAAGCCTGTGGAATTAAGCAGAAACAGATTTGCATCTTCATTACTTAAAAATACTTTATTTTTAAGTTCCACCGAAACAAAGTTTCTGTAGGGTGCAATTAAAATTTTTTCATTATTTGTATATTGAATCTTATTTAATGCTAAATTTTGTTTTATCAATTTCGTTGAATCATTACTATAGTCATTAATATATATTTTTTTTATTTTATTTTTTCTTAGTTCTTTCAAAAATCTAATGCTTCTTACACCAGTCGCTGCCAATGGGTCTGCTATCTGCAGATTATTCTTATTTATAGAATTTAACAACAAAACAGAAATGTCTCTATTTAAGCGCATTGCAGGATTGTAGAAAACCCCCATTTCTTTTGATACCTTATCTGCTTTTGGTACTTTCAGTTTGATTGAGCCTTCTGTAATAATCCTCATAACAGCGAAAAACCTTATTTTTAATAAAAAGCTTTCTTATTACACAACGTTTAAAAACAAAATATGTTTACTATAATCTGACTCAAAAATGCTAAGACAGCCAATTATTGTTGCCATGGGCAACGTCGATGCCGGAAAGACCCAACTGCTAGATACAATTAGAGGTACCGCTATTGTTGATTCCGAGCCTGGAAAAATAACCCAAAGCATTGGATGCTCACAAATTCCAATCGATGTTGTCAAAAAGATTAGTGGGACATTACTTCAGAAAGCTAAAATTGAAATCAGAATACCTGGGTTTCTTATAATCGATTCGCCTGGGCATGCAGCTTTCACAAACTTAAGAAAAAGAGGAGGCAATCTTGCAGACATTGCCATTCTAGTTGTTGACATTAATGAAGGCATTAAGCTTCAAACAGTAGAGTGCATAGACATACTTAAGCAGTATAAAACGCCTTTTGTAGTAGCATTAAATAAGATTGACCTTTTGCCAGGGTGGAAATCAAATACCAATGCTCATTTGCTAGACAACATAAAAAAGCAAAATGAAAATTCAATGCTTCTTCTTGAAAAAAAGCTTTACGAGATTGTCGGAAAGCTAAGCGAATTTGGATTTAATGCTGAAAGATTTGACAGGGTTGAAGACTATACAAAACAAATTGCAATAATCCCAACTTCTGCAAAAACTGGGGAAGGATTGCCTGAATTATTGATGTTTATAACGGGTTTGTCTCAGAAATTTCTTGAAGAAAGTTTAAGGATAAGTATTGAAGGTAATGCAAAAGGAACTGTTTTAGAAGTGAAAGAAGAAAAAGGACTAGGAACAACAATTGATTTAATTATTTATGATGGTTCCTTGAAAAAGAATGACATAATTGTCATAGGTTCATTAGGTGAACCAATTGTTACAAAAGTCAAAGCATTATTTGAGCCTATGCCATTGGCAGAAATGCGCGATAAAAAAGCCAGATTCAAATCTGTTAAGCAGGTAATGGCTGCAACAGGCGTTAAGATTTCAGCACCTGAGCTTGATAATGTTGTTGCAGGCATGCCATTAAGAAGCTGCTTGCCTGGCGAGATTGAAAAAGTAAGGGAAGAAATAAAAAAAGAAGTTGAGGAAGTAATAATAGAAACAGACAAGCAAGGAATTGTTATAAAGGCTGATTCTCTTGGAAGCTTAGAAGCGCTTGTAAAAATATTGAAGGAAAAGAATATTGAAATCAAAAAAGCCAGCATTGGCAACATCTCAAAAAAAGACATCTCAGACGCGGAAATAAATTACGAAAAGGAGCCTTTGCAGAGCGCAGTTCTTGGATTTAATGTCGAATTACTGCCTGAGGTCAAGGCAGGAAATGCTAAAGTCTTGTGCAACGACATAATTTACAAGCTCATTGAAGATTTTGAAAAATGGCAGCAAGAGGAAAGAAAAAGGCTTGAAGCAGAGCAGACTGAATATTTGTACAGGCCTTGCAAGATACAAATAATGAAAGGCTATATTTTCAGGCAGAATAATCCAGCTGTTGTTGGAGTTGAAGTGCTTGCAGGCACTTTAAAGGCAAACACCCCATTGATGAAAAAAGACGGCTCAGTGATAACAGAGGTAAAAAGCATCCAGCAGGAGCAGGAAAATTTAGAGAAAGCTGAGAAAGGCAAGCAAGTCGCTGTTTCATTGCCAAATGTGACTATTGGCAGACAAGTACATGAAAGTGATATTTTATACTCCTCAATTCCCGAAGAGCATTTCAGGAAATTAAAGGAATTTAAGAAGTATTTAACACAAGAAGAAATTGATATTTTGAAAGAAATAGCAGAGATAATGCGCAAGCAAAATCCAATGTGGGGGATTTGAAAATTTTATTTTAAGAATCCAATAATAAAAATTCAATCCGTTGCCTTAGGCAACCAAATTTACACTCAGCGAAAATTGTTTTGCCACTAATTTTCGCCTCAAATTTATTAAATGAATAAATCGGCGAGTTGTCGCGCAATGGCAGAAAAGCGACAACGAGCACTAAAGTTTGCCGAAGGCGGATTGAAAAAATAAAAATATACAAATTACAAATAAAAATGCCAGAACTTAAAATCTTGAATAATAAAGAAATAAAAGAAATTTATGGATTTATAGAAAAGCAATGGGGTGCAAAAGTAAAGCTTGATTATGGTTTTTTGAAGAACAACAAAAATCGAGTTTTTATAATTAGCAAAGATATTTCAAAAATTGACATTTCAAAGTTAAGGTTGAATTCTGCAGGCATGTATTTTTGCGAGATTGATAATAAAGGGATAAGGCTTAGCATTGAAGGCGCTCAAATTATTGGGCAAAAAGCAGCAAAAAATACAGTTGAGCTGAATGAAGAAGAAACGAAGAAATGGTTTAAGGGAGAAGATCTGGAAAAAGAATGCAAAGATTGCAGCGGGTTTGTTATATTAAAGCATAATAAAGATTTTCTTGGCAATGGGAAATATACAAATGGCAGGATTTTGAATTATGTGGGGAAGACGAGGAGGGTGAATTTACTTTAGTATCTCCTGTTTGTTTATTATGATTACTTTATCTTTGGTTTCGATATCATTAATTATTTGTTTAAGCTGATTCTTATTTACTAATTCCTTTAAAGAATATAAAATTGTTTCTAAGTCAACTACATTAATGTTTAAATTCTCTGCTAACTGAATGGCTTTATTATCGTTTGTTACCAATGTGAAATTTCTCATTTTGCATATTGCAATGCATTCTACCTCCCCTCTCCCGAGATTTTTTTGATAATAAATATTTTTCACCAAATTAGACTCTTGTAAGCTTAGCTTTGGATGTTGGAAAATTTTTGATGCAAGAACATCTTTCACTAATGGTAATTTTGAACGTGCCAAGTCTGATATGACGGCAGGTGGGATTAAGAGATAACTCTTGCCGAATAATCTTTTTAGCAAGCTTAATTTTTTAATTTTCGCAAATGTGCTGAGCACATCTGCATCAAACACGAAAGCCATTAATTCACCTTCTAGCTTTCCTTATTATTTCAAGCCCTTTTTTTACTCGTTTGTTAGAAGACTTAATAACGCGCACAATGCCTCTTTCAGCCAACGCATCCTTGAAATCTGCAGTATTCATCTCTGCAATCTCTGAGGCTTTGCCCAAGCTGACTTCTCCTGAGTTATATAGTTCAACTGCAGCAGTTATTTTTAAATGTGGCTTATGCTCAAACAGACATCTTAATGCATCTTTTGCAACATCTGATTTGCTTGAGTAAAATCCAGCCCTGACTAATGCGGAGATCTCATCACTAATTATTTCAGGTAAACTAAAAGTCTCGGCTTGCGGCATTTTTTCTCATATTTATTAATATCTGTTAATATATATATTTTTCTGTTTTTTGAGATTTAATTAAGAATTTTGAATTATGTGGGGAAGACGAGGAGGGTGAATATTAATGTTTAATTCACTTTTGGTATAATCCATGAGTAGACAACCTATAATCGTTACTAGAATGCACCCAATAAGCAATGATGCCTTCTCCAATCTTATCCAACTTAGTTTGTGGTTGGACTCCCGTTAATAACAAACCCCACTTCCTCAATAGACCAACATACCGTTCTAATGCATCTAGCAAATTGCCATAATTATCACTCCCTCTGAACCCGCCCATACCTTTCATTATGAGTGAAAAAATTCCATTTTTTACCATAACCTCCATTGCAGGTTTAACTTTTGTTGCATCAGCTTTAACAAAGTAGAGTGTTCTTTGCGTGTTTCCTACTTTATATCTTACTTTTGTAGTATAATTTCTATTATCAACTCTGTCAATATCGGCACCATATTTTTGAAGTCTTTGTACTACGCCATCAATAGTCTCTCGGCTTATTTGTGGATCAATCATTATATGTTTCGTTGCGTTGAATAGGACTCCATGCTCCACATCATCAAAAGAACCTAAATCGACACTAGGATATTTTTTTCTCTCTGGATTTTCTGCAGATTTTTTTATTATTTCGTATGCAAAAGGTTTATCCATAATACCTTGGATTGCATTAGCTAAAAATACTCTTTCCTCTTGACTCAAATTTATGTCATCAAGAAGTCCCACTAATTCAGATGAGTCCCTTCCATTTACGACAAACTTGACACCTTCGTCAGTTAGTCTTGGAGTAGTCTCAGGGCTTGAAATAAATTGATGACTATACAACTCATCTAAAATAAGTCTAACAGTTGGATTACTAGTTGAAATTGGTTTTCCAGCCCAAAGGTCCCTAATTACTTCTTCTTTTAATAGATGGTGTTCCATCAAAATCGCCCATATCATTACTATGAATTACCCTATTTAAATCTTTCGTTTTTTGACTACTTAGAAGTGGTTATTATTAGTGTCAAATTACCGCTTGGCTTGTGTATATATCTTTGATAGTGGACTCGGCTTCAATCCAAACAATTCCCTTAGCTGTATATTAAGCTCAAACCACGATTGTCCAGTTTTTTCTCTTGCCTCCTTGATAACTTGTCTGTATACCCTATGTGCGGCATCTGGGTGTAATTTATTAAAATCATACTTTTCTGTATCAACTATTTGAATCTCATGAAATAAGCCACAGTAGCTTATGACCAAATTAATGGCCTTATAACCGTTATTTTTAGGATGTTGGATATAATCCTTTACACTAACAATAGATATATCCTTTCTCCCCTTTATATATCCTAAAACTATATAGCACATATTTTGGTTCATTGTAATAAATCTTATGCCACTCAAATCTTTCACTTCATCATTTTCGCTAGGTATTTTATCAACTCTGTAAATTTTATCGATACCAAAGTTTCTATCTGTTATTTTATCCGCTAAATCGCCTGGTGATTTTATTCTACCAGTGATTCCGATAACATCTCTTTTTTTTCTTTTAAGTTGTTCTTCAATTTCACCAAAAGAAGAAGATCTTGAACTTATAATCTTCCTTACAAAATTATCTGGAGCATATATCAAAAAGGATTTTTCCACTTCTACTGGAACATTATGTGCTTTGCATGTTTGTAATTCACTATGTCTTGCAGTAATCATATTAGTTAATTCTTCATCTGTTGATTGCAAAGCAATAATATCTGGTCTCGTTAGATCTTCAACTACAACTATAGGGTTATTGTGGAATCTGTACGCACATAAGCCTTCTAGCGTCATAGCTGGCTTAACAGGAAGGCCATGCCAATATCTACCTAAGAAAGTGTGAACTAAAGCGTGAGTCCTTGCTTCTGCATTTCTCATTTCCTCTTTGTATGCTTGTTGCACTAACTCTATTTCGTCTGATGGCAAAGAAATTCTTTTATGTTCTTTGTAAGCACGTTTTATTTTTCTGACTGATTCTTTTATATCCTCATTATCAAAAATAGCTTCCAAATGTGATAAACTTTCAACTGTCATTTTATTATGAGAAATTAGTTATTATTTAATATTTTTTGGATTTTTTGTTAAAAACCTCTTTAAGCTATTGGCTACCATTTGGTCTTCTGTAGTCTGTAATCATCTCTGAATGGTCTGGCAATAGCCTCATCAAAAGATTAAAGTCGTCAAGAGTGGAAAAAATATGTTTTCTAGGATCATAATCGCCAGGACTATTTAGTGTGGCAAGTTGACGAGAGTCCCTTCTTGCATGTTTGTCATACACCATAGTAAATTTTGGAAGCAGTATTTCTAAATGTCTTGCATCTTTGTAGCTTTCTATTCTTTCTTTTGTATCTCTATCTAATGCGTCAATACTTTCTCTACCGCCTGCATCTCTTGCGAGCCAAGTCCCAATAAATCCAGGATCAGTTATCCTATAATAAAATGTAGTTCGTTTTTTTCTTTCAATTAATTTATCAACTAGGGGTTTAATTGCTTTTATTTCTGGATCATCCTCGTATATTTTTATTGCAGATTGTGCCAACCTTAATTTGGCATCTACTAAATCGCTTATTGCATAAACTGCAAGTCTCATTAATTGATGTGTACCTTCATTTACTTTTCCAGAGACCGTGGGTATACCATAACTATTAAAAGTTCGGTTTGCATATTGCATGCCTGAAACCCCTGCTACCGAGTTTGCCACACGCATTGCAGCACTCATTGATTTTCCGTCTTTTTCTAGGCTTCCAAACCTTTTTGTAAACTCTTCTCCAATAACATAACTAATTTCATTACCATCTACAGAACCAGTAATTATCCTTCCATTTTTAGAGGCCATTCTTAATTGTTGCATTACCTCGGCAGGAATAGGATCAGTTTCATCACTATTACTTATCAAATCAGCACTTTTTACAACAAATCTTCTAAAAGTTTGATCAAGCCCCTCACCACCATCTCTTGAGAAATCATGTCTTAGGGAGTAGGCATAAGAATTTTTATCTGTAAATCTTGTAGCATCCATTACGATTCTTACAGCTTTAGTGTGATATTTCCTGTAATCTTCTCTTTCAGCTCCTTTCACACCTTGGGGAATGTAACCATTTAATCTCCTTTCGAGTTCTTCAGCCTTTTTTCTTCTTGCTTCGGTTAATAACCCAGAATATTTTTTTAAATTAGCCCCATCATTCCTAAAAAGAGCATCTAGCCAATTATTTTCAAACCCTTTTATTTCTGGATCTTCTTCAATTTTGTCATGCAGTAAGGCTGCAATAAAAATTATATAATCAAGGGGCACACCAGCCTTTAATGATATTTTAAGCGCTTCTTGTAAATCACTATAGATATGGGAACTTGCAGGCAATGCGCTGTGCCTTCTTTGCCCAATTGCTATAAAATCTTTTTGTACATCTTCTTCAACTCTAGCCGCTATTTCTTTTAGCGGGTCTTTCAAATATCTGCCATATTTATCTTCAGTCTGTTTAAAATTAGGTGAATCTAAAAAACTTCCAAAAAACAAGTGCTTTTTTAGCCATTCTTCATAATCATTTCTCCTTGTGGGGCTGGGGTGTAATATTTCATTAACAAATAACTCATCGATGGTTAGAACATATCTTCCGTTAGGAGACGCATAAACATCATATCTCGGCTGTGGAGTTACTTCTGTAGACTGTTGAATTGCTTTATCTATTTCTGGAGTTTCAACAATAACTGGTGATGGACTTTCTTGTCTAAACCACCCCAAAAATCCTACTGCCATTGTCCCAACCTTTGTTGCTCTTTTCAAAAATTTTTCCAAATCGTCTTTCTGTGACATTTTCTTTTAATCTTCTCCAATATTAACATTCATTCCGTCCTCTATTTATCAACCTCTTTTCCTTCTCGAGAACCAAAAGTTTACAGCTCCCCTAAGTAATCCATAATGATTTATTCATTTAAAAAGTTATCTGTTTTTGGTGATAAAAATTCTATATAAAATATATAGAAAATGTTTTATTTTCTACTTTATTCTTCTTTATTTTCAATGATAACACCTATTCTATTCTTTTTTTCTTTTAAAAAACTAATTAAATGCCTATCCAAGTCAAATGCGGCCTTATTTGCCCTTATTGCAAATGTCCTTTCAGAAACGAAATTAGTCTTTCTAATTACGAGTTCCTTACTGCTGTTGAAGCTTGGATTAAGTTCTGCACTAACTGTTTCCTGATATTTTTTATCCTCTGATGCAATTTTTATTATTATTCGATTATTTTTAGAATCTTTAATGAATTCCTTTATTTTGATTAAATCAAAATCAGCTTTAACTGCAACAATGCAGTCTCCTTTCAAGCTGACTTCTTTGTCTTTTGTAAATTCTAGTGTTGTTTTATGAGTTGCTAATATGTTTGGATGACCATAAGCATTGAATTTGTAAATCATTTTATTTGTTTAAATATAATAGGCGAGGAGGTTTAATGTCAGTGAGTTGGTGAGCGAGTCTCTCGCGAGTCTCGCATGTCACTAGCACAAGAGTTTGCCGAAGGCATATTGAATTTTTATTTTTTGGTTAAAGTTATCCTTCAGTTAATTTAGTTTGTGCTTCTTGCCCTAGACAATTAGGCACTCACAATAATAAAATTTAATTAAATAAAAATAAATCAAAAATTACTTTACTAATAAACTCTGCAGATAATCTTTCTTAAACTTAAAACCTTTCTTTTTAGCTAATTTTTCTATCCCATTTACAAAATTGCTTCCATATTGGGCAGCTTGCTTCTTGCGCCATGCAAACTCTTTTTTTAACCCAATAAATTCTGCTGCCTCTCTTAGTATTATTTTTTTATTATTCTTGTCTAATTTAAACATTGGATGTATATTCATTGCAGCTTTTATCAGCTCTTTGTCCAAAAATGGTGCTCTTAAATCCAGCCCAAGGCTTTTGGCAATTGTAAAATCCCTGACTAAATCCCTTTGCCGCATACTCTTCAATCCATTCCAGCATTCTCTATGAAGGCTCTCAAAGTTATTTTCCTGCAAAGCGCTTTCATGCCTTTGGTAGCCAGCAAATAACTCCTCGCTTCCCAAGCCGCCAAACAATGCATTGTTCCCGTCTGCCAATGCCAATTTTCCAGCAGCGTACAAGACAGCGCCAACGCTTGCTTTTACAATGTCCGCATCATTCAGCAGCTTAACCGCATTTTTCAATATAATCTCCAATTCATCCAATTCAAATATTTTATATTTAAAATTAAATTTGTACTCATCAGCAACTTTCTTTGCCCATTCAATATCGTCAGAGCCTTCAATTCCAACAGTATAACAAGTGAAGTTGCATTTAAGCTGCTTGCAAACAAAAGCTATTAATGAGCTGTCTACTCCGCCAGAAAACAAAACTCCAAATTTTGGCACAATTCTTTTTTTGATTGCATTGATTATCGCTTCTGCCAATTCCCTTTTTGCCCTTTCCTTGTTGGTTTCTAGGTTCTCAAAATCATTCTCCAGGCTTTTTACAAACTTCATCCACATATCTTCTGGAATAAGCTTGCCTTCCTTTACAATGCCTAAAACTTTGGTCATAATACTATGTTATATATGTTTTTTTAAAAATCTTATCAAAAACCTTGGTTCATCGAAAATCTATGATTTTCGGAGTGTTCGGAAATGCGAAGCATTTGCCGACATTTGGGAATGCTCGGAAATCTGTGAAATGCGAGTGAGCTAGTTGCGAACTCGCTCACATTCGACTGATTTCCGACATTTTTAGAAATCCTTATATACTAATCCATTTTAATTTCTATAATGCCAAAAGACATAAGCAAGGACGAGCAAGTTGGATTTCACAAGGGCTCTTTGACAACGCTTGCAAAGGAAAGGGAAGAAATGCTAAAAATATTGTCTATAGTAGAGCAGTTAATGCAGATGCATATAAAAAGCCTGCAAGACCTGGGAGTTGACTTGCAAAAGACAGCTCAGCAAACAAAGACAAAAAAACCAATTGAAGACGTTTTAAGGTAAGATTATTTCTTAAACTGCCATCAATCTTTATAAAAACATAACTTATTAAATCCTTATAGTTTTTAATATTTTAAAATGAAGCACACGCCTAGAGTAATTATTGCCTTGGTTTTATTTTTCTTCATAGCGCAATTCACAGGCTTGCTGGTGATAAATCATTACATTGACCACAAAAAGACTATTGAAACAAAAGCAGTTGCTTGGCAGCCATTGCCGTACAACCTTGAAAGGCCTGAAGTGAAAAATCAAAGTGCATCTTTCATTTATATAACCATAGCAATTTTAATTGGCACAATTTTGGTCTTGCTGCTGATAAAATTCAACAAGCCGTTTATTTGGAAACTATGGTTTTTTCTTACAGTATGGCTTACTCTGGCAATTGCATTTGCAGCATTCATAAACAATATTATTGCAGCTGTTATTGCTTTGATAGTATCAATTTTAAAATTATACAAGCCTAACATAATTATACAAAATCTTTCTGAAGTATTTATTTATGGCGGATTAGCTGCGATATTTGTTCCAATAATCAATTTATTTGCTGCATTTATGCTTTTAGTGGTTATATCAATATATGACTATATATCTGTCTTTAAAACAAAGCACATGATAAAAATGGCTAAGTTCCAGTCAAGCTCAAATGTTTTTGCAGGATTGCTTATTCCTTATGAAAAAGATAAAGTTCAACTAAATCAATCTTCAATTTCAAAATTTAAAATTAAAAAATCTATTAAAATTCCAAAAAAGCAGTCTGTTGCTATGCTTGGCGGCGGTGATATTGGCTTCACACTGATATTTGCAGGTGTAGTGATGAAAGATTTGATGCTGCAAGAAACAGTGTTAATAGGGTTCTTAAAAACTTTAATAATACCATTTTTTGTCAGCTTAGCCTTGTCAATTTTGCTGCTTAAAGGGCAGCATAACAAATTTTATCCAGCAATGCCTATTCTTAGCTTAGGTTGCTTTGTTGGTTATTTGGTTGTTTTGATAATTTAAAATAGCATAAACATTTAAAATCTGTTATGTATTCTATCGTATGGGAGGACTCTGCCGGGAAGCTAGCACTCTCCTGTCAGCGCAAACGTGCTTTAGGCGCGGTGAAGCTCTTGAAGCAGCTTGAGTCTTTGCATTTAGTCTTGCTGCTGGCGTAGAAGCTCTGCCTTATAGGGCTTGTGCTTTTGAAAATCCGTAAGGTCTGGAAAGAAATCAACTGCGAAATCAGTTGACACTTTGTGGGACATAAAGTCCCACGTGCTCACTACGTTCGCAAAATTGACTTAAAGCAGCGGTAATCTTGAGCATTGGTGCTTATGAGTAACAGAGTGGAGTCGGTAACAAGGTAGCTGATTGCAATAACTTTTGCCCATTCTTGAGCATGTCCTCCTACTTAATTTTGATGAAATGAAACTTGAAAATTATCTTAATAATGGAAAATTCTATATCTGGAAAGGAAAATTTGCAATAGTTAAATCCAGAAAACCTTTGCCAGATTCTTTTGCAGTCATAAAAGACAAAAATGAAATCACAGCAATAATTGGACAATCAGAAATTAATAAAAATAAAAAACATATAATAAAGATTGATAAGAATTGGAAAATAATAACCTTTGATATGATTCTGCCTTTTGGGCTTGTAGGTTTTTTAGCTAAAATCTCAAAAATTCTTGCTGATGAAAAAATAAGCATTTTTGTTATCTCTGCATATTCTACTGATCATATTTTGATTAAAGAAAAAGATAGTAGTAAAGCAATAAATAGATCAAAAAGTATAGGATTAAAAATTAAATAAATATCTTAAATTTTAAAATGCAACTAATCTACAACAAAATATTTCTTGAACATAAAGCAGAAAATCACCCAGAAAGTCCAGCAAGACTTCTTGCTTTTGGTGATTTGGAGCAATCTGAAATAGAAAATGGAAAAAAATATCTTAACTTAGTTTATGATGATGAATATATTAATCTGATTAAAAATGCAAGTGCAAAAGAAATGAATTTAGATGAAGATACCTACACAAATTCCAAAAGCTACGAGGTTGCCTGCTATGCAGTCGGCGCAGCGATAAAGGCGGCAAAGCAGAATGATTTTGCATTAATAAGGCCGCCTGGGCATCATGCAACAAGCAACAAAGCAATGGGATTCTGCCTGTTCAACAGCATTGCAATTGCATGCAAGTGGCTGAATGAAAGAGGAAAGAGAGTTTTGGTTGTCGATATTGATGGGCATCATGGTAATGGCACTCAAGATATTTTTTATAAAACCGATAAAATTCTTTATCTATCAATCCATCAATTCCCCACGTATCCAGGAACGGGGTGGGTTAACGAAATAGGAGAAAGTAAAGGTAAATATTATACAATAAATGTTCCAGTTCAGCCTTACACTAGTGATGATTTATTTGTAGATATTTTATCTAAGATAATACCAGTAATAAAAAATCAATACAAACCAGATATAGTGGCTGTATCAGCTGGATTTGACGGGCATAAAGATGATCCACTTTTGCAATTGAATTTGACAGTAAATTCATATTACGAGGTTGGAAAACTATTATCTGCTAATTTTAATAATATTTTTGCATGCCTGGAAGGCGGCTATAATGCAGAAGTATTGCCGCATTGCGTTTCTGCCTTCCTAATGGGAGTAAATAATGAAAAGGCAAAACTAAAGTTTACTGAGCAGAGAACAACATCAGCAGCAAATGTACAAAGGGAATTTGAGGCAAGAAAAAAAAGCTTAAGATTAAGCCATGATGGCTTTTGGGTTTTCTAAACTCTTAGCCTTTTGAAATGATCAAACCCACTTTTAATATTTTCTTTTTTATTATTTTTTATTAATTTAATTCCATGTTTTTTAGCCACAATTTGTCCAATAACTTTAACATCAAATTTTTTTAATTGTTTTATTTTATTTTTATTTGCTGTGAATATCAACTCAAAATCTTCTCCTCCATAAAGAGCAAAATCAAGCGGATTTTTGTTTATTTTTTTAGCATCATTTATCATTTCTTTTGATATTGGAATTTTATCAGCATAAATTATTGCTCCAACATTTGATTCATTGCAAATATGCCTAACCTCTGATGCAACACCATCGCTAATGTCTATCATGGAATTAATCCCAACTTTGACCAATTTCCTTGCTAAACTCAATCTTGCTTCCGGCTCAAGATGCTTTTTTATTGATTTTCCTTTGAGATTGCACCTTAACAACTCTAAACCAATACTTGAAGAGCCAAAATTTCCGCTGCAAAAAATCACATCGCCAATTTTTGCTCCGCTCCTTAATGCCAAATATTTCTTCTCTACAAACCCAATTAATGCAACGCTGACAACAATATCTTTTGAATGCATTATATTTCCGCCAACAATACTTATTCTGTACTTTTTTGATTTTTGGTTGACTCCACTGTACAATTTATCAACAAAATCAACATCAATTTCATTTGGCAAAGCCAGCGAAACAAGAGCAAATTTGGGAATGCCGCCCATAGAAGCTATATCGCTTGCATTCTGCTCAATTGCCTTCATTCCAATCTGCTGCGGATTTGAATATTTTAAGGAGAAATGGTCATTTTCAACAAGCATGTCGGTAGTGAAAAGAAGATAATTATTTTTGTCATACTTTAAAACAGCGGTATCATCTCCAATTCCTGCAACAATGCCTTTTGAAAATAATTTAATTTTATTCTTAATTCTATCAATTAATCCAAACTCGCCCCCAATATCTCTTATTTTCATATTTATTCAACATAAGTAAGCCATTTACTGTACTTCTTGTCTTTTCCCCTTACAATATTGTAGTATTTGTCTTTGGTTTTTGAGGTTATTTCTCCAACTTTTCCGTTTCCAATCTTTTTGTTGTCAATGGATATTACAGGCGCTATTTCAGTTGCAGTGCCGCAGAAGAAAAGCTCGTCAGCGTTTTTGACTTCTTTAATAGTCACTTTTCTCTCATAAGCTCTAATTCCAATATCGCGGCTTATTTTTAATATCGATTTTCTTGTTATTCCAGGCAGCGCGCTCCTGCTATTAGGTGTTATCAAAGTTCTGTTTTTAACAAGAAATATATTTTCAGCAGGGCCCTCCGCAACATAGCCGTTAAGGTCAAGCATCAATGCTTCGTCAAAACATTTTTTTCTTACCTCATACATTGCAAGAATCGAGTTTGCATAATTGCCGCTTATCTTTGCGCCAAAAACAGATGATTTTTCAGAATGCCTTGCATACTTAGATATCATAATCCTCAAATTTGTTGAATAATAATGCTCCCACGGCACGGTTATGATAGCCACATTAGTCGGAACATCTTTTGGGAAAACTCCAATGTTCCCATAACCATAGTAAACGACTGGCCTTATATAAGCGTCACTTACTTTATTTATTTTTATCAGGTTTTTGATTGCGTCCTTTAATTGCTTTTTTGTAAATTTAAGCTTCATGCTCAAAGCATTTGCAGAATGAAAAAGCCTGTCAAGATGGTCGTCAAGCCTAAATATAGCAGTTCCGTCATCTGCCTTATAGGAATGTATTCCCTCAAATACAGCGGACCCGTAGTGAATTGCATGAGTTAGAATATGTACTTTTGCATCTTTCCATTTCACAAACTTTCCATCCATCCAGATGAATTTTGTTTTAATTATAGCCATACTGCATTAAGATGCCTATCTGACAGTTTTATTGTTGCTTTGCTTCCGTTTTTGAAACTATACTCCCTGCTGACAGAATCAGCTATTAAGACTCCATCAAGCATCTCTGAAACAATTTTTATTTTTTGGTTTTTATTTAATATTCCATATTTAAATTTGTAGTTTTTGAAAACCTTGCCTTCATATGGCTCGCGCACAACAAACTGGCAGTTTTTTGAATTTAATGGCAAAGTTTTGTTGCAGCAGGATTTGGCCCATGCATAGCTTCCAGTTGGCGTAGTTACCAGAATGCCGCTGCTTTTCTGCCTTTCATTTTTGCTGCCCACTTGTATTGTGTACTTTGCCGCATGATATGATTTTCTTGCCCCAATAAAGAATTCATTCAAAGCAAAAGTTTCAATTTTTTTGTTGTTAATGCAAGCCTCTAATCTCGGCAGTTTCCTGACGTTGAATTGATTTTTAATTATTTTTTTTAGTTTTTTTTCAAAATCATTTTTATTGGATTTCATGAAAAACCCTTCCTTGTTTTTCACATCAGCGTTCACTCCAAGCAAAAGCTGGTTTTCAACAAAATGCGCAGCCCTCAGGAAAGTGCCATCACCTCCAACGGCAATCACCAAATCCTTGTTTTTGAATTGATTTTTATTTAAGTTGTCCCTGTTGGACAATCTGCAGTTTATATTATATTTTTTAATTATTTTTTTGACTATTTCCAAGGTTGATTTTTGCTCTTTGGTTCTTGGGGACGTGTAGACCACCAATATGTTATTGATTTTCATTATATAATTAAGTATTCAATTTGTTTATATGCTTTATTGTTTTTTTGCAGGGATTAAGTACAGTAAGATTTTTAAAGTAAACATCACAATTTCATATTTAAAATGTTAGAAAAATATATCCCAGGGACATACACAATACCGGAATTGGTATTAGGGAAAAAGATGGTTCTTAGAGATATTAATATTGAGGTTTTTAGCGATAGATCATTTCCTAGGGACAAGCTAATCGTTGGCTTTATGGGTTCTGCTGGAAAAGAGCCTGATATGAATGGGTATGTATTCGAGCCAACACCTGAACTAAAAGTCAGGGGAGAGATGCTAGGAAAGATAGTTGCTGAAGAAGATGGAATTGCAAGTAATGGTGCTGTCTGGGGAGCTCCTTACTATCCAATTCGTGGCGCTCATGAAAGCGGAGGTTTTACAATGGGCGTGTCCCCTTTCCCGGACGAGAAGTCCCATGTCAAATCAAACCCCATTAAGCACTTAGATTTACTGATTTACCTCGGTATTGGTTGTTTCATCAACCCTAGGGCAGATTTTACTTTTAGGGACTGGTGTAACAGTATTTTTCCCGATGTGTTTTTTTCAGAAGATGGAAGGTGGGGTACTGCAAATGAAGTTACACAATACATTGAAATTGGAGGGATCTATGTTCCAGCAAAGGGGAGTGGTGGAGCTACAGACATGATTGTGGATGCTTATGAATCTAAAAAAATTGTTAAGGACACTGGCGCAATCTTTGTTATTCAAGATGATTTAGAAGATGGGTTGGAGTATAAACTTAGAAAGGCGATGGCTCTTGCCAAGGAAAGATGGAAGAAAGAAGGCAGGGCACAAAACCGGTTTTCTTATGTTGCAGACGAATTAGAAAAAGTAATGTTTGCAAAATAATTGCATAACTATTTCTTTTTAAACACGGCATTGAAATTTTGTTGTTATTCAAACTCTGCTTAAAAAATCAAAACCTTTTTATTCTTTTTGCAAAAGCTCAGTTTATGAAGAATTGGAAGAAAAAATGGAAGAAAATATGGTATTTTATATGGGAGGATAACAGTATTTGGAGCTGGGTTGTCAACATTTTAGTGGCTTTTGTGCTTATCAAGTTTATTGTTTACCCTGGTTTGGGGCTGGCTCTTCAGACATCCCATCCAGTTGTTGCTGTTGTGAGCGAAAGCATGGAACACAATAATGGGTTTGACAATTGGTGGCAAAAATCAAGCAATTGGTACATTAACAACAGCGTAAACAAAGGAGATTTTGACAAATTTCCATTGAAAAATGGATTTAATAAAGGCGACATAATGGTTTTGAAAGGCAAAAAGCCTGAAAATATTGAAATTGGCGATGTTGTTGTGTTCTGGAGCGCTAAAAAGGACCCTATAATCCATAGGGTTGTCAAGAAATGGCAGGATAACAATATTTATTACTTCCAAACTAAGGGGGATAACTATAAAACAAACCCCATGTCCATAAAAAGCGCTTTTCTTGATGAAACAAAGATAAGCGAAGAGAGTATTGTAGGCAACGCTGTCTTAAGAATTCCTTTGCTTGGCTATGTCAAGATATTGTTTGTGGAAGCATTCAATATTTTAAAGGGCATTACCCAAAAAGGTTAAATTTATATAGAATTTGTCAAAGTTTTTAGATTTAAGATGTTTTGCCCTAAATGCGGCTCAATTCTTGTGCCAAGGAAAGAAGACAGCAAAAAGATGCTTGTTTGCTCTTGCGGATACAAAACAACGCAAGTAGCTGGCGCTACAGTCAAAGAGACTATTATAAAAACAGACAAAGCTGTTGAAGTGATAGACAAAGGCGAGCTGCAGACACTGCCTAAAACAACTGCAGAATGCCCTAAATGCGGGCATAAAACAGCTTACTTCTGGCTTGTGCAGACAAGAGCAGGGGATGAGCCGGAAACAAAGTTCTTAAGGTGCGAGAAATGCGGGCACACTTGGAGAGATTATGATTAAGTTGGTTCTTGTGGCTTTTGCCTAATTATTCGGTCAATATCTTTCACGTCAAAAGGTTTTATAATCAATTTGTCTCCTGCTACCATTCTAGCCTTATTAAATAATTCACCTACAGTCTCGGCTGCCATTATATAAACATTTTTTATACCCCTAGAAAGTGCATAGTTCCAAACTTCTACACCAGTTGGTGTTTGCTTTAGGTCAGTAAATACGAAGTCATAAGGGTTCTGTGCCAGTTTGTAGAGTCCTTCTTGAGTAGTTTCTGCATAGTCCGTATTTACGCCAAGGCCTTTTAATATCCATTCAAACGATTCCCTCACACCAAGTTCATCATCAATTATCAGTGCTGTCAGCGTTCTTTGTCCTTCCATTTTATCAGAGTCCTTTATCTGATTTAATTTTTTTGATATATTCCTGAATAGTATCAAGCGAAAATGGTTTTTGTATTACACCATCGGGTCCTAATTGCCCAAGCAAGCCATAGAGTTTTTTGTAAGTATCATCAGACTGACGTCCTGTTACAACATAAACTGGTGTTGGTTGAGATATGCCCTTAATCCGTTTAACTACTTCTATCCCACTTGCTTCTGGCATATTTAAGTCTGTGAATACTGCGTCATATGGTTTTCCCCCATTAAACATTGAAACATATTTTTCTATACCATCTTTTCCATTCAAAGCTGTAGTAACATTTGCCCCACATGGCTCGATTATTTCCTTTAGAAAGTCTCTAATTAAAGGATCATCATCTATGACTAAGACTTCTAGCCGTCTACCTTGGTTTATTTCTGGCATATGGGTATATAATGGTATGTCTATTTATAAATCTTTTTATTTTTGTTATTATAAAGTGGTGAAAAATAGAAAAGTTTAAATACTAGTTTTAAGGTGATTATGCTATGAGAAATGAGAGAATAGTTAGTGTTGATTTGACTAACCCATATTTAATTGCCATAGTAGCAGAACTAATTGGTTTAAATAATCAACCAAAAAAAGAAAGACCAAAACCTGAAAAAAGAGAGGGTATTCAACCTGTACCACCAGTTTATCATACTTATGATAGCCAAGGCAGGCTTCCAAAGTATGGAGAAAGACCGCCACAATATGTTCCTATTGATTTGAGAGTATAAATTTTACACCATATAGCTTTTTCTTAAAACCAATAAATATTTAAAAATAAACAAATATGGCAATTAAAAAGAGGTATAAATATGTTATTCTCTAAACTTAAGCATAAAGATGAAGAGCTTCTTCCGCCTCCACCTCCGTTTCCTAATCTGGAGTTTGAAGAACAAGCTGAGGAAAAGCCCAAGTTCTTTGACGAAATCATAAAGCCAAAAAAAGCTGAAACTTTTCCTGAAGAAAAGGAGTTTAGCGAATTAGTAAAAAAAGTGGAAGAATTAAAGCCAAAAAAAATGTTAAGCAAAAGGGAAAAAACAATTGCAAAAAAACGATTCAAAAAAATAACTCAACAAAAAAAAATAAAGGTAAAGAAAGCGCAACCAATAAAAATAATTCAAGTTAAACCAATAAAAGAAAAGAAAATAACATTAAAAAAACCTTCAATAAAACAAGCTAAAAAACCTTTACCAAAAATAAAACAAAAATTACCAATTAAAAAAACAAAAACACCAAAAATTGAACTGCCTGAGTTGAAAGAAGATTTTCTTAAGGATATTGACTTTGGGCTTCCAAAAAAACTTGAAAAATCTAAAGAAGGAACTGGATTTCCGGAAACATTAGAAGATTTTGATATTGAGGGGGAATATAAACAAAAACCTAAAGAAATTTTAGAGGCTGAAGAGGAGATAAAAAGCGCTATTGAAAATATAAAAAAGCAGGAAAATAAATCTATATTAAAGAGGTTATTTTCAAAGAAGTTAAAAGAAGAAGCGCCAGAAGAGCGTCTAATGCTTGAACTTCCAGCAGTAGATAATCTTTCCAAAATACAAAATAAAATAAATGAAGCAAGGCAGGCATTGATGAAATTTGACTTGAAGACGGCAAAGAGGAACTACATTGAGGCAATGAGGCTCTACAACAATATAAGCCCGGAAGATAAAGCCAAAGTCTACCATGACATAAAAGAACTTTATTTTGAGAGAAAAAGCGCAGAGGAACTAAAGGTTTAGCTGATTTCTATCTTCTCCCCCACTTTCAACCTTAACTAGACCAAATCGTAAATAATTGCTCGCAATTAATCGGCGAGTTTATTGTATTTTACTCTTTTAATTATGAATTAATAATTACGAATCAGTGCACTTAATCTTTTTTTTGGCTTTAATCTTTCCATTTCCTTCAGCAGGTCTTCAAATTCCTCATCTTTATCCTTGGCTTTTTTTGGCTTTGCGTCAGTAGAAATATCCGGCTCTTTTTCCTCCTCAAGCTCCATGCTTGGAAAAGCCGGCGAAATAACCTTAAATATAAAGAATAAATTTTATGATGTTGTGAGGGGAATATACAAAAAGTACAGGCAACGGCTCGCCTATGCTGATTAAACAATAATTCATTTCAAACTGTTGTACAAATCCATTAATTCACCATAAACTTCCTTTTTCTCGTGGTATTCCATGCTCATATAAAGATTTCTCACCTCTAAGTATAGCTTCTTGGCTTTTGCAGCATTGCCCTTGCTAATGGATTCTTTTGCCTCATGCAAAGCTTTGTAGCATTTGCCAAAAGCTTTGCTTTTTCCTGTGAGCTTGATCTTAGGCTTTTCCTCTTTTACCTTTTCTTTTGCCTTGACAACCTCTTTTTCAAAGAATTTCTTTTCTGGAGATATTTTTTCTTCTTTTATTGGTGTTGATTTTTCCTCTTTTTTCAGCAGCCTCTCAAATATGCCTGGCTTTTTCTTCGAAATTTCGAATTTACCCTTTTCCATCTCCTTGAAAAGCCCCAAGCTTTTGATTGCCTCCTCTAATTCCTCTGCTTCGCTGGCTGGCTTTGATTTTTTTGGCTTTTCTTCTACCTCTTCAGGGACAGCTTCTATTTTTTCTGAAATTGGCTCTTGAGCCTCTCTTTTGCCGAACAGTCTTCCTAAAATAGTAGGCTTCTCCTCAAGGATTGGTTCTTCTTCCTTTAACTCCTCTTTTATCTCTTCCCGCTCATGCTCTTTCTTCCTGAACAAGCGCTCAAACAAGCCGGCTTTCTTTTCTTCCTGCTTCTTTTCTTCTATTTCTTTTTGTTTTGCTAATGACTCTTGCTTAATCTTTTCTTCTTTCAGCCTTAGCCTCTCCTCCAAAGCCTTTCTTTTTTCCTCTTCTTTTTCTTTCCTTATTTTTTGTGCCCTTTCCTTATAGCCAGACACCAGATTTTTTAAGAAAGTCAAACTAAACTTTGACAGCTCTGCTTTATTCTGAGCTTTTATTTGAGCCTGCCTTTGCTTTTCCAACTCCTTTTGTGCCCTTTCCTGTTCTTTTGCCCTTCTCTCATCATCCTTCATCTTCTTTTCCTCTTCAGATTTTCTTTTTGGTAAAGGTTTAGCTTATTTCTATCTTATCCCCCACTTTCAATCTTAACCTTTTAGATGCTTTGGAATTTTTTACAGAGATTTCAAGCGTGCCAGAGCTTCCTTTGATGAGAAACAGCTTATTTAAAGGTGCTGATTCATAAGTTTTGTAAAGGCTTAATTTTTGATTAAAATGTCCTGTTTTTACTTTGTATGATTTTTTATTTAACGAACTCAAGTTTGTTATTATATTGCTGAAATTATCAATCCTCACAACTTCGCCTTCTCTGCCTTCAATATGAAAATCAAGCTTTGTTTTTATTGTTGTTTGCTTGCCTAGTTTATCAATTTTAACTCCTTTTTCAAGCATTGCTGCTGCTTTTGCAAACACATCTCTTCCGTGAAAAGTCATCGATGTGTTTTTTACAGGCAATTTGACTGCAGCAACAAATCCATCTTCAAAAGCTGCCTTGTGCATCAACCCATTATCAGGTCCCACAAAAAAATAATTCCTGGTTTTGACGGCCAGGCACTGTCTTTTGCTTCCAACTCCGGGATCAACAACGCATAAAAATATGGTATTTTTTGGAAAATACCTGTAGTTCTTATATAATATCCATGCGCCTTCCTTTATGTTATGGTGAGTCACAAAATTAGACAAATCAACTATTTTTGTGTTCTTTTTAATAGAATAAATAACCCCCTTCATCACACCCAGATACTCAGAATGCCCAAAGTCCGTCAATATCACAATCATACAGCAAAGTTATTATACATTTTATTTAAAGTTTTGCGATTTTGCATAAATTTAATAAATTAGCTTGAAATCTCAAAGTCTATGAAAAAAGGAATTTTTATTGTTGTTGACGGCATTGACGGCTCTGGCAAAAGCGAGATAGTCAAGATGCTGCACAACTACCTTTTTTCAAAAAGCAAGAAATACGGGATTTTGACAACAAGAGAGCCAACAAATGGAATATATGGAAAGCAAATAAGACAAATGCTAAGAAAAGAGAATGATCCGGAAAGCAGCAGCAAAAAATTGATGAGCCTATTTATAAAAGACAGGGCAGAACACTTAAAAAATACAATAGAGCTGTTTTTAAAAAAATCTAATAAGCACGAATTAAACATTGTGCTTTGCGACCGCTATTATTATTCGACAATTGCTTTCCAGAGCGCGCAGGGATTAAACATTAAAGATATGATTGAAAAAAATAAGATATTCAGAGAGCCTGATATAGCATTTATCCTTGATGTTGAGCCTTACTTGGCGCTAGAAAGAATAGAATACAGGAAAAAAGAAAAGTTCGAGCAGCTTGAATTCATGAAAAAGATAAGAAAGAATTTCCTTAGATTGCCAAAATTATTGAGCGATAATATAAGAATTATAGACTCTTCAAAGCCTTTAAAGAAGGTTTTTGAAAGTGTAAGGAAAGAAGTGGATAGAATATTAAATTGATTATTTTGAATATTTTTTTCTTACCACAGCATTATCAATAGTCATTATAAAATTTTTATAAAATATTCTTAAAATATCGTCAACATTATGGGTTTGCCAACCATTTTGAATCTCTATTCTTCTTATATTTCCAACAACACCTGCATCCCTCATCTCATATTCTGCCATTAACTCTTCTGGGAACATCACTTTTCTGGGAACGCTAAAGTAAGCATGACTGCGTTCCGGGAAAATTTCAATATAATGATCCCCGCCAGGCCCATTCGGACTTATTTTTTCTTTTCCTATGTACAGTCCACCTTTGATTGGAAATGGACTTACATATTTCCCAGAATCTACTTGGCGAATTTGACCTAGCTTTATTTTTGAGTTTGAGGGTCTCGCTCAAAAGATTCAAGTTCAAACTGAATACCAACTATCTTGCCTTTTACTGCTTCTAAATCTTTGACTGTATCTTCAAGTGCTTCGCCAAGAACAGAAACTGCAAGCTCTACATCAATTCCTTCTTCTCTCATTGAAGGGTGGTAAGGTGGTAGCCAAATTCTTTCAAAATCATAGAATTTCTTGCCATCTCTAGTCTTTGCTTCAACAATCTCGACAGGAAAATGCTCCCTCTGAAACAATAATCGAGAAATATCTGTCATTTTGAAAATTAGGGCGTTCTCACATTGCTGTCGCTTTTGTAATAAGGCTCTGAAATGTCTTCAACTGGTTCTTTTTCTTCAATTTTCTCCATAACAGCTTGCTTCTGCTCTTTTCTGAATCTAAGCTCTCCGCCTTTAAAAATCCATGCTGAAATTACTATCGCCAAGCCTATTATTACAGCAGGCCAGAATAAGTTATATTGGACAATTGTTTTCTGTATTGTTGGATAAGAATGGCATGAAAAATCAGAGCCGCAATATGACTCTGAGCCGCAGTCTCTATTAACCTTGCATTCTCTTTGGCTAACATTAATAAGCCAGCCTAGAAAAAATACTATAACTATGATTACTAGTAAAGTAGTAGCTGCTTCTGACTTCTTATATAGCCACCCCATAACAAGCAAGTTATATAGATGTATTTTTAAATCTTTTCTTAATGACTACTTGAAAGTAAGTAAGAACTAGTCAACTAGTTGTTGCTCTTCTTGATTAATTGGTTTAGCTTCATCAGCAGCAAATTCCGCCAGTTTCGTGTTTTTCTGTACTGTCTTGAACCTTATCGGCTTGCTTGTATCCTTGCCCATCATCCCACCTCTTTTACTCTAAACCAGTGCTTCCGAACCCCTGCTCGTTTCTTGTAGTTTCTTCAAGCTTGTCAATTTCCTCAAAAACAGCTTCCTCTACTTTTGTAAACACCATCTGGCCAATTTTCTTGCCTTTTTCTATTTTGTATGGCTTGTCGCTGAAATTAATCATTGGTATTTTTATCTCTCCCCTATAGGATGAGTCAATTGTGCCTATGCTGTTGGCATGGCTTATGCCATGCTCCAAAGCCAAGCCGCTTTTTGGCCTTATTTGAGCTTCATAACCATAAGGAATTTCTATCTTAATGCCAGTTCCAATCAATTTTCTTTCCATTGGCTTTAGCAGGTAATCCTCAGCAGCATACAAATCAACTCCTGAGTCGCCTTTGTGGGAATAGAAAGGTGTTTTGACATCAGCAACTTTTTTGATTTTAACCTTTAAGTCCATTTTAATCACAAAGAAAACTCAATTTTTAACAGCTTACTTATATTTAAATAATTCGCAATTTAAAAATATAGTTTTATTAAGTTATGTTGATTAGTTTATATTGCTTTATTCTTTTCTAAAAGAAAGTATGGATGAAAGATTGTGCTCAAGCACCTTGCCATTGGATGCATCTATTTTAATATTTAAAGTGTTGAAAGCTTCTGTTATATATGTTATGTTCCATATATTGCCTAGGTTTGGCATGTTTTGCAGTATTGCAATAGTCTTTATGCTTTTGTCCTTTGGAAAGTTTTTTTGCTGGAATTCATCTGCTTTTCCAATAGCACTGTCAAATGTTATCTTCACCTTGTCCAGCTGTATTTCATTCACTTTCATTCCTTCCTTTTTGAAGATTTCTTCTTCTGGCCTTATCTTAATGTTGTCTCCTGCTATGACAAAAGTGGTTATTTTGTCTTTTTTGGAGTTATAGAAGCCAAACTGCCAGTCATTTGAGCCCATTTCCTGCGGTATTTTAAAGGCATAAGAGAAATATGTATTTTTGTTTTTTTTATGCCATACCTTGAAATCTGGGCTTTCCTCAAGCTTTTTTAACGCAGGCTTTAAGTCCATAAGAAGTTTGAAAACCTCAAAATTTATATAGATTTGTATTTTATTTATAGGCATGATAACAGCAGATGTAAAGTTAATGTTAAAAAAGCAGCAATATGAAGTAGTTGGCAACCATACAAGAGTCAAGACATGCCACTGGACTAAAAGCGACTTGAGAGGAGAAGGTGGCTGTTATAAAAACAAGTTTTACGGCATTAACAGCCATCAATGCGTCCAGATGACTCCTACATTTACTTGCAACAATGCCTGTGTCTTTTGCTGGCGTGATTTAAGGTATCATACACAGCCTGCTATGGAAGGAAGCATAGATGAGCCAGAAGAAATTGTTGAAGGCACAATAGAGGCCCAAAAAAAACTGCTTTCTGGATTTGGAGGAAATGAAAAAACGAGCAAAGAGAAATTCGAAAAGTCAATGCATCCGCAGCATGTTGCCATATCATTGGATGGAGAGCCAACTTTGTATCCAAAGCTGACAGAGTTAATTAGGGCATATAAAAAAAGGAATTTCTCGACATTTGTTGTGAGCAATGGCTTGTTGCCTGAAAGAATTGAGAAATTGCTTGAAGAGCCGCCAACGCAGATTTACATCAGCGTAGACGCTCCAAATGAAGAACTTTTTAATATCATTGACCGACCTATTATTAAGAATGCGTGGCAAGGCTTGATGAAAACTTTCGGTATACTGCCAAAATTAAGAGAAAGAATGAGAACTGTTTTACGATTTACTTTAATCAAAGACCTTAACATGATTTATCCTGAGCAGTGGGCTGAAATCATAAAGCTCAGCAACCCGATGTTTGTTGAAGCCAAAGCATACATGTGGGTGGGCATGTCAAGAGAAAGACTGCTGCAGGAAAATATGCCAAGCCATGAAGAGGTAAAGCGGTTTGCTCTTGAGATAGCAAAGCACGCAGATTACAAGCTGATAGACGAGCATGAGCCTTCAAGAGTTGTTTTATTAATGAAAGGGGATTTTGAAGGAAGGGTTATGAAGTTTGAGTGAAGATTAATTGTAGTTGTTTCAATTAAAGCGAATTTTGAACCTGACAACTCACCTTAATTACAAGATTGTCAGTTCATATTTACGGGGGTTGAGCTTTGGGAAGAAATATTTAAATACCTAAATCCATATTTTTTAAAAATGAATAAAAGTGATAAGCCAGTTAGGATTATCGTTAATCATGTATACCACAATCCTCCTAATCCTAACGAAGGTTCAGGAGCTCCATTATTTTTTGGAATAATTATTTTTATTATATCTGTGCTTGGAGTTTTTGCAACACCTATTGAGGTGTGGAATTTCATTGCTCTTGGTGTGGCTATTCTATTAGGTAAATGGTTGTATGGTCAGTTCTTTACTTAAACAACTGGTAAAATGTTTAATGTAAGTACAAGCTGGATTAAGATAAAGTTTAATATTATGATATTTAGGTTTAAATGTGAGATGAATAAGGAAGTAAAAAAATATTTTGGAGGGGGATTGTTAATTCTCGCTTTAGGTATTTCTATTATATTGGTGTCATTAATCCCATATTATAGATTTTTTAGAATAGTGGGTTATTCAGTTATTTTTTTAAGTTTAGTTCCTTTTGGTATTGGAATTTGGTTATACAAGTAATTAAAAAAGATAGGATATACTAGATAGGCATTAAAATTATTGTATATACGTTGACTTAATTGTTTTTTGTAATTATGGTGTTTTATAAATACATTCTCACACAATAAAATACGTAAGCCCCCAACTTTTCAGTCTTTCGAACATCTACTCTGCTTCGCAGTAATTCATGCATGCTGATAATCTTAAAAAAATAACGAAAAACGGCTGTCCCGCCGTCCCAAAGTTTGCTTATTTCATTCGTAAAAAATCAAAACATTTATATATCTATGATATATATCAGTAATATATCTCGCTGGTGACTTTCATGAATTTCACTTACAAGGGAAAGCCAATACTTCCAACCAAAACGGCGTTAAATGAATTAAGCGATATTAATGTAAATTTGTATGAAGTCCCAGAAATTTTGGAAAAAGGCTTTGAAGTCAGAAAAAGAGCGAAGAACATTACTGAAAGAGGCATTCAAAGGGGAAAGAAAGTGATAAATGTTGTAGTGGTTGATTTGGGAGACTACTACAAGTTAATTCATGCGGGCGAATTTACATTAAGTAAAAAATTCAAAAAATTAATGAGGTATAAAAATGGAATTTGAAAATCTAAAGCTGAAATGCGAATGCGGCGGAAAGATGGAAAAGATAAGAACAGAATGGAAAGGAATAGAAGTAAGAGGATGGTAGAAATAGAAAGGGCTAGAAAGAAAAATCTCCTTACTGTAAAATTAAGGAAGGTAGGAAAAAGCAATGTTGTTACAGTGCCGCAGCCAATAATAGAAGCTGAAAACCTAAAAGAAGGGCAAAAATTGGAATGGAAGATAGAAGCTGGTAGATTAGTTTTGAGCCCGTAAATATATAACGAAATACGCAAGTCCTCAACTTTTCAGCCTAAATCTCAACAATCTTCCCAAACGGCCCAGGGTTTACAACTTTTGTATGCTTTATTTTATCTTCTTTTCCAAAATTTTCATGCAAATGCCCGCAAATCAACAAATCAATTTTATTCTTTTCAATAAAATGCCTTATTGGTTTGTTGCCGCAATGCCCTCCAACAAGTTTGTCAAGCTTTGTTTTGTAAGGAGGAGCATGAGTCACAAGAATTGTTTTTTTATCTTTGTTGTCACTTAAAAATCCTTGATTTTTAAGTTCCCCAGAAGCTTCGCTTCTGTAGGATTTAATTATTTTTTTGAATTTTATTGCAATTTTCTCAAACTCCTTATCAACCATAGAAAAGCCTCCTCCTCCATAGCCAAGGAATAATGTGTTGTTTTTTATAAAATGATTTTTATGTATAAAGATAATATTCTTGAATAATTTTGATAATTTTCTAAAAGTAGTATCATCTTCATGGTTGCCATGAATTATTATAATTTTCTTATTTAATCTATTTAGCCTTCTAATTATACCAACGATTCCATGCTCGAAAATAGAGATATCTCCAGCACAAACTAGCAAATCAGGTTTTTGAGCTTTTGTTTTTTGTTCTATTCTTCTCAAAGCCGATAAAGAGCCATGAGTGTCTGTAAAAGCTAGTAGTTTCATATTTCAGAGTAATTTAAAGGTGTATTTAAAGGTAATTGTTACTACTTATCAAGTAAGAAAAATGGAAAGGTTTATAAAGGGAGTAATTACAATATTTATTATGAAATTTGAAAATTCTGGTGATGAATTTATCTATAATATGCGTGTAGCACGGTGGGTAGTAAATGGAAGTCTAGATGACAAACTTGAATTAAAGTTAACTCCAGACCATTCAAGGCTGCGAGTGAGGGCAAGAATAGAAAAATTGCCCGATGATAGTTATAGAACAAGGAGGATGATTTATTTTAGAGGAGGGAAAAGGACACAGAGTACATATTACAGCTCCACCAAGTATCAGGTAATGGTTGATTTTAGAAGAATAATTGATAGTTTGGTAGCAGCTTGTATTGATGGAGAAACAAACGATCCGAGATTATTAAAATTTTATGAAGCTCACAAAGTCAAATAACGCTATAATAATCCTCCAACACTAATTTGTCAACATTCTCCAAATTTCTAACAACATAAAGCCTGCCTTCTCCTAACTCAACTATTTTCTCTGCCAATTTCTTTCCTTTTTCATCCAAGTTAATCCCAATTAAAGAAATAGTTATGCCCTTGCTTCTTACAATAGATGCTTCTTCAAGAGTTGATTTTTCAGGCTCATCTCCTTTTGTCGGCAAAGCATCTGTTATCAAGATCAAGTGCTTTGTTATGTTTTCGCTAGGAAAAATCTCAATTGCTTTCTGCAGTGTTGAAACAATATCAGTTTCTTTAGAAGCTCTTATCCTTGTTATTTCCTTAAGCAACGTTGTAAAATCCAATGTTGGCTCTATTGTTTCTTTTACTTCAGAGCCAAACACAATCAATCCAACTCTGTCTTTTTCATTTATTGCTTTATAAGCAAGCGCAATTCCAGCTTTTTTACATGCGTCTATCTTCTTTCCTTTCATCGAGCCAGACGCATCAAGCGCATAAACAATATAAGTCTGGCCTTTGCTTTGCTTTTCATAAACCTGCAAGTCTTTGTCATCAAAATAATTATGTCCTCTTCGTACAGCAAGCTTGACAGATTTTTTTAGTGCAATGTCCCTGTACCTGTCTCCTTTTTTATAAAGCCTTGAGTTTTCCTTTTCACCATAGACAAAAGTTTTTTTGCTTATTTTTTCTCCTATAATTCCTTTTGGCACTATCTTGTCAAGCTCTTCAAAATATAAAACCAAAGAAGCAAGCTCAACTCCTTTCTCTGATAAAGAATTATCTTTCAGCAAAAAACCTTCTTCTTTTAGATCTTCAATCTTCTGCTGTATTTTCTCTTTCAGCTCTTTCTGGAATTCTGGAATGCCTATGTTTTTCTTTATGTAATCAGGCTCGTACCCAGAAACAAGCCTTATGATTGACTCGCCATATATTTGCTTAGCCAATTGATAGCTTTTGACAAGCTGCTCAAACATCAAATCCGGTGAAAAAGAACTCATGCCTTGGTTTATTGCGTCGCTTATTAGTTTGCCGCTGTCAATTATTTTCTTATCGTTCTCAAGAACAGAATGCATAAACTTGTCTTCTAATTGTTGAAATGCCAATTTGCCGCTTAATTCTTCTGCTCGGCTTAATTGCTTTACTTCTAATTTTTCGCTACCGTAAATCACCAGATTCTTGCTCTTCTTCCAAGTGGTTTTGCCATTTAGTTGCTTCTATGTTTTTGTGAAATTGTTCTTTTATGTAATCTTCAATGCTTTGCAAATATCTAACAGATGGCTTTAGCCTTATCCTATGCGATAAAACAGAAACAAGCACATCTTTTATGTCTTCAAACTGCACATTTTTTCTTCCATTAAGCAAAGCATTTGATTGTGACCTTTCATATAATCCAATTGAAGCTCTTACGCTTGGTTTTTTCTCCAATTTTTCATCATTTCTAAGCAATCTTATCAAATAAACCATTAAATTTAGCAAATCATCACTTACATTTGCAATCTTTTTTCCTTTCATTACAACTATTTGCTTTTCAATATCTATACTTTCAGGATAGTCCATATAGATAATGTCAAATCTATCCAATAAAACATCGCTAAGCTTTTCAGTTGATGTATCTTCTGGATTCATGGTGGAGATAAAAATGAAATGAACATCAAAATCAACATCATAAGAGCCGATAGTTGCTTTTCCTTCTTCAAGAACCTGCAATAATGCATTTTGCAGCTTTTCAGGGCATCTGTTTAGCTCGTCAAAAAATAAAACTCCATTGTTGGCTTTGAATATCTTGCCAGGAGTGAAAGCTTCAAGGCTCAAAGGACCAAACTTTAATGCTTTGATTGGGTCTATGTCACCTAGCAAGTCTTCTACTGTTAAGTCTGGGCTTCCTTGAATCCTGACAAATCTCTTTATGCCCTGTAGTTTTACAGTTTTATGTTTTGTTTTTTGCTTGCATGACGGGCATATTGGGTTTGAAGGGGTGCAATGGTAAGAGCAGCCATCAATGACTTCTATATCCGGCAAAAGCTTTGCTATGTTCTTTGCCAAAGTTGTCTTGCCAATTCCAGGAGCTCCAACTATTATTATGTGCCTGTTCATGAGCAAAGCTGACTTCATGCCCTGCTTTGCACTTTCCTGCCCAAGTATGTCTGTAAAGGGGTCTTTGTTTTTTAGGAATATTTCTTTTAGTTGTTCATTTAGCATTTTACAAAATAATTTAAGCCACAGAGAAAGGAAATGATTGTTTATAAAGGTATTGTTAAATTAATAAAGGACATTAATTTTCGGACACTTTCTTTGTGACATAAAAATTCAATACGTTGCTTCGCAACAAAAAATAGTCTCGGCGAAAATTCTCCTGCCAATGAATTTTCGCCTCGCAATTAATTCAATATTAATGAATAAATAGGCGAGGCTTCGCGAGTAGATGAGCGAGCGAGAGGCGAGCTCTCGCATTCGACTGGCAGAACATCGAAGCCTAGCACCATAATTTGTGAGCGTAAGCGAACAGATGATTGAAGATTTAAATTTATATTTGTCCAATTACTTACGTCGCTGACTAAATAATCCTAACCAGCCAAACAGCAGCTCCAGCAACAAAAGGCACTATCAAATTGTCCTCTACTTGTTGTGTGCCTATCTTTATCTCAACTGCTTCAACAATCATAGCTGCGAAAGATGCCAAAAGGGCGTCCCACCAAGGCAGGAACACAAAAGCACCTATGAATCCGAATATTATGCCTGCAATTGTGCCTTCAAGAAACTTTGTTTTTGAAAATGGATGCTTTATTTTGCCATAATGCAGACCATAAAGATGTGATACAGAATCTCCTAATGCTAATACCATTATAGAAGCCATTGCTATGTCTTTTGGAAATAACAGCAAAGCAGCATAAGCCCCTATAAAATAAAAGATAATTCCTTTGCCAGGAAATTTCTTTATATCCTCTTTGCGCTCAAATATTTCCAGCAAATTGTATATCACAGGAATATTTATTTTTTTGCTTAAATAAGATATAATAATGCCTGTAATAATTATTATTAATATTATTTTTTTGTCAATAAAATCGTACAAGAGCAATGCTACTATTGCAATGCCTAAAAAAATGTGAAAAAACTGCCTGTTCCACTCAAATGAATTTAGATTTTCCATAATTTGCCTTTATCTTTCAGCTCCAAAAAGTAATCTCCGATAAAGTAGCCTGCCAAAGCGCCAAAAATAACGTCGCTGAGGAAATGAAATCCTAGGTACACTCTAGTGAAAGCAACTAAAAACGCAAAAGAAATCGAATAATACCTATATTTTGGAAGCTTTTTTATTAATATCGGTAGCAATGAAAAAACAACTATGGAATGCGTGCTTGGGAATGAATAATTGATTATGTTGAGAAAAGGGTATGTGAATGTGTCTACAGGCCTAATTCTATGAACAACTAATTTTACGATAAAATTCAAGATGAAAGAAACTATAAACGCCAACCAAAGCAAGTAAATGGAATCTTTATTTTTTCTGTAAAGAATAATGGAGGGAATAAACAGCATTACCACCAAAACAAATCCGAAATTTGTGATAATGCTGAAAATAAAATCAAAAAATGCAAATTGTGATTCTTGAAAGAAAGAGCTTATTTGTCGGTCAAAATTATAAGAAAGAATATACATCAATATTGATACTACAAAAATCACAATTCTATTTACTTTTTTCATTTTTTCTCTTATGGTGCTTCCACACAAAATAGATCAAAAACAAAACAACTACTGCAATAAAAATGATATCTAATTGCTGGGAATATTCATGTATTTTCTCCCAATGATCTCCTAGCTCAAATCCTGCATACAACAAAATAAAGTTCCATATTGATGCTCCTAAAAGAGTATAAATCAAAAATTTTTGCATGGACATTTTTGCTATTCCCGCCGGTATTGATATCAAATGCCTCACAACAGGCACAAACCTGCTTATGAATATTGTTTTTTCTCCATGCCTTTTGAACCATTTTTCTGTCCATTCAAGGTGCTCCTCTTCAAGCAATAAGTACTTGCCGAATTTCAATACAAAAGGCCTGCCGCCATAAACGCCAATATAATAGGACAAAAGTGAGCCAAAAATAGAGCCTAAGCTGCTAACTGAGACAGCAATCCAAAAATCAAATCTGCCTTGCAGAACTAAGTAGCCTGCAAATGGCATTACAACTTCGCTTGGCACAGGAGCAATCATGCTTTCCAGTGCCATCAGAATAAACAAGCCAAAATACCCCCCTATAGACATCCCAATAGTTATATACTCAACAATTTTTTCAACAATCATTGAACATCATGCTCGATATTTTTGTTTTTGATTTTCTTATTAGGCCATATTTTGCAATGTTTAATCAGAACATTTTTTAATTTCACATTATCTGATATTATTGCATTCAGCGCATTTCCCTTAAAGCTTACATTTTCACCAATAACAGAATTTTCAACAATAGAGTTCTCATCAATAATTGTTTTATCCATTATTATTGAATTTTTTACAATTCCCTTTATAATACAATTTTTTCCGATGCTGGTATTTTTGACATTGCCAAGGATTTTTGTATTTTTGCCAATAATGTTTTTGTTTTTTCTCAATTCCTTGTCTGCTTTTAACAAATCAGAAGCATAAACAATTGGCAACCATTTTTTGCTTTTGACAATATGTATTTTCTCTTCTTTCGCCAATAATTTGATTGCATCCGGCATTTCAAGCTCATTTCTTTTTGATTTTTTAATTTGTCTGATGTAATTGAATATTTTCTTGTCAAGCGAATAAAAGGCAGTGCTTGCCGTATCAGAAACAAATTTTTTTGGTTTTTCCACAAACCCAGTTAAAATTCCGTTTTTTTCGATTACAACGCCAAAATTTTGCGGGTTTTCAACCTTTTTTGTCAATATTGAATATCTGTATCGAATGCATTTTTTCATGTCTTCTCTTGAATATATATCATCACCCATCAGCAAAACAAATCTGTCTTTAATATGCCCCTCACCTAAAGAAACAGCATGGGCAGTTCCAAGCTGTTGTTTTTGCTCAACAAACTTTATTTTCAGATTTTTATATTTATTTCCAATATATTTTTTTATTAAATTTTTTTTGTAGCCGACAACAATGATAACTTCATCTGCAATGCCATTTAAATTATCTAAATTATGCTCAAGCATTGTCTTGTTGGCAACCTTAAGCAACGGCTTTGGCTTTGTAAGTGTCAAAGGGTATGTTCTTGTTGATTTTCCAGCTGCCAGTATTACTGCTTGCATTTTAGAAAACTTCAACTTTTATTAATTTAGATCTTTCTTTTACAAATTGGTTTTTTACAATATTTTTTAATAAGTCAATAGGTTTTGTGAAATTTCTTTGCTCTAAGGCATATATTTTGTTTTTCTTGACAAATGTTTTTTTGTGAATTTTTTTAAAATTATCAGCATGCTGCTTTATTTTAAGAGGCGGGCCTTCAATCTCAACAAATTTTGGCAATGGCTTATTGTCGAATAAAAAATAGAATACTGCATCGCTCTTTTTATACCATTCCCAATCAGTTTTTTTTATTCGGAAATCATGCTTCTGCAATTTTTCATTTAAAAATTCATAAATTTTCAGTAATTTGCTCCCAACAACATCTATTTTTCCGCTTAATGGGTCTGCTTTGATTATTATTAATTTTGAATTGCTTGTTTTTTCTTTTAAGAACAATGATTTTAAATCTTTCCTGGCAAAAAATTCTTTTGATGGTTTTTTTAAGAATTCAATTGAAGCCTTTTTGAAGGCTTCAAATTTTTCGATGCTTAAGGCTGCTGCGGCATTCCTGTCTTTCTGCACAGGATCAATGACTATTAATGGCGATATAAGTTTTGATGTATTGACTAATTTAAAGACATCTTTGCCCTTGTAGTATCCTTGTGCATCTACAATAACTCTGCTATTCCATTTGGCTGCATTTTTTATCAAATTCAAAAAAGAGCCATAATAAACAGTCAGTATTTCGCATATATATCCGGAAAATCCTCTTATGTAGCTTTCTGCGCCATAAATATTTTGAGCCTGACAGAACTGCTTTGTAAGCTTCATCTCATTGACAAGCTTTTTATGCCTTGAAACCCATTTTGAGTGCAGCGGGCTTGCATCAGTTATATTCTTGGCCTGCTCTGATTTTTGGATTTTTAATATAGGAACAATCTCAAAAGTGAAATTGCCTTGCTTAATCTGAAAATAATCTCTTGAGCCATGCAGCCTTAGAACATTTTTGAATCTCTTCTTCAATATTTTTTCCAGAATATCAGACAATTTGTCGCTTTTGTCCTTAAATTTTTTATAATCAAATAAAGCAAAAATGTCAGCGTCAAACGTCTTTAACCAAGTGCCTTTAGCTCCAGAACCTCCTAAAATTGCCTTGATATTTTTTTGGTTTTGGTTGATTTTTTTAATGATGAGGTCTAGTTTTTCAAATATTTCTTTCTCGTAATTTTTATCAGGCTGTATTTCCTTAAGCGCTTCGTCAAGTATTTGCTTGATTTTCATAGATAGAAATTAACTTTAATTGCTATAAAAAAGTTTGGGTTTTTAGAATTACTTTCCATTATTCTCTCTCGGCACCTTTACAGCTGCAACAACCTTGTCATTTTCTTCCAATTTCATTATTTTAACTCCTTGAGTGTTTCTTCCAATTACAGAAATGTCAGTTGCAGGCACTCTTATGATAATGCCATTCTTGCTTATGAAAATAATATCATCATTTTCTGTCACAGGACAGATAGAAACAACTTTGCCATTTCTTTCACTGCATTGTATGTTAATGACGCCAGAGCCTCCTCTGTTAATCAAGCGATATTCTGCTATTGAAGTTCTTTTGCCATAGCCGTTCTCTGTGACAGTAAGCAAAGTATTTTCATCAGATGCAACAACCATGCCCATAACCTCGTCATTGTCCTTCAAGCTTATTCCCCTGACCCCTTGCGCAGATCTTCCCGTAGGCCTTACATTTCGCTCTTCAAACCTTACAGCAAGCCCATTTTTGGTTGCTAAAATAATCTGCCGGTTTCCATCTGTCAGCTCGACATTAATCAATTCATCATTTTGCTCAAGCTTGATTGCGACAATTCCATGCCTTCTGGGGTTGCTGTAAGCCATAAGCTCTGTTTTCTTGACAGTTCCATTTTTTGTTGACATTATGAGATAATGCTCGTTGTCAAAATTCTTGACAGGTACTAATGCTGTAACAGTCTCGTCATTCCCAAGCTCAAGAAGATTCACAATGGCTTTGCCTCTTGCTTGCCTGCTGGCTTCCGGAAGATTATATACTTTAATCCAGTGCACTTTTCCTTTGTTTGTAAAAAAAAGAATGCAGGAATGTGTGCTTGCAACAAAAATGTCCTTTACAATGTCCTCATCTTTTGTTGTTGTTGCAATTATACCTTTGCCTCCTCGATGCTGAAGCTTGTATGTCTGCAATGGCAATCGCTTGATGTAGCCGGAATTTGTTATTGTTATTGCCATTTCCTCGTCTTTTATCAGGTCCTCGGTTTCAAGCTCTGCATTTTCAAGCTCTATGATTTGGGTTCTTCTTGCGTCATTATACCCTTCTTTTAATTTGCTTAATTCTTTTTTAATTATGTCCAGTATCTTTTGCGGATTTGAAAGGATTGATTCAAGCTCTTCAATCAGCTTCAGCAAATCAATATGCTCCTGCCTTATTTTTTCTTGCTCTAAAGAAGTCAGCCTTTGCAACCTCATCTCCAGAATTGCAACAGCCTGCTCATTTGTCAGATTGAAATTTGATGCCAAGGCTTGCTTTGCAGTTTCCACTGATTTGCTGTCCTTGATTAATTTAATGACATTATTTATATTAGTCAATGCCACTATCAAGCCTTCAAGAATATGGGCCCTTGTTTGCGCCTTGTTTAAATCAAACAAAGTTCTTTTTCTTACTACATCTTTTCTGTGCTCTATGTAATAATGGATTAACTGCTTAATGCTCAGGACTTTTGGCTCGTTATTGACAAGAGCAAGCATTATTATGCCAAATGTTGTCTGCATTCTTGTGTGCTGGAATAACTGGTTAAGCACAATGCTTGAGTCTGCATCTTTCTTGAGTTCAATGACAACCCTTATTCCATGCCTGTCGCTTTCATCCCTTAAATCAGAAATGCCAATAATTTTTTTATCGCTCACAAGATCTGCTATTTCCTCCAAAAGCTCTGATTTATTGACCATAAATGGTATTTCGCTTATAATAATCGCAGATTTATTTTTGCTTTGCTCAATGCTCGTTTTTGCCCTTACAAGAATTTTGCCTCTTCCGGTTGAATATGCCTCCTTAACCCCATTTCTGCCGCAAATGAATGCTCCTGTTGGAAAATCAGGCCCATGGATAATGCGCATTATTTCTTCTATATCTAAATCAGGATTGTCAATTTGTTTTATTGCAGCATCAATTATTTCTCCAATGTTATGGGGTGGAATGTTTGTTGCCATCCCAACTGCAATTCCAGAGCTTCCATTAATCAGTAAGTTAGGCAGCTTTGAAGGCAAGACTGTTGGCTCTGTTGTGCTGTTGTCAAAATTTGGGATAAAGCGCACAGTTCTTTTATCAATATCCTCAAGCATTTCTTCTGCGAGCTTTGTTAGTCTACACTCGGTGTAGCGCATTGCGGCACTCGGATCCCCATCGATCGATCCCAAATTGCCTTGCCCATCAACAAGAGGATACCTCATTGAGAAATCTTGGGCTAAACGAACTAGAGTGTCGTAAATTGCTGCGTCAGAATGGGGATGAAATTTTGCCATGCAATTTCCTACGACATTTGCAGATTTTTTGAATGGTTTATCGTGGGTTAGCCCGATATCCCACATTGTATAAAGCACACGTCTATGTACAGGCTTAAGACCATCACGAACGTCTGGAAGAGCTCTGCCAACAATCACACTCATAGAATAATCTAAATAACTCTTTTTCATCTCATCTTGGATGATTCTGGGGATTATTCTTGTCCCTAATTTCTGTTGACTTTCTTCTGCCATTTTTGAAAGAACTTCATAACCACTTTATCGTCTATAAATCGGTATGTTTTATGATTTATAAGGGTTATGTTTTTGTATTCTTTTCTATATAGAAAATTTCAATATGGAAAATAAGTCTATATTGCTCTAAATTTTCTTCACAATTGCCTTATTTATAGAAAAACTATGGTTGCAATAAACACACTTTTTCTTTTTTCCAGAAAGATATATATCTTTACTTTGGTACTTCATTTTATTTTTACATTTAGGGCATTGCAGAATGAACATTTTAACCAATTTTTTATTTTACAATGTATGGCGAGGCGGAGCAGTGAGATGGTGAGCGAGTTTCGACGAGCGAACCTCGCATGTCACTAGCACTAAATTTTGCCGAAGGCGGATTGAAATTATCTTTTCAATTTTAATTTAGTTCTTTTATTTGTTATTTTAAGCGTTATTCTTTATGTCATTTATTTTGTATATTTCACAACGCATTAATCTATAATTCTTCAACAATAAAATTAATTTTTCAAAAAATTCAAACTTCCTTATTTTCTTCTTTACTTTCTTTTTGTGCGCCAATTATTTGCTCAACTTTTTTATCAACTATTGCTTCCATTTCGGAAGTCATCTTGATGCCCTCGCTTTTCTTTTTTTGTTTTGCTTTGGGTTGTTGCTCTGCAGATTGAATTGCCTGCTCTGTTTTCTGTGGCTGCATATATGGAATTTGTTTTTCTTTTTTTGGCTTTGGTTTTTGCTCTTCTTCAATTATCTCCATTTCGCCAATTTTCTCTTTTTCAACAATCAAATTTCCTTCTTTTTCAAAACCAGCTCTGATGGTGCCGAACTCGGTTCGAGCATCTTCAGAAATAAGCTCTTTTGATTTTGCCTCATAAGTTTTCAATGGAACTCCAAATTCTTCTTCAGCTTCATCCAATGATTCAATTTCCTTCTTTATTTTTTCATCTTCTTTTTTCAGCTCCTCTGCTCTTTTGCGCTGCTCTTCCTTTATTTTATCGACTTCTTCCTCTTTTTCCTTGATTGCCTTTGCTATGCTCTCAAAATCCTTGAACTGCTCTTTGAGCTTTTCTTCTGTTAGGTCAAAATACCTGAAGAATTTTTCAGTTAACTTGATTAAATTGGTTCTGCCGTGCTTCTGCCTTGATATGTAGCCTGACTTTTCCAGCTCTGCAAGATGTTCATAAGCCTTATTGGTCCTTATCTTTATCAAATCTGACTGCAGGATTGGGTACTTAAAGGCTATAACAGAGAGTGTTTCAAGCACGCTCTTTGTAAGCTCTGTCTCTGTCACAATTTTTCTTACCATAGAAATAAAATGGTCCCTGACTGTGAATTTCCAGAATTCCCCTTCTTCAACAAGCATCAAGGATGATTGCTTTTCATCATACTCTTTTTGCAGCTCTTTAAGCGAAGAAATCACATCTTCTTTTCTTGAGCGGCACAGCTTGCTTATCTCTTCCAAGCTTATCCTGTTGCCTGTAGAAAAAAGCACCGCTTCCACCTTGCTTTTCACGCTAGGTTTTTTTAGTTCCATCATGCCAAGCTGTATAACTCATTCTCTTTTTTAATTTTGTTTTCTTTAAGCAGCTTTTCAACAAAAATTTCAAGCTCTTTTTTGTCAACGCCTGTTATTTGGGAAAGCTGTTCCAAGGAAAGCCTGCTTACTTTTAAGCAGATTAATATTGCATTATGGAGTATCGCATTCATGTTGTGCTTCAAAAAATCATTCTCTGCCTTCAATTGCTTAACAATCATGTCAACATTATGCAGTCTTGCCTGCAAGTCATTAAGAAAGTTAGAAAGCTCGGGATTTGTCATTACCAAATGCTCTGGCTTGACAACTTCAATAGAAGAAGGCATGTACTCAAAGCAAAAGCCAATTAGTTTTTTTGTTCCTTTTACAACCAAATCCAATTCAACAAATTTGCTCCATAATGGGCCTTGCTCCTTAATTTCAGAGTAATCTTCATTTAAGATTACAAGCTCAGAATCTTGTTTGATATGCTCAATATATTCCTTTATAGCATCCTCAACATACTCTTTTGGCTTGCCTAAAACCTCTATAATAGTCCTGCATCTAATATGAGCATGCTCGCCTTGTTTTTCAGCTTCAACCATGAGTTTTCAAAAACTAAATTTGTTTAAAAATGTTTCCTACGAAACCTATTTATAAATTACCTTTTCCATATCAGTATTATATTCAATAAAATTGACAATGTCAAGAGAAATATCATAATCCATCCTTTTACTCTTTCATTGCTTGATTCATAAACAATTTGAGGAGTTTGTATTGTGCTGGATGTTATTGGTTTTGATTCTTGGATTTTTTGAGTATTTTTATTTGCTAATTGGATGGTGTTTTCTATTTCTTCATCAGTTGTTTTTGGAGCGGTTTTTGCTGGTTTAGTTGCGGTTTGTTTGTTATCAGCATCATTAGTCAATGTATTTTCAGTCTTTGCTTCAATATCTTCATTTTTGCTTTCCTTATTATTTGCTTTCTCTATCTCGCCTTTTATTTTTATTTCTTTTTTATCTATATTGTTGTCCTTGTTTGTATCATCACATTCAACGCTTATCTCTGCAGTTATCTCATAATTGCCAGGCTTCAAGTTTGGAGTGTACTCGCTTGAAGTTTTTTGCTTTGAAATTGATTGAGAAGTCCATGGCTTGTAGCTTTTTACAGTTTTGCCATTTGAATCCTCTATTTCAGCTGTTCCTGTTATATTAGTGGATTTTCCTTCTATTTTAGTAGCCCTCATCCTCCACTTGAAATCCTCTATTTCAAATTCTTCACCGTCAATTATAATTTCAACTTTATAATCGCAAGCTGGCTGCTGTGCAAGAGAAATATTCATATAAACAAGCCCCAAAAGCAAGAAAATAACCAGTTTCTTCATTTTATTAGATATGTACTTGGATTATTTATTTTTTATGCTAGCAGGAATATATACTTTACTATTGAATAATGCTAACAAAAATTTTAATAAGAACGGCTTAGTATATGCAATAGGGTGCGTAAGAGTGGGTTTTTTAAAATTCTTAAAGAGGGAGAAAAAGGACACTTTAGATGAATTAGATTTGCCGCCTGCTCCTCCTCCATTAGAGGGCTTTGAAGAGAATATGCCGGAGTTGCCCGATTTTCCGGATTTTGGCGATGAAAAGGGTTCTGGCATGGAAATGCCAAATTTGGATTTTCCTGAAGAGGAAAAGAATATTCAAGATTTTAGCAAAGAAGAGACTATGCCGGAATTTCCAAGCTTTCCAGAAATGGATGAAAATCCAACGCCTATTCAACCTGTTAGTTCAAATTTACAAATTCCAGAGCCTCTATCAACGCCCCAGCCAGAGTTTGAGCCTGAGCAAGAAGAGATTAGTGAAGAGCAGCCTATGCCATCAGACACTTATCCAAAAACTGCTGGAAGGCTTTTTAGCCAGGAAAAAAGAATTTTAAGAGAAAGGCCAAGTGCAAAAACAATTTATGTAAGTGTAGACAATTTTAAAGCGACGCTTGGAAGCATTAACATGGTCAGGAGCGATTTAAGAAAGTCTGAAGAAGCCTTAATGAAATTAGAAAGCATAAAGAATGCAAAAGACAAGTCATTTGACAAAATGAAAAGTTCGCTTGATGACTTGCAGAGAAAGCTTATTTTTGTTGATAAAACTTTATTCAAGGGTGAGTAAAAATGAGAGAGCAAAAAAGCGGCATGCCTGTTTTTGTGAAGGTTGATGAGTACAAGGAGATTTTGGATGTTTTGGAGATGATAAAAAGCAAGATAAAGGAAATAAGGGCCGCATTAGGCGATATAAATGCTCTGCGAAATGAAGAGGATGCAGAGCTTGCAATGTGGAATAACACAATGAACGAGATAGAGAAGAAGATAGACGGGATTGACAGGATAATGTTTGAGCCAGAGCAGACTTGGTAAAGATGAAAGAGCAGAGCAACGAGCTTTTTTTTGTACAGGTAAAAAAACCTAATGAGGCGAGGAAGGATATTCTTGAAACCTTGAGGAAGATAGTTGAAACTCTGCAGAAATTTGAAAAATTCAAACACATAAAGCACGAAAAACATGAAAAAATACGCCATCTAGGAGTGCTGCTGAAGCAGGCAAATAAGATTCTTGGAGATCTAAGGCTTAAGCTGCCGCAAACAAAC
>JAGVYA010000077.1 GCA_018303505.1 Candidatus Woesearchaeota archaeon
ATACTAAAGCGTAAATCCCTTTAGTTGTCGCCTTCGTTAAACTTCATAAACAGAAAGGATTAGGAAATGCTCTGCACTATCCTATAACAAAAGTTTAACGATTACACTTCGCTTCATCAAAATTTTTTCTAAAAGTTAAACGGGGGAGTTGGAGGCAATTCTCTCATACTTAAATAGAAGAATTAACCACAAGTAAGAATGTAAAATTATTTTTTAGATGGTTTAATGCTTTTCATTCCATATTTTATTAAAATTATTAATCAAATCATCATCGTTTCCTGCTTTTAATCTGTTAATATAATCATTGAAATCTTCCTCAATAACACTTAAAAACTTATTTGGGCTAACTTTGATATTATTGCTCGTGAATTCTAATGGCTCAAAATCATTATGTAACCAAACTTTTTTTCTTGTTATTCCATCATGGAACAAACCACATCTTACTTGATCGTAAAAGTCATTTGCTTCTCTTTCATTAATATTAAAAATCTTCTTCATCCCCTTAACAGAAATATCTTTGGATAAACCCATGCTTGAACATCCTAAAACGTATTGTTGTTTACCTTCTATATAGCTAGTAGCTATTTGGAGGATCACAAATCCAGCCTCATTTGGATCAAACTCTTCATTATCTACCATAAATTTTTGACCTACAAACATAGTAAGATATTTTGCTACCTCCAGAAACCAAGTTTTTACCATGTCTTCATAAACAAGAACCCTTGCATGTGTATTGTTAATGTCAAGCCACTCTCCTTTTCTGGTGTCAAATACTTTTCCAGGACTGGCTGGATCTTGCTTAAAATGTTTGCTAATAGCTATCATCTATGTTTAACCTCGCATTCCTTTTCTAATTTTAAGAGCTATAAGCATATCCAAGACACTGCCCACTTCTAAATGAAGAACTATCAAAATCAAAAGTTACAACCTGAACTTTATTTTTGCCGAGATAAACTGTTTTTGAATCTGATAAATCAAACTCTGTACCTTCTTGATCTAATTTTCCAACGACTTGGATATTCCCTCCACCACCTAGGTTTTGAACAGTAACCTGAACTTTTGTTCGTTGATCCATGTCAAGAATTCCTGTTCCATAATTATTACAATTCACACTAATTACTTTTGGATTAGGTGGCTGAATAGTGTGTATAACTCCTCCAGTAATAGAACCGCCAGTTATTATTGCATCAATAAATAAGAAACCACCAACTCCCACTACACCTAAAATTAGAACTACCAAAAGCCATGACCAAACTTTGATTTTGCTATGATCTTGAGGTAGATTAAGATTGCTTTTATTTTTTAATGTTATTTCTTTTCCACACTTAGAACAAAACTTATGTTCCTTGACTATTTTTGTTCCACATTCAGTACAATAATCCATTTTGTTAACTCCCTACCCCCAACCAAATTTTTAATAAAAATGAAGTTTATATATAAATCTTTCTGAGACGGACGAATTTCACAGGGGGTGCAGTCCACATTATGCTCCAAGTCCATAAACTTTACTCTGCTAACGCAGAAATCTTAAAGCATCCTCATCAAATCTTCTGTAGAATAAACCTGCACCTTACTCTGCTTTTCCTTTAATTTTCTGTCTTGACTCCAGATAGAACATTTCAATTTCAAAGCCAAAGCGATATAAGCAACATCATCAGGATCAGGACTGATTTCTTCCGCTTCATCAACATAAGGCAAAAGCTCTTCCATAGGAATAAGTTTAATTTTCTTTTTCAGAACATCAAGTAAATGATTAAGTTCTTCGTCTGTTTTATCTGTTTTTTCTTGTATTTCTTCTGAATGCTCCTTAAACTCTGCAAAGAAAAACTCAGTAGTAAAAAGATGCAGTCTTTCGTCAAAGATAAGCTCATGGGTTTTGCTTTCTTTTATAATGGCAGCAAAAATTTCATTTGCATCAACTACTAAGTCCATTTTAACGCCTTAGTTTTCTTAGCCTATTGCTGAGTGATTTGCTGACTTCTTTCCCTAGTCTTAATGCGTCAGCTTCAGTCAGGGTGCTTTTAGCCTTAAACTTTTTGATAAATTCCATGTCCTTAATCTTCTCATCAAATGCTTCTCTAGCTACAGCACTCCAATTTATTTCTGCTAATGAATCCATTTTTTGCTTTAATTCATTAGGTATTGATAATGTTACGTTTACCATAGTATTCACCTCGTGTTAATATGTGTAAATACGTGTAATTATTTAAATGTTACGAATTTAAGCCCCAACTCCCTAAATTCTACTCTGCTAAACGCAGAAATCTATTACAATTAACTTTTAGAAAAAACTACGGCGACAACTAGGATTTACGGCAGTAAGAAAACTTCTCCGTTCGCTTCGCTCACTCCGACCACGCTGCGCTCTCACTCCGCTTCGCTCCGTTCGGGTCGGCAAACAAGAATTAAATGCAATTCGAAAACCCGCCTACATTGATACTAAAGCGTAAATCCCCTTTTTGTTGTCGCCTACGTTAGACTGACCTAATATTATGTTCATGACTTTATCAATAGAAATCTTTAATTAGCTGTACTTAAATTTATTTTCTTATGGTAAGTGTAGAAGAATACAATCAAAAAACTACTTTTATTAAAGGGTTTATACCATTAAAAGCTATTCTTGAGTCGCCTAGAGTTGAAGAGAAAAAGGGTTTTATAATAAAAAAGTCCGAATTTGCCGAAACTGTTGAAGCTTTTAGAGGAGATTTAGTAAGACAACTTAGCAATGAAGAAATAGAAAAGTTAAAATTATTAGATATAATTTGTCCATCTTATGGGATCATTCTTTTGCCGCCAGAACTTAAGTACCCATTAGTTGGGTTCAATCTTGATAATACCCCACTTTTATTTGAAAAATCAGGATGGCTTTTCCACGCAACCACAGATTTGGCTCTAAATTCATGTGCTCAGGATGGTTTTTTACTTAGCCCTTTTGAAATGATTTTTGAGAAAAAGGATTATTTAAGCTACAAGTTTGAATCAGACAAATTTCTAGAGAGATTAAAATGGGAAATTCCTTTTGCATTTCAAAATGTAACAGCTTATCAAAGCTACATCAGAAGGATAGACAAACACACTACATTGGGTTTTGGAGGATTTTTTGTTTTCCCTGTTTGCTAAATAATTTCAGTCGTTCCGAAAGGTTTTTTGTTGTTTGTAAAGAAAACTTAGAAAAATTAAGAATTATAGTAGAAGCCCAACGGCGAAATCAAGTAAAAGTTTTTAGTGATTCTGAGACTATATTTTTCCTTCGTACTGGTACAAATTTCTTAAACTCTATAGAAGAAAATAAAAGAACATTTGCTCTTATGCAGCAAGAAATGGGTACTGAAAGATATACAAAATTCATTAGTGGTTTACGTGCTTCCTACGACAAAGGAGAAGAAAAGAAGTACCAAAGATATGCTCAAATTCTAAGCCAATACTCTAGACGAGCTAATAAATCCTATTACATGGAAAACTCATTATTATCTGGAAACGATGAATTTTTCAGGTTTATTAATAACTTTGCACGGGATGAAACTCTAAATGCACCTACATTTCTGAAAGGAACTATTTTCCACAGCCATTTAACTTCTTATATCAATACTTCAATTCATAAGGAACATCAAGTTGGTATGTTTATGCTTGTTGAGCTTCAAAAGAAATCTGGAAGAATATCTCCTGATGTAGTTGATTATGCAAAAAAGTTAAAACCCAGCGAAATTAAAAAGCTAATCGAATCAACAAGAAATGAAGTTATAAAAAGCATAGAAGTGATTGTGCCAATTTCAAGAAAAGCAAGACCTATAAAAGTAAGTATAAGAGATGGTGTTTTATTTCTGACTAGAACATGGTACTACACATCAAGAAATAGGCCAATATTACGAAATCTTATTCAGGCTGGAGTGCCAATTTTAATTGGTTTTGAAGCAGACCAAAATAATCACATAAGAGAGGAAGAGATAATTCACGTAACTCATAACGTATTAGGGGCAAGAGATTTGCCAGTTCTTGAAAGTTACAGAAGTAATCAAGGCTATTTATTCGGCAGAATTTCCGGCACAACAAAAGAAATTTGGTATAAAAATGACAATCAAGAATTTAGAGTGATTTAGGTAAATTCTGCAAGTGTTTTGATAAGAAGTATTATAAACTACCTAAAAATAGGTAATTCAATACCAAAAAATAGGTAAATATATAAATAAGTTCTTTTTCTATATAGTTATGCTAACCAAAGAGCAGTTAAACATACTCTCAGTCTTCAAGAAAGATGTTTTTACTAGCTTAACCTTTAAGCAAATCAAACAGCAGAGCAGGCAGAAATCAAATAATATAGTCCAAATAGCCTTAAAGGAATTCCAGAAACAGGATATAGTAAAAACTAAAGAAACAGGAGATGTAACGGCTTATTCATTAAACCTTAATAATAATTTAACTTTGTCTTACCTCAATTTGATAAACGAATCCGAAATTGGCAAAAACAAAATACCAACAAACATATTAGATAACATCCAAAACAGAATTTTCAAACATACTGAGTTTTTCATTTTAATTGTTTTTGGTAGTTATGCAAAAAATGAGGCAACTAAAAAATCAGATTTAGATATTGCTTTGATTGTGGAATCTGAACAAACAAAAAAAGAGATTACACCATTTTTAGAAACAATAAAAAGAAGGGATGTTATTCCAATAGACTACCATATCTTTACAAGAATTGAGTTTTTAGAGATGTTGCAGGCAGATTCAGAGAATGTAGGAAAACAAATATTTAAAAGCAACGTTATTTATTATGGATATATTCCTTATTGCAATATGATAAACAGGACAAAAAATGAATGACGAAGCGGAGTTATATATTCAAAGAGCAGAAAACGAGCTTGTAGCTGCTCAGATGCTTTTTGACATTTCCAGCAACCCGTTACTTCAAAAAGAACAATTTAAACTGGAAAAAGAATTTACTTTTTATAGCAGTGTTATCAGTCATTCTTATTATAGTATTTTTTATTCCGCTAAGGCAAGTTTAATCAAAATAGGAATAAAAACAGATGCCCCAGAAGTTCATAAGAAAACACTTGAGGCTTTTGAGAGGTATCTTGTTAAAACTGGAAAACTTGATGTTGAGTTGCTCAAAATCTATCAGAAAATAGTAGTACGAGCAGAAGAACTATTAGGAATCTTCTCAAAAGAAAAAGGAAAGAGAGGAAGATTCACATATCAAAAATTACCACAAGCTAACCGAGAGCCAGCTAAAGAATCATTTGACAATGCTTCATTCTTTTTTAAGAACATAAATAAAATACTACGAAAATAACTACGGCGACAACGGGGATTTACGTACGGCGGGTTTTCGAACTTTTCGGACGAAACTTTTGAGAACTTCGTAACTCAAAAGGCATTTAACAAGGGTTATACGCAATTAAATTTTAGTGGCACGAACTGATAGGGGACAATTTTAATCCGTAGAATAGATAGAAAAGAATATATATTCCCCCCTAGTCATATGCTTTATGGTAAGTATAGTTGGCATAGATTCAAGAAGTTTTGTAAGAGATGTTGTTAAAACAGATAGAACCAAGGGTCATTTTGAATCTGTAATAGGGATAGCTGTGAAAGTCGCAGATTACATCAAATTCAAAGAGCAGTATATCAAAGCCATAAAGAGTTCAAGCAAATATCTGATATGTGAAAATGATTTACAGTTTTATTGCTTTAATGATATAAAGAATTGTAAGACTTCTTATGATTTCTTGGAATCCTTTTTTAAAGAGATTTCCCCACATTTAGAGAAGATTCATGTATTCTATACTTTATTTTGTGAACTACCACGGGTTTCGCTTTGCGCTCAACCCGTAGCGTCGCGGCTTAGCTATGCCGCATAGTTAAGCAATGTTTTCTGCTCTTTTGTCTC
>JAGVYA010000032.1 GCA_018303505.1 Candidatus Woesearchaeota archaeon
TTACACGCTCCGGACAAAGGCAGCTAAAGCTGCCCGCGTCCGAAAATTTTTGAAGAAGAAGGTTATTTACGTGTTTTGACACTTAACTTGGAATTGCCTCATCAAACAAACATTTATATACTTCTTTATCTTACTAAATTAAAGGCCCGTCACGAGAGTACCAAATGGAGCTCACGATAAATTCAAGCTATGAGCTTTGGGGTTAGTGTTACGGGCTGCAAACTTATGATTAAAAAGCATTAGAACAAGTTCATCATTATCATTCATTATTATTGATTTGAAATAGTAGATAAAGAGTAAGTAAATCTAATTTAAGATAACTTGTTCTAAATGTTTCAACAGAGGAAGCTGTTATGTTCATCAATCCATCATATTGATTTAGTGGATTTATTGATTAAATAGCTTCTTCTATAAAAGTGGAGGGTGGATTAAAATGGGTAAGATAAGCCCTGTAGCAGCAAAGTACATTATTCATACAAACATAGAAATTGAAGGCATAGTTGACAGACCGGATGTAATTGGAGCTATCTTTGGGCAAACTGAAGGGCTTTTGGGAGCAGATCTTGAGCTTAGGGAGCTTCAAAAATCCGGCAGAATTGGAAGGATAGAAGTTAATACAGAAACAAGATCAGGAAAAACAAAAGGCACAATCATAATTCCTTCTTCTTTGGACAAGGCAGAAACGTCCATAGTTGCAGCAGCTTTGGAAATAATACAAAGAATCGGGCCATGCAATGCCAAGCTTGATGTCGTGAATATAGAAGACGTAAGAATAAGCAAGAGAAGCATGGTGGTTGAAAGGGCAAAGGAATTGCTCAAGAAAATGATGGAGCAGACAATGCCGGACTCTCAAGAGCTTGCAGATGAAGTAACTGCATCTGTAAGGGTAATGGAAATTGTCGAATATGGAAAGGACAGACTGCCAGCAGGCCCAGCAATTAACGAGAGTGATGAAATAATAGTTGTTGAAGGCAGAGCAGATGTATTGAACTTATTAAAGCACGGCTTTAAGAATGCTATTGCAATTAACGGGACTTCTGTGCCTGAAACAATCATAGAATTGTGCCAGAAAAAGGTTGTGACTGTTTTTGTAGATGGCGACAGAGGCGGCAACTTGATAATAAAGGAATTAACATCAGTTGCTGATATAGATTTTGTCACAAAAGCCTCTGATGGAAAAGAAGTGGAAGAAATAACAAAAAAAGAGATACATAAGGCATTGAGGAGCAGAATTTCAGGGGAGCAGGCAAAGCTTGAGCTTTCAAGAGAGCCAGAGAGAACCTCTATGGAGCTTGTCAAAAGACAGCAGCATAGCCAGCCACAGCAGCAATTCCAAAGGCCGATGCACAGGCCATACCAGCCTATGCCTAACATAAGGCGAGTTCAAATTTCAAATGAGGAAAAAAATGCATTTAGGTCAATGCTTGAAGACTTGATTGGCACAAGAGGCGCAGAGATACTTGATAACAAGCTTTCTGTGCTTGGAAAAGTTCCAATAAGCGAGATACAAACTGCTTTAAAAAGCATAAGCAACGCCCATGCTGTTGTATTTGACGGCAGCATTGAAAGAGAAATTGTAAAAGCTGCAGAAGAAAGCAATGTCAAGTTTTTGATAGGAATGGACTCAAAAGTCAAGCAGAACGAAACAAGGGTCAATTTATTGACTGTGAATGAGCTGAACTAGAATTTTGTTTTAATATTTTAATTTTAAAAAGGGGAATTCTTCAATGGTCTGTAGAGATGAAAACGCCAAAGTGTTTAGATGGATTAATAGAAACAGGATTGGACAAAGTATATGGTTTTTTGGATAATTTAGATATATACATTGAAAAACATCCAATACGCTCAATTTTGTATTTCGGTACAACTGTAATCACAACCAATTCTGCTGCACACTTTTTTAAAGATATTGTTTACAGAGGACCAAAAAAGGAAGACCTCATTAATGCTGTGATTTTAGCAGGATGCGGCTATGCAATCAAAAAAATATTTAGTGATGTTAATTCAGAAGGTACATCAAAAAAATTGAGCGACCGACTTGCAGATATGGTAAGCGAAGACATGGCACTTACGGTTGGCTTCATTACTTTGTCTAAAGAATTAGGAAAAAAATACTTGGGAAAAGTAAGAATTTATCCAAGCGGGAATGAAATGATAAATGCATTGGATTACTTCGAAGAATCTATCATTCATGCTGCTCAAAATGGATTGTTGCAGCCAGAAAAAACCTTGAAAATGCTGCCGATTCTTGAAACAGCTTATTTGTTTCTTAGAGAAATGTTTGAGGACAAAACTTCCCAGCATCCAAGAGTCATGTTTGGTGATATTGAAAATTTGCTTGAAGAAGTGATTGGCAAGATGGAGCAGTTTTATGGATACAAAAGAAGTGTAACCTTAAAATTTTCAGATAAGCCGATAACTGAAGTAGAAATCCAAAAAATGTTAGAGGATATAAGAAAACTCTGAGTGTTAAACCAAACTCTTCGACAAATTTTTCTCGCACTCTTTTAATTTGTTCAGCCTGCAGAAGTTTTCCTTTATTGTTTCTGCTGAATTTATGCCGCTGAATCTTACTTTGTTGTTGATTAGGAATGTTGGAAAAGTTTTAATGCCGAGTTCTTGCGCAAGCTTGTCATTCGAAAAGTGTTTTTCAAATTTTGCTTCTGCAAAAGCATCCAAAAATTCCTTTAGATTGTTTTCTGCCTTTATGGCAGCTTCGTCTCCTGCAATGACGAATAATTCAATCTTGTTTGCAATGTTATCCCTTTTAAAATAAAATGTGGAGCCAGCTGCATCTTCGCTTAAAATATAGCTATTGTCTTTCTTCATAATTGTTTGCTTAATCTGCTCGAAACTCGGTTTTTTTGTTATGTTTTCATCTAAAATATACATAGGCAGCATTTTTGCATTAAATTTTTCTGCCAATTCTTTGCCTTTTTCCGTATTGTAATCAATTTCTTTTACACTTATTGCTCCAAGCCAGCTTTCCAGAATGCCTAATACTCTTTGAGTATCGCAATTAAAGCAATTCTTCCTGTCATTCAAAACAACAATGTTTGATTTTGATACTTTAAATTCGCACTTTGCATCTTTTGTTCCAGGCGCTACGCAAATCCCGATTTTTCCTTCTTGCTTGCAGTCGTCGCCAGAATTGCATGCGGCAACAAATTTTGATGGCATTATTTTTTCTTGGGCTTCTTTCTTATTCACGAGAAAATCCTGTGAGATGCGAGTGAGCTCGTCGAACTCGCTCACATTCGTCTGATTTTCTGTGCCCCGAAAATCTATGATTTTCGTGGGTTTCAATAAAGAATATGAAAAAAATATGATAAGCGCCAAAACAATAAAAACAATGGCATATTTAAAGAATTTGCCTTCATTTTTATCCTCTTTAATTTCTATTTTCGGCTCTTGAGCTTCTGGCGATTCTTTTTGTTCAGTTACTTGAATTTGTTCCTGCTGCTGCTCTTCAAAAGTTTCGTCTTGTATTACATTTAGTTTTATTTTTTTTCCTTCTTTGGACTCTATTGCCTCAACATCCTTTGTTTCTTCTATTTTTTCCTGCTTTTCCGGCTTTTCTTTTTTTGTTTCTTCATTAATTTGTTCTTTTTCTACAAGCTTTATCTCTTTTAGTTTTTTCTCAATCCTGTCCTTGCCTTTTTCATACTCCTCTCTGCTTATAACATCAGCTTCAAAGCTCTCTTTAAGGAACCTTAGTTCTTGCTCTAGTCTCTCTCTCTGAGTTTTATCGTCCATAAGAACTCTTGCAAGGCATAATTAAGGTAATAAATAAACCTTTCTAATATAAATAGAAATTTTTATTACTAATAAGTTTCAATAAAAGCATTTATAATATAATACAAGGGTTGTATCTTATGTATGACATTCTTATAGGCAGGAGTGATGCTGATAAGGAAAAATATGGCACGCAAGGCTCAATCTTCATTGGCAAGCACTATGTCAAGATGGGACAGACTGTTTCATTGTCGAATAAGGTCTATCTTGATGTTTCTAAAAGCCATGTAGTTTTTATTGTTGGTAAGCGCGGATCCGGAAAGAGCTATAGCATGGGTGTTATTGCAGAGGGCATTTATGACTTAGAAGACGAAATTAAAAAAAATCTTGCTGTTGTAATGCTTGACACAATGGGAATTTACTGGACTATGAAATACCCAAACAACAAGGAAAAAGAACTGCTTGACGAATGGGAGCTTGAAAGCAAAGGCATAAATGTGCAGATTTTCACACCAATTGGTTTTTATGAAGAATATAAGGAAAAGGGCATACCTACAGATTTTCCATTTTCAATCAAGACAAGCGAGATAAATGCAGAGGAATGGTGCATGATTTTCAATGTTTCAGTAACAGAGCCGATTGGTATTTTGATTGAGAGGATCATAAATAATCTGAAAGAAGAAAAAAATGAGTATGGCATTGACGACATTGTAAAAGCTGTACATGCTGATGACAGGACAGAGCAAAGTGTAAAAGATGCTGTTGAAAACCGCTTCTTAGTTGCTGAGAAATGGGGTTTGTTTAGTAGAGAAGGTACCTTAATAGAGGATTTAGTAATTCCTGGACAAATAACTATTCTTGATGTCAGCGCTTATGCAACAACAGCTGGTGCTGAAAATCTAAGAGGATTAGTTATTGGCTTAGTTGCTCAGAAATTATTTGTGCAAAGAATGGTTTCAAGAAGAGCAGAAGAAGAAGCTGCAATAAGCGAAGAGATTCATTTTTTTGAAGAGGAAACAGAAAAGAAGAAAGAGCCTATTGTTTGGCTTATTATTGATGAGGCGCATGAGTTTTTGCCGAATAAAGGCAAAACTCCTGCAACAGCTCCTTTGATAACTGTGATTAGGGAAGGAAGGCAGCCTGGAATTTCTCTTGTATTGGCGTCGCAGCAGCCTGGCAAGATTCATACTGATGTTATTACGCAATCAGATATTGTCATTGCCCATAGGATTACTGCAAATATAGATGTGCAATCTTTAGGAGGCTTGATGCAAAGCTATATGAGGGAAGGCTTGGATAAGCAGCTTAATTTACTGCCTTCAGAGGAAGGAGCTGCAATTGTATTTGACGACTTAAATGAAAAGCTTTATCCAATAAGGGTAAGGCCAAGGTTTAGCTGGCATGGCGGCTCTGCTCCAACTGCTTTGCCGAAAGAGAAGAAAGTGTTTGAGATTTAGAGTAAACTGAAAATATATAATAAATTATCATTAAAATTTTTTAGTTAATTTAATCTAATTTTTGGAGAATATCTTTTGGGCTGGCAATTTCCAAGCCAAATCTTTTTTTAAGTTCTTCCTTTTTTCTTAACAGTCTTTCATTTTCTGTAACAAAAAAATCTATTTTAGCATTCATTACTGCATTAATATATTGAATAAAGCTATCACTTCCATAATCATCATAAAACATATCTTTATATTTTTGGTTATACTCCTGCTCTGTAAAAAGTTTTTCTTCAAAAGCTTGCTTTAGCACATTATCTTTCTGTAAATTCATCTTATAATTAACTCTCTCTATAATTTTCATGCCTATAGGTTTAGGAAGTTTTAGTAGATTTTTAATCAATTTTGGATCAATTACTACAAAATTTTTATGTTCGTCTTTTTTATTTTCTTTTGTAATTTTTCACAACCTCTTAAAAAACTCCATCTTGTTCAACTGTAAAATCAACGATTAAAAATTATTTAAATATAATATAACTTTAGTTAATAATATTAACTATAAACCACTAAAAATTCTTTTTAGTTAATTATATTAACTAATCAAAACTCTGTTAATTTTATACTTGACATCCCATTTGTCAAATATTGCCTTAAGCAAATCTTCTTTTTCTGTTGGAACTAGAATTGAGCCTGCTCCTAGAAACTTGCCTTGAGCTTCGTTTAGCATGCCTTTTGAACCATATCGTCCTTTCAATAGATAATGAAATCTAACCCTTTTTGAGGGTGAAAAATAATTTAGTGTATAAACAAATAAGCTCTTATTCTCAAATCCAAAAACAGAAGAAAAACTTTTATTGTGCTTAATACTGCGCCCTTCATTTAGGAGTGTTTTTGCAGGAGTATTCCCAGATATAAAGGAACTTGACATTAAAATATTTATATGAAATTTCAGCTTAAAATTATCTGTTAATTTGCCTAACGAATCCACTAAATCTAGGCTTTTTTTCTCGTAATCGTCTTTGATTATTATGCAAAGATCTACATCGCGGGGGCTTAGGTTTCCTCTTATAGAAGATCCAAATAATATGACATCCACTATATTATTTCTTATAATCCACTGACTAATCTTTTTTATTGCTAGAGATAATTCTTTTTGCATTTTCTACCTCTTCCCTTACAAGTTTGGCTATTGTCTCACTAATTTCTTTGCTGTAAGAATCTCTGTAGAATCTGAATAACTTCGAAGCTATGTTATATAAAGATGAAGAATGCATCTTCAATAACTCAAATCTTTCTGCATGATTTGCTCCTATTTTATTTAACTTTCTTAATAATTCAAGGTCGCAAATTTCAACTAAAGCTTTGTAGTAAAGTATTACAGCAGAATTAAATTTCTTTTTGCTAAATGAGTAGTCGGCTATCTCAAGATACTCTTTCAGATTTTTTTCTATAATTTCTTTTTCAGCCATGTTAATATTATTAACTTAAAACTAGTATTTAAACCTTTGGGTTAATAATCATAACGAAGTTAAAAGAAAGCTTTAATTTTTCACAACCTCTTAAAAAACTCCGGTTTATTCAACTGCAGTACTATCAATACTAAAACAACCGCAATTATTGTCATTAGGTAGTATCCCAAGCCGATTGCAATTCCAACTCCAGAAACTGCCCAGACTGATGCTGCTGTTGTCAAGCCATGAACTTCGTCTTTGGACTTGAAAATTGTGCCTGCTCCCAGAAAGCCAATGCCTGTTGCTATGCCTGCAATTATTCTGGCTGCTTCATTTGGCAAGGTTTCAAGAGTTACTAACACAAACAAAGCAGAGCCAAGGCAAACAAGCATGTGCGTTCTAACGCCAGCAGGCTTGTGAACAACCTCTCTTTCCAGTCCAATCAAGCCACCAGCTAAAACTGCAAGAACCAACCTAAGCAATACTTCAGTGTATTCCATCTTTTATATTCTCTTTTTGTCAAAAATCGAGGATTTTTGAGCATGCTCAGAAACTCTTCGAGTTTCTGCCATATCCATCTTTAATGGCCAGTCGCTTGGAGCATAAGTCATTGATATCAGAGAAGCGACAAACATCAAAGTAAAAAACAAAACAAAGGTAAAGCCCCATGTTTTTGAGTTTGGAAGGATGTAAAAAGCAGAAATCAAAAAGCCAACAATGCTTGTAATCATATAGCCTCCTGACAAAGGAGCTATGTTGAATTCCTTGTGATGCATAATCTCAACCTCTTTTTTGATTTTTTTAAATTTTTTATGTATTTTTATTGAATTATCGAAAATAATGTATTATTTTCGGGAATGCTCAAAAATTTATATAATTTTTGACATTTTCGTTAATGTTCAATAGTTATTGAGTTTTATTTTATTGAATCTATATCTTTATTTTACTTTTATTTAAACTTAACGAAATTAAGCTTGCTTATATGCTTTCTTGCCTGCTCAATGCCTTTGACAAAATTGTCCATGAAATCTTCCATTTTATTGCAAGCAATCTCTTTCAGTTCGCCGCTTGTTATTTTGCCTGATTTGTATTCATTATATATTTTATTAAGCTCTTTATCGTCTTCAACTAAATGCTGCTTCATTAATTCAAAAACCATGTCTCTTTCTACAATTGCGCCAAGCTTTCTGTGTTCTTCTAAAGTATCTCTTCCGCCAGATAAAGCATTCTTGATTTTTCTCTTAACAAATTTTATGTCTTCTGGCAATTCTATACAGCTTTCTGGCTTTGACTTGCTCATCTTAATGTCGCCGTCAAGGGAAGGTGTATACTTGTTATACAATGCTGAAGGCAAAAAGTATTTTCTATCCTTAAATCTCCTAATTATGTCCCTTGTTAGCCTGATATGGGGATCTTGATCAATGCCCACAGGGATAATGCCGGGCATTCTTTCTTTGAACTGTGGATAAAGGATATCAGCAACTTGCGTCATTGCAGCCATTATCTTTCCAGGGTCGGCATTTCCATAAATCGCCTCAAACTCGTTGAGGGTGATTTTCTTTGCAAACTCGTACGCATTGTTCATAACTTCCTTATTTTCTGACTGGAAGTAGAATGTTGTTTTCTTGGCATCCAATCCAAGTGCGACATAAGCTGGGATGTGAAAGTCAAGAGCTCTTCCCCTCGATTCTTCTAAAGTTACCCCTCTTGTCGAAGCTGCCTCCAAATCAGCTACTAATATGTAAGTTTCAGCTCCATGCTCTTGAAAATACCTAATGTTTTCAACAACCATCTTTGTGCCAAAATGGATTTTTTCGGATGAAGGCATTATTCCGCTGAGAACATAGTATTTCTTCTTGCTTTTTATGGCGTCAGCTATCACTTTTAAATCCCTGCCTGCAAAAACTACGCCTCTCCTCATTATCCTATTTGGATTTGGAAGCAGCTTAGGGTCAAAGAGCTCTAATCCAAAGTCTTTTACAATTTTCTTATAGTCCTCTAACAAGCCAGAGCCCCATGGGTCTATTATCTTCTGCTTCATTTTAGCACTTTATCGCTTTTTACAGTTATCATCATTTTTTATTTAAATATTCTGTTTTTAAAATAAGATTATCAAACCGGCTCCAATCAGCATAATAACAGCCCCTATAGACCTTTCTTTGATACCTTTTTCCTTAAACAAAAAATAACCGTACAAAACCGAAAATATCGAGCTTGTTCTTTTTATCGAAATCATATACGGGACTATAACCATCCTTATAGCCAGCATATGGAATATTGTCATTAAACCAAAAAACAGACCAATGAAAAAGAAACTCTTAAAATCCGATTTTAATTGCGTTATTTTCTTCCTTGATACAAAAAAAGCTATTATGATAAAGGATATTGCAAGCAGGGGCAAGTAGATTGCGCTAAAGAATAACGGCGATGATTTCTGAACCAAAATTTTTCCTAAGTTGGATGTTATACTAAACAGAAAAGCAGCAATTATCATATAAACACAACCTTTTTCTTTAAGTACGGATTTAAATGGCTCTATGACGCCCCTCTTAATATCTTTTATATTTAAAATGTAAGCTCCAATGACCACAAGCAAAATTCCAAAGAAGCCCACTATTGTAGGCAGTTCCCCCAATATCATAAAACTTGTAAAGACCAAGAAAACTGGTGTCAAAGACAACAACGGCGCAACAAGCGACAAATTAGAATTTCTTATTGCTTTTACATATAAAATCCAAGCAATTGCTTCAATCAGCAAAGCAATGGACAGAACAAGCCAGAAAAGGCCGTCTAATTTTGGGATGGGTATAAAAAACAACAATATCAAAACAAAAGGGCTGCTGTACAAAAATCTGGACAAAGTTATTATGTAATCATCAATGCTCGATGAAATTCTCTTTGTAAAAGCGTCAGCAGTAGCCCAGCTAAAAGCGCTAATCAGTGAATAAATCACCCAAATCATTTTATTTTAAAGTGCTCGATATCTCTTTTATCGCAGCTGCTCTATCTTTTTTTCCAAATATGAAAGTGCCTGCTACAAATATGTTTGCGCCTGCTTCAAAGGCAATTCTTGCAGTTAATGGATTGATGCCCCCATCAACCTCAATATCGAGCTTTGGCTTAAGCTTTCTTAATTCTTTAACTTTTGACATTGTTAAAGCAATAAACTTTTGTCCAGCATAGCCAGGCTCAACTGTCATTATCAGCACCATACCGACCATATTAAGGTATTTTTCAATTCTATATAATGGTGTTTTTGGTTTTATAGAGATAGCAGCTTTTACTTTATTTTTCTTTATGAAATTAATTTGTTTTGAAGGATTTTTGCAAGCCTCCTCATGTATTGTTATGGAATTAGCCCCTGCATCTATAAAGCCTTTTATATAAGAATTGCTTGGCTCATGCACCATCAAGTGAACATCAAGCGGCACTTTTGTTTTGATTGTTTTTATAAAGTTTGAGTCAACTGTTGCAGCAGGAACAAAAATGCCATCCATAATGTCAACATGGATCAAATCAGCATGCTTCTCAACATCTTTTATCTCTTTATTAACCCTTGACAAGTCAGCTGACAAAATTGAAGGGGCAATTTTTACTTTTGGCATTTTATATTTTAAATTTTTATTTTTCAATATTGGTTTTAATTGATTTTTTATTGAATATAAAGTTGATGTTTTTGTTAATGTAATTTTGGCTCTCCTAACGCATTGTTCTATTTTGACACAGATATTTTAAAAAATATAAAAAAATTATTGATAAACTCTCTCTTCCCTTGTTATTCTGTCAATATCTGGATGCAATTTAAAGCTATATTTAAAGCTTTTAGGTTTCATTTTTCTGAAAACAAATCTTTGATTAAATTTAAAGCTATTTCCCTTTTCTTTGGAAAAGCAGCTACACTAATTTTTAAATGGAAGCATTTGCCAGAGTCAGTTAAAATTAATTTTTTTTCATTTATCCATGAGTCTTTGTCAAACCTAAAAAATAAATCAAGATTTTTATCCAGCCTTGATTCAAGCTGAGAAAGTATCATATTTTTTTGGTTTTCATCCAGATTATTCAATAAATTCTTAAGAAATTGGTTTATAAGCCCATTGTTTGCCAATGCAGCTTCAAATACTCCTATTTTACTTTCATTAAACCCATCGGCATTTGTTTTCTTAAAGGCAACTTTATTGTCTTCAATATTAAAAGGAAAAAACATTAAGAAAGCGCCTAAAATAGATTGGCTATTTTCATTTTCATGAGAAAAGACAGTCAGTTTTATTAAATGAGCATATTTCATTTAATTTCATCATAATTTCTCAAGCATGCTCATGATGTTCCATATCTGCGTCCTTGTATAAGCCTGCAGGTTAACGTCATTGGCAATCTGATCAAGTTCACTTAATGCCTTATTGACTTTTATTGACAATTCGGTGTCTTCTTTTAAAGTATTGACAACAGACTCTATTTTTGTTCTTACATTTCTAGGGGCAGTAGCATCTTCCTTTATCTCATTCAAGCTGTTTACAACAGTTAGCTGGCTTATTTGCTCTGTCATTTTCATGTTCAATCTTCCTTTTTTATTTTATTTAGAATTTCTGACTGTAATTTTGAAGCCTTTTCCCTCACTTGGGCTTCCTGTTTCTCCATTGTCTTTATTCTTAATTCAAGCATTTCCTTCTTTGACTGCAGCTCTGCTTTCAATTCATTCTTATCAGTTTCGACCATAATGTTCCCAACAATCTTGTATGCTTTTTCAGTATTGTCAAGCTCGTTCAAAGCTGACTCAACCTCAACAAGCTGGACTTGAAATTGCTGCTTTTGCCCTAGAAAACTCTGAAGGCTCTGCTCAAACATCTGCAGTTGGCCTATCTTTTGCTCTGTCTCTTTTGAAACTTCCATTTTTTATCTTGCTTTTACTTCTGTATTTACGCTTCTGGGCTTGAATAGTATCTTGCTCCCGCAGTATGGGCATCTAATCCTTTTTCTCAAATAGTCCATTGCTACTTTCTTATTGCAGTCAAAACATTTGTATTCTGCCATTATGCCTCCTCTAAAGCCTGATTAGCTTCTTCAGTTTCTTCTTTTATAGCTAATGGCTCCTCTTGCGCAGTTTCTGCTATTTCTTTTATTATTATCTTCTTTGAAATAGAATATGCCTTGCCTGTGAACTTGGCATTGCACTTTTTGCAGTTCCATATCCCAACAGCCATTCTCTTTACAGCTGTTTTGTTGCAGTAAGGGCACTTATGCAGCTTTCTCTGCTCAATTTCTATTTTAGAAAATTTAAGCTTAAGCTTTCTTCCGTACCTTGCTCCGAACCTTTTGACAGAGCCTAAACCCGATTTTTCTTCCGTTTTCATTTTCCTAAATGGGGCTGCCCGGAGTTTCAACAACGAAAAAGTTCGTTTAAGTATTTGAACCGGGGTCGTCCGCTTTTATGTCAACTCTGCGAACGAAGTGAGTTCTTGAGGCTTTATGCCTCGCAAAGCGTCAACCGATTTCGCGGTTGTCCCAAAGCGGAAAGGATGTGTCCAAGCTACCCCACAGCTTCATGCTTTTTAAAGACCCATGCTTGGGTAACTATCTTTAGCCCCACCTATGAGGATTAATCTTTCATTTTTAAATCTATCGTTAAAGCCTATTTCTTTAGCGAATTGTCCTAAACTGCTCTGCTTAATTTTAAAATATAATCCTTTAGTAATTTTTCCGTCTTTTCTTAAATTACCTTCAATTTGCCAAGTTTCGCTAGAATTTATATTAAATACATTCAACATTGATTTTATTTCTTTCAATAATTTTAATCCATTATCTAAATTTTCTTCTGTTTTATAAATACCAAATCTTATTTTTGGCTGTTTTTCAAACCATATGCTCCCTTAACAGTCAAAAGCAGTTCTTAAGTATGCCCTAGATAGCTCTTGATTAAGTCTAATCCATTTTGGTATTAAAAAAGATTTAGTAACCTTATCCCCTCTTGGAACTCCAATTTCTTCAAAAAATTTGGATATTTGCCTATTAAATACTCTATATTTATAAGTCTCTCCATGACCCATTCCTTTTTCTAATCTTCCTTTAATCTTAAACTTATTATACACTAAATTTTCAAAATCCGACAAAGTTTCTTTATTTTTAGAACATAAGTAAAAACATTTTAAGTCTTCTGCCAAATGTCCATCAAATGTCAAATAACTCACTAATTTAGCTAAATCTTCATTAAATTCTATTTTATTATAAATGTTATACATTTAAATCACCAAGCTTTATCTAGCCGAAACTGCGTAAATGATTTTGGGTTTAAATATTTCACACAGAAATGTCCAGTGCTATAATAAAGTATATATTAGAAACCATAAATAATAATTTGGCAGTTGAGACAATGTTTGAGGTGATTTAAAATGTAGAAATAAAATAGAATCAAGATTTTTAATTAGTTTGATTTTATCCAAAATTCTTATTTTTCGACATTTAAATGTATCGATAAAACTGATTTTCTGCTAATCTTTATAAACCTTTGAAATTTCTGATATATTATGGCGCTGACAGAAGCTCAAAGATTTCATTTAAAGAAATTCATCAAGGGACTGGAAAATTTTAGAGGCAGGCATACAGAATTAGTTAGCGTTTACGTTCCTCAGGATTATGACTTGAACAAAATAATTAATCATCTGGCTCAGGAGCAGGGCACAGCATCCAATATCAAGTCT
>JAGVYA010000033.1 GCA_018303505.1 Candidatus Woesearchaeota archaeon
ATTCAGCTTTAAAGTGCTTCCTAGAAATTTGACTCTGCTGTCAACATCAATTCCGGCAGTTCCCTCAAATATCTGCACAACAACAATGTCATCGCTTGTATCCAAAACCTGCCCGTTTTTTATATCGCCATTTGACAAGGCTATCCTTACAATATCAGCATATCCAACCGGATCTGTTTTCTCTACAAAAATCAAAGGCCCAGCAACTCTTGTGATTGTTTTGTATTCTTTCATTTTTGAATTTATATTAATCCTGCAATTTTCAAAAAGTTAGTCAAAATTATTCTTCCATTATTTTGATATTCGGCTTTTAATTTTTTAAAATCAGATCTTAAATGAGATGCACTAATCGAATTTAAATCAGAATCCTCTTTTATCCATTTTTCTAGTGTCTGTTTATTTAATTCTAAATGACCTTGAAATCCATACGCAGTTTTTCCAACTTTAACAACTTGATTTCTACAATGTCTTCCTGTGGCCAATAAACTCATGCCATTTCTTAAACTCACAGTTTCTCCATGTAGATGAAAAATTTTCAATGGAGATGTAATTCCTCTAAAGATTGGATCTTTTTTTCCTTCATTTGCTAAATCAATCTCAAAATAATTTCCATCAGGAGCTCTAAAACCAATTTCCTTTATTGTATTTTTATAAACTTCTCCTCCATTAGCTTTTACTAATGTTTGCATTCCTAAGCAAACTCCAAAATAAGGAATTCCAGCTTTAATTGTTTCTTTAATTCTTTTAAGTTCATCCTGCATTTTTGAAGTTTTATCATTAGCACTATCTGGGCCACCAAAAACAAAAACTGCAGAATATCCATTTGGTTGAGGAAATTCTTCTTCGCCTAAATCAAATTTAATATTTTCTTTTCTTAAAACTTCTTCAAATAAACCTAAGCCTTCTCGTGAAATATTTTTAATGACCAAGACTTTCTTGTTAATTTTCATCTTAAACCTTCAACCCAATTTACGCTTTGATCCTGCCACAATTTCCTGAAAAAATAAAAATACTCCTCAAGCCCTGCTTTATCTTTTGTATAAATAACATTGCCATTTTTTATTACTTGATTTTTCATGAAAAGTGGCATCTGCTCAAATATTTTAATATCATATTTTTCATTTTTTGCAGATATTCTTAAAATTTTTCTGTAAATATTGTTTATTCTTTCTTTATCATTATTTTTTAATACAACACACACATCTACATCACTTCTTATATTAGCATCCCCTACAGCATATGAACCATAAATTAAAATAGCAAATACATCATCCTTTATTTCTTCTAAATCCTTTTTTAGATTGGTTAGAATATCATTATCCATTTTTAAAATTTTTTAAATAAACTTTGATATAGTCAAGAATTTTGACAAGTTTTGGAATTAATTCCTTACTACTTTCAATAAACCTTTTTTCATCTATATTATTGTATCTATGTACTACCCTATTCCTCAATCCATTTGCTTCAATACAGACACCTGCATTTTCTTCACTTAAAATCTTCTTTTCTTTTAATTTCTCTATATTTGAATAATCATCATTCACAATTAAATTTAAATCTGAAAGAATCATGGAAAAAATATCAGCTAAGCATTCCACAACTTCTTGAAATGATTTTTCAGAGGCAAAAAAAGTTTTTCTTTCTTTTATGTCTTCTGCATAAAGCCAGTCTTCTAAATCAGAGATCCTGTCTCTTGCATAATCTATTTTTTCCTTATATCTTTTTTCTCTATATGAAATTTCTTTTTTCATTGAAAATAAAATTAAATATTTTTGCAATCTTGCGAAGCTCGGTATCAGCGTATAAACCGAGTTAATTAGGTCTCAATACGCTTCCGTTAGAGCCTAAAACCTTTCGCATTGCTTACGCGCACTGGACGCATTACTGCAGTAACGTAATCTTCTTTTGCAAATTTAAGCCATTTTTTAACTTCTTCTTTCATTCTAAACCCTCAACTCTTTCTCCATCTGCTTATTTAACTCATCAAGCAAACTTCCATAGTCCTTTACAAACTTTACTTCGTTTAGCCTATCTTTTGATTTTGTTGCCAATATCTGCTGCACTCTCATTCCAGAATCAAGGGCTGTATTTGCAAGTTTTGAAAAATGAGTTATGGATTTCATAATCTGATATGTTTTTTTCAAATCACAATAAGTGTCTATTTCATGGAACGCATTTTGCTGCAATAAAACCTCTCTTATTAAGCGAGCAACTTGCAAAATTAATTGTTGTCTTTCAGGCAGTGCATCAGAGCCGACAAGTTGCACAATCTCAAGCAATTTTTCTTCTTCCTGCAATATGCTCATCATATCACCAACTAAATTGTGCCAGTCTGGTGAAACATGTTTTTCATACCAAGGCTGCAATGTGTTTAAGTATAATGAATAAGAAGTAAGCCAATTTATTGATGGGAAATGCCTTCTTTGTGCTAATTTTGCATCCAATGCCCAAAAGCATTTTGTAACCCTTAATGTGCTTTGTGTTACAGGTTCTGAAAAATCTCCACCTGGTGGACTTATTGCGCCAATAACACTTACGCTTCCCTCTTTTTTTGTTCCAAGCGGAATAACTCTGCCAGCCCTTTCATAAAATTGAGCTAATCTTGTTGACAGATAAGCAGGATAACCTTCTTCACCTGGCATCTCTTCTAATCTTGATGAAATTTCTCTCATTGCCTCTGCCCATCTTGATGTTGAGTCTGCCATTAAAGCAACAGAATAGCCCATATCACGATAATATTCTGCAATTGTTATTCCTGTATAAATGCTTGCTTCCCTTGCTGCAACAGGCATATTTGAAGTGTTTGCAATCAAGACTGTTCGATTCATTAACGGTTTGCCGCTTCTTGGATCTATTAATTCTGGAAATTCTGTAAGCACTTCAGTCATTTCATTTCCTCTTTCTCCACACCCAACATAAACAATAATATCTGCATCACTCCATTTTGCAAGCTGATGTTGAGAAACTGTTTTCCCAGCTCCAAACGGTCCAGGTATAGCGGCCACACCTCCTTTTGCAAGTGGAAACAATGCATCAAAAATTCTCTGTCCCGTTATCAATGGAGTTTCTGGCTTTAGCTTTGTGATTACAGGTCTTGCAATTCTAACAGGCCAGTTATGCTTTAATTTTAATTCAAATCCGTTATCAAGCTTTCCAATAATATCGTTAACAGAAAATTTTCCAGATTTGATTTCAGCAATTTTTCCTTTTTGGTTTGGGGGTACCATAACTTTGTGGATAATGCCTGGATTTTCCTCAATTTCACCAATAATTTGTCCCGCAGAAACGGTCTCACCATTTCTCACAGTTGCTTTAAAATCCCATTTTTTTGCATAATCTAATCCGGGCGCATCAACTCCTCTTTTGATAAAATCACCCATCTGCTTAACAAGAACAGGCAAAGGCCTTTGAATGCCATCATAAATGCTGCCAAGCATGCCTGGCCCAAGCTCAACTTTTAACGGCTCGCCTGTATCAACAACTGGCTCACCTGGTTTTATTCCAGATGTATCTTCATAAACTTGAATTCTTGTTTTTTCTCCTTCTATTTGAATTACTTCTCCCATCAAGTTTTCATTTCCAACCCTGCACACATCATACATCCTTGGCTTTATGCCTTTGGCTACAACAACAGGGCCTGCAATCCTAAATAAAACTCCTTTTTTCATCTTTATTTCCACAAATCTACTCCGATTGATTTTTTGATTAATCTTTTTAAGCTGTCCTGCTCAGCTCTTGTTGACACAGGAATAAATACAGGGTCAACAGATGCTTCTATATCCAACCTTTGATGTGGCTCAAGATTTTCCATAATTTTTTCATCAACTACAACAACGCCAATTTCTTTTTTATTTTTAAAATTTTTAAGCTCATTAAAATAATTGCTTGTCACTTCAAAAATATCCCTTACTCCAGCTAATTGAAAACCTACAACAAATTCATTGCTACCAACAACAGCGATTTTTACCATTCAAAACACCAATTGGCTTTCTATAAACTCATAGTCTAATCCAAGCTGCTTTCCTTTTACAATTATCTTCAAATTTCTAACTTCTATGTCTTTTGCGAACATATAGCCAAGTATTACATCAACTGACAATGGGTGCTGATGCAATAGCAAAATTGATTGCCTTAGCAGATATTTATAAAGTTCCGTCTCAAGCATTATTAATGAGCCAGTTTTTTTGTGTTCATCAATTCCTTTTGCAATCACATTTTTGTAATCTGTTTTTTCTAAAATCCTTGAGAGTTCGTCTACGTCATCGACTTCTGCCATGCTCATTATTTTTGAGTTGCTTAATCTGCTTCCTGAAATGATAAAATCTCTGACAGCTTCTTTGCCAAGCTTTGCTTTTTTTAGCCTCAACAATGTTAATATGTTTAACATTTCAACTTCTTTCTGTAAAAAATTTCTGAATAAAGCCCCTTCTTTTGGTAAAATCTTTGAGAATTGTATTAGGTTATTGTAGTAGTATTTGTCAAATGCATTTTCAATGCTAATCAAGCTGTTTTTCTCTTTTAAATCATTTAATCCATTTGCAAACAAAGCAAAATCAACCATCGTATTACTTTTTAAAATATTCTCGATGGACTCCTTTTTCAAAAGCGAAACTAAAAAATCGTAGCTTAATGTTCCTGCTGCTGTTATTGAATTCAAAATGAGCTTTTCATTTGCATTCGTAAATTTGCCCCTTATTATTGTTTTGATATCATCTATGTCCTTTCTTTTTACATACTCTCCGATAAGCAATCCTAGCTCATAAGGCGAGATTCGAATCAATTTTTTAAAAGATTCTGCAAGGTTTCTATTTAATGCCAACTCTAATAAATCGCCTCCTGAATGCTCTGTTGCCAGCGCATTAATTTCTTTTTTGTAATGGGAGTCCTGCAGGAATTTTGCAATCTCGCTAAAGCCCATTTTAAGCATTTTGTGATAGTCTTCTTTCTTGAAAAGCAGCGACTTCATTACAGCAGTCCTTGCATAAGTGTAAGGGTAAAATCCGAGCTTTAGTTTTTTATTTTCTTGTATTTTTAGCATTTTAACCAAATAATACTTTGCTTATGCTTTGCAACTCATTTTCTTTTATGCTTTGCAGCATTGTCTCAAAGCCATAATCAACTCTTATTGTTCTTTCCTTATTTTCTGCAATTAATCCGCCAATTATGTCAACATTTCCAACATTAAATACCTTTAAAAACTTTGAATCTTTTTTATTGCAGTAGATATTTGCCACTTCAATTTCATTTTTTGCTTTTTCAAGCAATTTTTTTAATATTTCTTCTCTTCTTTTATCGTCCAGATTTTCAAGTTTTTTTCTTGATTCAGCAAATACATTTTCAATAATCTGCTTCTTTGCTTCAAGAAGTATTTTTTTGTTTTCAAGCTCAGCAGAAGCTAACTCCTGCCTTTTTATGGTATCAATCAATTTTTTTGTTTCTGCCTCGCTTTTTTCCTTCATATCTTCAATTTTTTTCTCTGCTTCTTTTATTATCCTATTAGCCTCTTTTCTAGCTTCTGAAATAGAAGAGTTTGACTGCTCTTTCGCACTGTTCATTATTTCATCTTTTACTGTCTCTAAGCCCATTTTTCGCTTAACCGCCTTTTGCAAGGTTTAATATCAATATAGCAATTACTAGCCCAAATATAACCAATGTCTCTGGAATCACAGTAAGTATCAAGCCTTTTCCAAAAAGCTCTTCCTTCTCAGCCATTGCCCCAACTGCCGCTGCTCCTATTGTGCTTTCTGCCATTGCAGCTGCAATCGCGCTTAAGCCAATTGCAAGCCCAGAACCTATTGCTATTAACCCAGTTGATATGTCTGCTGCCATTTTGTTTTTACCTCCTTATCAATTATTTTTATTTATTAATTTGAATTTTCCATCTGTCGCTTTGCGACAATATTTTGTGCTCGGCAAAAATTGTCTGCCACTAATTTTTGCCTCACCTATTGATTCATTAAAACAACAAAAGCGGTTCCCTTTCATCAGTTTGCTGACAAAAGTCGCTCTCGTGTTTTTTGATTTTTTAATTGTTTAATGTTATATTTTTTATCATTATATTTTCTATTCTTTTGCTCCAAACGGCTGGTACTTTTTAGCGCCGCCATGGAAAAACTTTGAAAAAAACTCAACATAATGAAGCCTTAATGAATGCAAGAAGCTTCCCAGCAACCCAAGCATTATGTTAATTGCATGCCCAATTACTAAAATCAAAACTCCTATCAAAACAAAAAATCCTCCTTTATGGAAGAATTCCTTTGATGACTCATTTATCACAATAGCTAACTCAACCGAAGACAAGCCAATAGCCATCAATCTCACATAAGACATTATGTTAGTCAATATGCTCGGCAATTCAATAATTCCCTTGATGCCTTCACCTTTAAACAGCATTAATATTGACAAGCCCAAAAATCCAGCCCCTATCAAAGGCGATATTAAAATTTTGCCGAAATAAGACAATGCAAGCAAAGCAATGCCGATTTGCAGGATAAACCAAGATGCTTTTTCGTATATTGCTTTCATTAACCCATGGGATTTCAGCTCATTAATAAAACCTATTGCTAAGCCTATATTTACATGCACAATCCCAATCCCAATTGCAATGTACAACAAAGTGAACATGTCATGCACTCTGCTTATTATTGGGTGTGTAATTTCGTAGCCAAAAAACTCGCCAAATAAAAATCCAAACAAAATTGTTACGAAAGAAGCCAAAATCAGAATATTGAAGAAATTCTTTGCCTTTGGCATTTTCTTTTTTAATACTAAGAATAACAAAATGCTTAATGCGCCATAGCCAATGTCGCCAAGCATTACGCCAAAAAAGATTGGAAATGTAAGGAATATAAAAAAAGTTGGGTCAATCTCCTTGTAAGTTGGTATGCTGTATAAGTCAATAAAGAATTCAAAGGGTTTTGCAAATATTGGATTTTTTAGCTTCACAGGAACTTTATCATCTTTTTTAGCCGGTTCAAAATGGATAAATATTTTGTTTTTGCTGGCTTTATTCAGCCTATCAATAGAATTCTTTAATTCCTCTGCTGGAATCCACCCTTTAATGAGAAAACTGCTTTGGGTTGATGCAAACTTTAATGGAGCTTGTGCCTTTTCAAGCTGCTCATCTAAAAACTCGTCAGCTGCTATTAGAAACCCTTGGTATTCCATGGATAATTTCTCAAGATTTTTTTTGATAGAGTCTTTTTTTTGCTGAAGTTTTTTTGTATATTCCTCCAGCTTTTTTAAATTGCCTGATGCATTTCCCTTTAAATTGCCTATATTTGCAAAATTCACCGGAGAAAATTTATGCTTGTTCAAGATGTTGCTTGCTTGCTCTTTATTTTTTGCATCAATAAACAAAACTATAAAAGGACTTTTTTTGGCAATACTATCAAAAAACATGAATCTTTCTGTTATTTCTGCCAATTCCTCTTTCAAAAGATTTATATCGTTAATATAGCCTGTAAAATATGCCAATGTTTTGTAAGGTGTAAAAGATTCCAGAGGCATATCAATACTTTTTAAAATTTCCAGCTCCTGCTTTGCAGCCTGATTTTTTGTTGATTGTTCCTCTATTTTTTTAAATTCATCAAGGTTTATGCTTACTTCCTGAGTTATCTTTTTTGTGGTTGATTCTATTTCCAATGAGCCTTTTTTTATCTCAAACCTATTATCTTCTTTCTTTATTCCTAAGGCTGCCATCAAGGCTCTAACCTTAACAAGAATTTCAGAAAGCTTGGCTGCGCTTTCCAATGGCTTGCCTATATCTGCCAATTCATTTTTTGAATGCTCTACAATATGGAGTATTTTTAGATTGTGAAGCTCTTTAATGACAGTTTCCTGAATATTGTTAGAGCCTGTTATTATGACACTATTCATTTGATGCGGTCTTAACATATTATACTGACTCCTCGAATTTTTTCATGACAAGCTCAGCTGCCTTTGCAATATTTTTTTCTGCTTTTGCATTTAACTGCTTTACTGCTGCTTTTCCATCTATTAATTTTTCTTCTTTTATCAGCTTGGCTTTTTCCCTGAAATCCATTATCTTTTTTTCTTGAGCTTTCCTTATTTCCTCTTCTTTTGCAGAAAATAGTTTTGTAGAATTCCTGATTGCTTCTTGGATAATTGCTTCTTTTTCCCTTTTGGCTCTTTCTATGATTTCATCTGCTCTTTTTTCAGCATCTTTAATTTCTTTTAAGATTTCAGCTTCCATTTTGTGGGAAAAATGCACTATAATGGTTATATATAAATGTTTTTGATAACACTATGTAAAGTATTCTTGGAGAACTTTATAAATATGTCGTTATAAGTAAGTTTTTAAAATATCTTCAAATAACTGTTATTATTGCGCCGGTAGCTCAGCTTGGATAGAGCGAAAGGTTCCTAACCTTTAGGCCGGGGGCATGATTGAGTACCTGCTCTTTCATCCCGAATTCGAATCCTCCCCGGCGCGTTTATATTCTGATGAAACGCCGAAAAGGAGGCAGTTTGACTTAGCGCAATTGTAAAATTCAAGAAACAAAAAAATTATGAATAGTAGTTAATTTTCTTTTGCTGTATCTTTTATATATTCTTTAAGTTCCTCAGCACTTAGTCCTAATTTCTTAATCTTTTTATCTATCTTATTTGCTCTTTCGTATCTTTCCTTAAATTCCTTTTCTTGTTTATTTCTATTGTGAATCCTTCTAATTAAATAGAAAGGTATACCAATCACTAAAAGAATAAATAACCATCTTATGGGACTTCTCTTATAAAATTTTATTACTATTGGGCTTTCAAGGGCGGTATTTAAATCAATTACCTCTATATAATACTGACCAATTGGAAATTTTTCTCCTTGACATAATCTACCTGAGAATTTTATTCCACTAGGGTTTTCAAATCTGAAATCAGTTAAACATTTTGCATTAATTTTCCCAGAAAATAATTTAAATTCAGAATTTTTGGGGGGTTTTTCAAAACTCTCTATATAATTTTCAATAAAAAGGATTGGAGTTTAAACTCTTTATAAAGTAAGCCTAACAAATTCCCAGCGCGTTTATTTATTTAAAGTAATCACATATGCTTCAGCGCTTTCTGCATAACCGGAATCACTTTTTCAGCTTCATCCTTAAACATTCTTCCTAATTTCGCAAAACTCCATTCACCATTCTGCGACATGTTTTCTCTTGAAACCTGCAGCTTCTTCTCGCCGTCATTGTAGGAGAAAACTCCAACTGTTATTCTTGTTGTCTCAAAATTTATTGTTTCAGAGAATATCTCTTTGTCAAGATTCTTGTCAAATTTGCCAAATGCCATAAAATCACCAAAACAAAGAAAAATGCATTTTAATATAAATGTTACTTAACAAACCTCTTCAGCAATTCCATAACTTTCTTTCCATCAATTTTGCCCCTGTGCTTCGCCATTATCAAGCCCATGTACGCGCTTGCATTCAATCCGGACTTTTCCTCAATTATTTTCTTGATTTCCTTCTCCAAATCTTTCTCAGAAACAGCTTCAAATTCCGCAAGATTTATTTTCTCATTCTTTATTTTTTTGACTAATAAATCAATCACTGCTTCCTTTGCTATTTTTCCTTGGTTTAAGTATCCTAAAACCTCTTCAAAATCTTCTTTTTTCAATTTTGATGAATCAAGATTAAATCTTGTCTTGATTTCTTTTGGAATATTGATTAATGTGATTGCAATTGTTGATGGTTCAATTCTATCAAATTTTGCAACAAATTGTTCAAAATTTTCATTTTCAATCAATTCTTTAGCAAGTTCTTTTGTTATTTGGTATTTTTTCTCAAATTCTTCTACTTTATAAGTTAATAATTTTGGCAATGATTTTTTTAATTTTTCAATGTATTTTTTGTCTATTTGAACTGGTAAACAATCAGTCTCTGGGTAAAGGCGCGCTGCTCCTGGCAATGGGCGTAAAAATGATGTTGTAAAATCCGGCTCTGCTTTTCTTACTTCCCTTTCAAGCTTTTTTCCGTGCTTTATTGCCTCAAGCTGCCTTTTCACTTCATATTCAATGACTTTTGGGATGCTTTTTAAGTCCTGAAAGCCCTTTATTTCAGTTCTTGCTCCCTCTCTGATTGATATGTTAACATCCTGCCTTATAGTGCCAAGTCCTCTTTTAACACCTTCAACGCTTCTAAGTATCATGCCAATATGCCCAGCAACTTCCTTTGCGTGCTCTGGGCTTTTTATGTCAGCGCTTGTGGCAATTTCTATTAATGGAATCCCAAGCCTGTCAAGCCTGTATTTTACAAAATCCTTTCCTTCTTCCAGCTTTTGCGCTGCTTCCTCCTCCAAGCAGATTGTTGGAATCTTCACCTTGCCAAGAGAAGTGTCTATAAAGCCGTCCATTGCAACTAAAGCAGTTCTCTGAAATCCGCTTACATTGCTGCCGTCAACGACAGTTTTTCTCATTACTTGGATTTCATCAACAATTTTTGCATTAAGCAGCAAAGCAATTTTTATTGCTGTTTCAAGCGCTTGTTGATTTATTGGATTTGGAGGTGACTCATCAATTTCTATAAGGCAAACATCTTCTGAACTGCCTTGGTAAATAATTTTCCTGTTTTTTAGCATTTCAAATTCTGCCGCAATGTCAACATCGCCAGTTTCGCCAGCAACTGCTTTTAGTTTTCTCTCAACTTTAATGTCTGGCTCTTTGTCAGAATTCAAAGTAGGGCAGTTGCAAAACAGTTTTTTGCCTTCTAATTGCTGGTGGCACTCGAGCCCACATTTAAAACCAAGTTCTTGATAGTTAAGCTGCATTTTTTCTTTCCACAGGTTTTTTGTCTCTTATAAATTCGGATAATATGATTCCAATTAATCCTCCAAATAATCCACCTGCCGTAGCACTTCCTGTTTTGGCATAAAAACTATCTTTATTGTAATCTGGAATAAAATATCTTTGAATTGAGATAGTAACTGGAGGAAAATATTCTCTAAAATAATAACCTCCTACGCCTCCTAATAACATAGCACTCCCTATTATAGCTCCTTTAATATAATTTCTCATTTCCTCTCCCAGACAACAACATTATTTTTCATGACTTTCTTAATCCTATGCAAAGGTATATTTGATTCTTCTTCATTGTCCAAAACCATAAAGCTTCCTTCTAATCTTTTAATCTTTGTGTAAGGAATCTTTATTAATTTATTTAAAATTCTATCGTAATAAAAAATTGAATATTGCTCTGGATTTTCCCTTTTATCCCACTTGATTTTGTTGAGCAAATCTTTGATTGGCTGCACAAGAGAAATATATTACATATTTTATTTAATTGTTTCGAATTCAAGTGTTTCTTTATTCTTTCTGACATTATCATGACTAAATATTTTGCCGTGCATTGCTATGTAAACCCCTCTTGGAAGTATTTGAGCAAATGCTATTGCGCAACCAAGATTAAAATGTGCATCTGATTTAACAAAACTGTAAGGAATAAGCGAGCCTGTTAATACTATCGTCTTGTCTCTTATTTTATCTCCCAATAATTTAGCAGTTTCTATCATTGTATCTGTGCCATGCGTGATTACAATTCTATCCTCTTCGTATGATTTGCATTTATTTAGAATTTCTTGTCTATGATGATCTTTCATATATAAACTATCTATCAGCATAATTGTTTCTATTTCAATATCAACTTTGTTCTTACATTCATGTAACATATTATTTACGTGTGTCTCTTTAAATATTAAACTCCCGTCTACTTCATTGTAAATTTTGTCGAAAGTGCCTCCGGTAGCGAATATTTTCAGTTTCATATCAGAGAGAAATCAAGGCTTATTTAAGAATTATTTTCCATAAATTTGGAAAAATATACAAAAAAATAGCAAAATTTATATATAAAATGGAAAGACATTCCATTTATGGATGAAAAAGATGAAAAAATACTTAGATTATTGAAGGAAAATAGTAAATCAACTACTCAACAAATAGCCAAAAAAACTTTAATACCAATAACAACTGTACACAACAGGATTAAAAAATTAGAGAAAGAAGGGATAATTAAGAAATACACTGTAGAAGTAGATAATAAAAAGCTAGGAAAAAATATAGCTGCCTATATTCATATTGTTGTTGATTACAGATTATTAAAAGAAATTAAAATGTCGCAGCATGAGCTAGCGAGAAAGCTTAGGCAGTATGATTTTGTAGAAGAGGCTGCAATGGTAACAGGCGGAACTGATATTATAATAAAAGTAAGGGTCAGAGATATCAATGAGTTAGATGATTTTGTTACGAAAAAGCTAAGAAACATTGATGGTATTGAAAAAACTCAGACTATGATTATCTTGAATGATATTTAATACAAAAACGCCTTTTCATCAGTCCTTTCGCTTATTTCGCCAGCATAGTTAGTAAGCATCATTTCTTTTACTTCTTCAATATTCTTTGTTTGAGGAAGCACCCAGCCAAGCTTTACATAAGCTGTCTCTGGCAGCATATCATCTGCAAAGATGCAATTAAGTTCTATAGAAAGTTTTCTTAATGGAGAATACACATAAGGATGTACTCTGCCATATAGAGTTTGTGGTGCTATTACAATTGCAACATTTTTATCAATTAGTTCTTTCAATTTCTTAACTAAAGAATTTTTTGGATTCAATGTCGAAACATGCCCTAAGCCTGTTGCAGCAATCACAATTCCCTTGTATTTTTTTTCCAGATAATAATCCAAAACATCAGGATTCATTCCAGGATAAACATAAAGCAAAGCAGTCTTATGCTCAAATTTATCATTCACAGTAACTTTGCCATCATTTCTTTTATTATAATTATTGTTCAAAATTTCTATATTGCCATTTTCATAAACTTTTGCAAGAGGCAGCTCGTTTATTGGGCGAAAAGCATCTCTTCTGCTTGTGTGCATTTTTCTTACTTTTGTTCCCCTATTTAATATGCAATAATCATCATTGCTTGTCCCATGCAAACAAGTCACAACAGCAGCTCCATCAAACTTTCCTGCTGCATGGACTGCACACAATAAATTAGAAAAAGCATCAGAACTCCCTCTGTCAATGCTTCTCTGCGCAGCTGTAAAAACAACAGGCTTGTTCAAATGCCTTAAAAAAAATGAAATTGCAGCTGTCGAATAATGTAATGTATCAGTTCCTTGCGTAACAACAACTCCACTAACTTTATCTTCATTAAGCTCTTTAGCAATTCTTCTTGCCATTGCCTGCCAGTCTTCAGGAGCCATGTCCTCGCTCATAATGCTCATTACTTTCTCTGCTTTCAAGTTTGCAATATTTCCAAGCTCCGGCAGCATCTGCTTTCAAGTTTGCAATATTTCCAAGCTCCGGCAGCATCGCAACAAAATCCTCTGCTGTATAGTCAGCATAAACTCCCCCTGTTTTGTAATCAACTCTTGAAGAAATCGTGCCTCCAAAAGAAAGTATAGGAACTGTAGGCAACTCCTTTTTATGGCTCAACTTGTGCTTTTCTTCCTTTTTCCTTTCATGTTTTTTTACAACCTCGATTTTTGCTATTCTTTTGTTTTCAATCCCAATGTTGTAGCCATTATCCAATTTAATAACTGTATAATTCTCGTCAAAAATCTCAGGCCTTGGCAAAAGAATTCCCTCGTAAGCCTCCTCTTTTGTATGCACTTTCACAATGTCGCCGTATTCCGGTATCATAGATAAA
>JAGVYA010000034.1 GCA_018303505.1 Candidatus Woesearchaeota archaeon
GGCTCAATGTCAACAAAGACTATTAGTGCAAATAATGTGCAGAAAGGCACCTCCATCATCCTTGAGGGTGTGCCATGCAAAGTTGTAGATGTTGAGATTTCAAAGCCAGGCAAGCACGGCCACTCAAAAGTCAGGATATCTGCTGTTGGGTTGATAGATGAAAAAAAGAGGATTGTTGTGATGCCGGGCCATGACAATATTGAAGTTCCGATTATAGAGAAGAGAACAGCGCAGGTTTTGAGCTTGCATGGCAATAGCGCCAATGTCATGGATTCTGAAACTTATGAGACATTTGACTTGAAAATTCCAGAGGAATTCAAAGATCAGGTTGTTGAAGGCTCTTCTGTGCTTTATTGGACAATTTTAGATGAAAAAATCATAAAACAGGTTAAGGGAAGTGATTAAATGATTAAGCAAAAAAAATCAGAGATTCATCGAAAATCTAAAAGATTTTCGGGGTGCTCGGAAATCCAAAGATTTCCGACATTTAATCTTAACCAAAAAAACACTAGGGGTGTTTATTTTGGTTAAGTTTCCAGAAGCTGAAATAAGAAAGTTTAGGAATGTATTTGTCTGCAGGAAATGCAAAACCAAGATTAAGGCTCCTAACATGAAGATAATCCAAGGAAAGATAAGCTGCAGAAGATGTGGGGGCAAGGCATTTAAATCTGTAAGGAAGAAATAAAATGCTTGATTTTCAAACAATTGCCGCTGTTGTTTTTCTTATTGCTTTGACAATTTTTGTTTTCTTGAAGAGGAAAAATCTTGACACTAAGCAGATAATTCCCTATCTTCTATATTTTTCAATGTACAAGACAAAATTGGGATTGAAATTAATGGATTCTTTAGCTAAAAAGCACAGAAAACTTATGATTTATATTGGATATGCAGGAATTTTGGTTGGATTTCTTGGAATGATTTTGATTAGTTATGGATTAATCAGCAATATTTATGTCTTATTTACAAAGCCAGAGGCAATGCCTGGAGTTGGATTAGTGCTTCCGTTCAAAGCAAAAGGCATTTTCTTTGTTCCTTTCTTTTACTGGATAATCTCTATTTTTGTCATTGCTGCTGTGCATGAATTTTCGCATGGATTGATTGCAAGAGCAAATAATCTGAAGGTGAAGTCAAGCGGTTTTGCTTTTCTTGGATTGATAGTTCCAATTATTCCTGCTGCTTTTGTGGAGCCTGATGAAAAAGAATTAAGGAAAAGGCCGCATAAAGAGCAGCTAAGCGTTTTTGCAGCTGGTCCATTTTCAAATATTGCAATAGCATTTTTGTTTTTAGCAATTGCCTCACTTATTCTTGCGCCAATAGCAAATGCAGTAATCGAGGCAAATGGAGTTAAGGTGGCTGATTATGTCAAAGTGGGACCTGGCGAGCGAGTCTCTTCGCGAGCCTCTCATGCCACTGGCCCTTTTCCTGCTGAAAGCTCTGGAATAAAGATTGGCGAAATAATACAACAAGTTGATGATAAAAGCACTCCTTATGTAGAAAATCTCTCAACAGCTTTGAGAAGCAAAAAGCCAAATGATGCTGTAAAAATAAAAACAGATAAATCATCGTATGAGATAAAGCTTGCAAAGAATCCAGACAATGAAAGCCTTGCATATCTTGGAGCTTATCTAGAGCAAAGCACAAAGATAAAAGACAATATAAAAACAAGCTATGGTGAATTCTTGCCAAAAGCCTTGATATGGATTTATGGGTTGTTTGTTATTTTGTTTGTTTTAAATCTTGGAATTGGCTTGTTTAATCTTGTGCCTATTGGCCCTTTAGATGGAGGCAGAATGCTGCAACTAGTTCTTCATAGAATTTTTGACAAGAAAAATGGCAATAAAGTCTGGTATTACATTGGAATGTTTTTTTTGATTTTGATATTGATTAATATAACTGCTGGGTTTGTGAGATGAGAAATTATTCATATTATTGTTTTTAAAGAATTAACTTTGTTTACCTTTGCTCTCAACATACTCCTTTACTCTGTCATTTCCTGTTGGCTTTGCATTTGGGCCAAGAGAATAGTAAATTTTTTCAGCTTCTGTGCCCCAGGAATAATCCCCTTTTTCTTTCTCAACTTTATTTACAACAAATTCTCCAAGGTCAACTCCCTTTTTCAAATGATAGTAAATGCTCCTTAGAGTCACTTTAGGGAATATCGCTGTGTAAATTTTATAGATTTCATATCCGTAAGCTTTTTTTATAAAATGGAGTATTTCAACAACATTCTGCCTTATTTCTGATTTTATTGGACGTCCTTTCTTCATAAAAATGATAAATATTTACTTATTTATATACTTTTTGTTTCTATATAGAAAATAAATATGGAGATGCACGCGAGTTAGCGTGCTCGCTAGCAACATATTTATACTAAGACTTATTCATTTTACAAATGCCATTCAAAATTAAAGAAACAATACTTGGGTTTAGCATTGCGATAATATTTGTTTTTTTTGTTATTTTTGGGATTAAAGCATTTTACAAAGAGCCAAAGTATGAGGATTTTTGCAGCAGAGGCACTTTGATAGATGTAGTTTATTCTGAGGGGTATCATGGATCTTATCCATATCCAGCACGATTTAAAGAGCCTACTGAGAATTTGTGCGCAAAAGCCATTACAGAATATGACAAATTCAGGAAAACTTGTGCAGACAAAAAAGCTGATGTTTTATACGAGTACGATGAAAATGGCTGCCAAGTTGCAAAAGAATGCACTTTTTGCCAGCAGGATTACAACAAAGCAAGAAATATTTACTTTAGGAATGTTTTCATTATAAGCGGCATTGTTGGGATTATTGTGATAATTATTGGAGCTGTTTTGCATTTAACAAGCGTAAGCTCAGGCTTGTTTGGAGGAGGAGTTTTAACTATAATTTATGGAACAATGAATTATTGGAGTGAATTGGCTGATTGGGCGAGATTTATTATTTTGGGAATTGCTTTGATTGTTTTGATTTATCTTGGCTATAAAGGATTTTCTGTACTTGGCTTTGGCGGTAAAGGGGTAAAGAAATTAAGAAGAAAAAGAGATAGATTAATTCTTTAATTAACAGCGTTAATTTGTTAAATTTATTAAGTTTCAGTATAGAAATAAATTTAAATTAGACTTGTTTTATTTATTTTCATTATGGAAAATAATTAACAATACTGATTAACCCTCAAAACCTTATTAACTCCTTGCTCTAGAATTTGCTGTCTTTCTTTATGTACTCCAAACCCTATTTCTTTAGCAAATTTATCCAATTGTTTTGCTCCAATATACAAACTCCACATATCGTGCCTATTGCTTCTTAAAACTGGTTTACATTCAAAACCAAGCATTGTTAAAAGTCTATGCAGATATTTTATCTCTTTTTCATTTCTCATTTCGATCCTTACGTATCTGCTTTTATTGAAGTAAGCAGTGCCCTCACCAATCATCATGCCTCTGATGTAAGCGGCTGCTAGTTTATTGTCTTTAGAACAAAACTCTTTAATTGTAGGTTCTATTAAAAGAATTAGGTCAATAAGTAATGCATTATCTAAACATGTTTTATATATTATTTTATTTTTCCACTTTGTTTTTGTATATTTTATTTTAACCTGACTATGTTCTAGTTCAAGATACTGCTTTATGTTTTCCAAATCTTTTTCATCAAAGCATTCATTATTAGGAACAGAAACCCGAATATAAAAATAGTTATTTGGAAAATAAGTTCTTAGCCATTTCATAAAATGCTTATGAACAGCTAATTTTGAATTAGATAATCTTACTTTTCTAGGAATTTTCTTTCCATTAGATCCATTGTCACCTTCCGCCAAATAGAGAGCATAACCTTCTACAAAGAATTCATCAATTTCTAATTCTTTATTTAATATAAGTTCTTTAGAAGTCTTTGAACCTCTTGTATAAAACGCTAAAATTTCATTATAAAGTTCTTCTTCATAAATATTAAAATCTTTTATTATTCTCAATAATCTATCAAACTTAAAGTATTTATTTTTCCTGAATTCAAGAGCTAAAGTATGAAGATTAATATTTAGTTTTTCTCTATTATATCTACTCAGAGTTCTATACGTGTTTAATATTTTATTCTTTAACTCCAATTTGAAAGCACTGCTAACTTTAACATGTGCTAAGCTATTATTTCTTAAATAATCAAATGTTATAATTTTTGTTGAATTCATTTAAAATCACTGAGTTTTTCTCGGTTGAGACTGCGTAAAAAGCTTTTGATATTAGTCAAAAGACTTAATTTGGCAGTTGAAACATTGTTTGAGGTGATTTGAAATATTGAATGATAACAAAAAGAACATCGATTTTGAAGTTTAAATAGTTTAGGCAGAGATGTCCAGTGGTCAGTGCTTCTTTTTCCTATGTAATGTTTGTTCTAATTTGATTATAGCGACTGTAGTCTTGATAACACTATCGGGATTTAAGGATATACTATCTATCCCACATCTAACTAGAAATTCAGCGAAGTCCAAATAATCACTACTCGCTTGCCCACATATGCCAATCTTCCTTTTGTTCCTTTTAGCCTTGTGTATAACTTCGTAAATCATCCATTTAACAGCTGGATTTCTCTCATCATAAAGCCTGCTTACAAGCTCTGAATCCCTGTCTAAGCCAAGAGTTAACTGCGTTAAGTCGTTGCTTCCAATACTAAAGCCGTCAAAAATCTTTGCGAAATCATCTGCCAATATTACATTGCTTGGAATTTCGCACATAACATATATTTCCAAACCATTTTTACCTTGGGTTAACCCATATTTTCTCATTTCAGCAATAACAAGCTTTGCTTCTTCAACAGTCCTGCAAAAAGGAATCATAAGCTTGGTGTTTGTCAAGCCCATTTCATCTCTGGCTTTTTTCATTGCCAAGCACTCCAAGCCAAAAGCTTCTCTATAGCTGCCAGAATAATATCTTGAAGCGCCTCTCCAGCCAAGCATCGGGTTTTCTTCTTTTGGCTCAAACTCATTGCCGCCAATCAAGTTAGCATACTCATTTGTCTTAAAGTCAGACATTCTTACAATAACGTCTTTTGGATAGAAAGCAGCTCCAATCATTGCAACTCCTTGCGCAAGCTTCTCAATAAAGAAATCAACCTTGTTTTTGTAAGCATAAGTCAATTCATTAATAGTCTCTTTTATTTTCTTGTCTTTGAGCTTGCCAAAATGCAATAAAGCTAATGGATGAACCTTAATGTAAGAGCTTATAATAAACTCTTCTCTTGCCAAGCCAACTCCATCATTTGGTATAAAAGAAAATTCAAAAGCCTGGTCAGGGTTGCCAACATTCATCATTATCTTTGTTTTTGGCCTTTTTAATTTTTTCAAGTCTATCTTTCGTATTTCAAACTTAAGCTTGCCTTTGTAAACCTTGCCAACTTCGCCTTCTGAGCAGCTTATAGTAACGTCAGTTCCTGTTTTCACAATTTCTGTTCCCTTCTCAGTTCCAACAATTGCAGGAATTCCTAGTTCTCTGGCAACTATTGCTGCATGAGCTGTGCGACCCCCTTTGTTTGTGACAATTGCAGAAGCAACTTTCATTATCGGCTCCCAATCAGGATCTGTTTTTTCTGTTATAAGAATTTCTCCCTGCCTGAAGCTTTTTATGTCCTTTACATTTTTTATCACATGAGCTTTTCCTGCTCCTATTTTCATGCCAACGCTAAGCCCTGTTAAAATAACCGGGCTTTTTTCTTTTAATATATATTCTTCAAGAATGTTCAGATTTTTCTGGCTTTGGACAGTTTCTGGACGCGCTTGAACAATGTACAATTCATTTGTTATGCCATCTTTTGCCCATTCCATGTCCATTGGCTTGAACTTTCTGGCTTTTTTTGAGTAATAGTCCTCTATAATGATAGCCCATTTTGAAAGCTTTAGGATTTCATTATCATTCAAAACAAATTTAAAGCGCTCTTTGTACGCTACTTCAATATTCTTTGTTGCATGCTTTGCCCCATTCATGCTGTAAATCATTTTTATTTTCTTGCTGCCTAACTTCTTGCTTATAATCGGCTTGAAGCCTTTTTGCAATGCAGGCTTGAAAACATAAAATTGATCTGGATTTACAGAGCCCTGCACAACATTTTCGCCAAGCCCATAAGCAGCATTAATCAAGACAGCATCCTTAAATCCAGTTTCTGTGTCGATTGAGAACATGACTCCAGAGCATGCCTTGTCGCTTCTCACCATTTTTTGCACTCCAACAGATAAAGAAACTTTGAAATGACTGAAGCCTTTGTCTACCCTGTAAGAGATTGCCCTGTCTGTGAATAAGGAAGCAAAACACTTCTTGGTTGAATCAATCAACGCATGCTCCCCTCTTATGTTGAGGTAGGTTTCCTGCTGGCCTGCAAAACTGGCAGTCGGCAGATCTTCCGCCGAAGCAGAGCTTCTCACAGCAACATCTGTATTGGCCCCATACTGTTTGCATAGTTTTTTGTAAGCAGTCGATATCTCATCTTTAAGCTCTTTTGGAAATTCTGCTTTTAAAATTGTCTCGCGGGCTTTTCTTCCCTTTTCTGTCAGATTTTTTATGCTTGAGGTGTCTAAGCCCTGAAGAACTCTCTTGATGTCATCTTTTATTTTTGCTTTCTCAAGAAAATAGTTGTAAGCATGAGCAGTAACGGCAAATCCATTTGGAATTTTGACTCCCTTTTTTGTTAGGTTTCTGTACATCTCACCTAGAGAAGCGTTTTTGCCGCCAACAATAGCAACATCATCAATGCTTAACTCATTAAACCAAAGAATAAATTTTTTTTTCTTGCTCAAAACGAAGTCACCTCTTTGATTATTAACTTGAAGTATTTTTATTAATATAAAGGTTTTGATTTTTTATTGATTAGAAAATAATAAATAACAGATATATTAAGAATGCCTATGAAGAAGTTTATCATTATAACATCCACAATAAATAACTTCCGAGCTACAAATTTTATAGAGAAAGGTCAACTTAACCATTATATTGCATGTGGATGTTGCGGCGGAGCTGAACCAAGAGAAATGAAGTGTCTGTATAGGTCAAAAGGAGATAATCTACTTGAAGTTGTGAGAGACGATTGGAAAAAAGAAGCAATTATAATTGCAGATTTGTTGGGTGTAGCTTGGGAATTAATTATTCATATTGTGACTAATGTCTAATAAAAAACTTTAAATATTAAGCAAGATACTCTAATTTAGGTGGTTTAAATGTCAAATTTTGTTAAAGTCGCGAGTGCCAATGATTTAAAGCCTGGCGAAAACAAAGTGGTGAATGTTAATGGAACAGAAGTTGCCTTGTTTAATGTAGAAGGTGAGTTCTTTGCTATAACCAACACCTGCCCGCATAGGGGCGGTCCTTTAGGAGAAGGTTATCTTGAAGGAGATGCTGTGACGTGCCCATGGCATGGCTGGCGCTTCAATGTCAAAACTGGCGTATCGCCTGTAATGCCGACTGCAAAAGTTCCGACTTACGAAGTAAAAGTAGAAGGTGGTGATGTGTTTGTAGCTTTAGAATAAATTTTCCAATCAAATTTTCTTCTTGTGAATCTTAACTTTCAATTTTTTCATAGCCTTCATCGCTTCTTTAAAGGTCAATAAAATATTCTTTGCGCCATAATTCATTATGACAGATTGTGCATTTGCAATTCCCAGCTTAATGGCAAATTCTATGTCGTTTTTCCTTAAAATGCCGCAGAGAAATGAGGAGGCAAAAGCATCTCCAGCTCCTGTTGCATCAACAACCTTTACAAAAGGCGGCTTAGCAGTGTAAATATGCTTTTTATCTATAACATATAAATCATTTTTGCCATCGGTAATTACAACAATTTCAGGACCCAAGCTTTTTAACTTAAATAAAAGTCCCTCAATTGGCTCTTTTCCAACAAGCAAGCATGCTTCTTCCTTGTTCAAAATCAGCAGTTCTGTCCTGCTTATTACGTGCTTTAAATGACGCATTCCTTTCTCAGCAAGATAAGTGCTTGGGTTGAAAGCAATTTTTATCTTATGCTGCTGGGCAAATTCCGCTAATCTTTCTAAAGTATGAAATGACTCTTCAAGCATAGAACAAAAGTAAAACCATTTTGTCTTAAGTTTCTTATATGGAACATCCTCGTGCCTTAACTCATCATTAACGCCTTTGTATGTTAAAATGGTTCTATCGTGCTCTAAAGTATCAAGAATGACAGAATAGCCTGCATTGCCTTTGCCATGCGCGCAAAGCAGTTGTATTTTTTCTTTTTTCAGATTTTTATGTATAAAATCAGAATTTGTGCCTGTACCAAGCTTGCCAAGAAAGGCAACTTTGTGCCCAAGCCTTGACAAGGCAACTGCTGTATTTGTCCCTCCCCCTCCTGTTGTAAATTCAAGCTCGTCTATTAATATTTTAGAGCCGCTTGGAAAAGCCAGCAAATCTGTTTCGCCTTTTGGATCAATAATTTTTATAATCTCAGAAAACCTTGTTCTTGCAAAAACATCTACAGTGGAGCTGCCAACAGTAATTACATCATACATAAGTTTTTATTAATTTATTGGTTTATATAGTTTTTTGTTTTCTTGGTTTTTTATTTAAACTCTGAATATTGCAGTTTGAGCTCTGCTTGAATTTTGTTTTTAGAAAATACTAGCGAGTGCAGATAATCAAAAATTCTCGTATGGCTTCCATTTAATTTGGATTTTTGGTATTCAAAAGATATTTATATGAATGCTGGTTAGTGTCCTGTAAGTGCGTTATAATGAGTGTGAAAAAGATTATTACCTATGATGCATGGCACCTAGTTCTAGTCTCTGTCTTCATCGTTGTATTTTCAAGTTTATTGCTCACAACTATCAACTCGCAAGGAAGCACTGCATTGACTATTAACCTACAAGAAAGCACAGAATGGATACGCCACAGCATAGACACCGGCACTTCGCTAGGTGCAGATGGCACAAGATTGGCAGATGTTGATGGCGATGGCGACATGGATATAACAACACCATGGGAAGAAAAAGGGCATATAAAAGCGTATCTCAACCCCGGTCCAGGGCAAAACATTACTCAATTGTGGGAATCAGTTATTGCTGGCCGCGTGAGAGGCCCTGAAGATTCTGTTTTTGCTGACTTGGACAACGACGGAGCCGTGGACGTGGTCAGCTCGGCAGAGGGTGCCAAAGCGTTATACGTTCACTGGGCGCCAAAAGATGCAATCATCAATGGGCTATTCAATAAAAATGCTTACTTAAATTCTAGTTTGTGGACGACAGAGCCTATTGCGGAATCCAGCGGCTCAAGCTGGATGTTCGCGTTGCCAATGGATGTTGACGGCAAGAATGGAATAAACCTTGTGGGCGGAGGCAAGAGCGGCGCATCTGTCGGATGGTTCGAGTCGCCTGAAAATCCAAGGAATACTAGTCAATGGAAGTTCCACCCGCTGCATAAACTTGGGTGGATAATGTCTATGTCATCCAAAGACATGGATGGGGATAATGATACGGATGTGCTTCTCTCTGCGCGAACAAAAGGCTCTTTCTGGATTGAGAATCCCGGCCACACGGCACTCCAACAGAATCCAGATATGAAATGGCCTCTGCACAGAATTGGCTCGTATAATAGGGGACTTTCAATGTTTCAAACTAGTGGTGACTTAGACCAAGACGGCATCGATGATGTAGTTCTTGCCAACAGGGACTATGCTATAATTTTCCACAAAGGGAATTACTCAAACACAGAATTATGGGACAGCCATATCATCGGGGTGCCAGGAAAGTTTATATCAGGAACTCCCAAAGGCGTTGCAATCGGTGACATCAACCTTGACAATAAGACAGACTTGGTTGTAACTGCCGAGCATACAGCTGTAAGAACTGGTGTGTGGTGGATGTCTTCATTTCCTGTGGAAAATCTTGAGTACGATCCCATTAGAAAGGCTTACACCGGCTGGGTATGGGACTTCCACAAGGTAAGCGGCAACGAAGAAAAAAATGGAGCGAAGTTTGACCTTGTAGAGCTCGTTGACCTTGACAATGATGGAGACCTTGACATAATAACCAGCGAGGAAGCTCATAATCTTGGAGTTGTGTGGTACGAAAATCCAACAATTAAGAATTAAGAAATTAAAAACTTATCTTATCAAGTATTTCATGAGCATTGAAAGAGCTTAAATATTTCTCAATATTTTTGTTTTTTAATCTGATTAAAAACATTGTTTTTAACGACTCTTTTTCGTTATTGCTTATTCTTGCAATCCTGTCAGCTTCTACCAAACCATAGGGATAGCCAATGAAAATTGGATCTATGCAATTGCCTGCCAAAATATTAATGGTTTCTTCTCCTTTTTCCCTTTGCACATTAAAAATCTCAAATCTGAAAATATGCTTTGACTTGTTGTGGAATTTAGCAAAAAACATCTCTGCTTTATGATTAATATTGTTTATTTCAACAATTGGGCAATAAAACCATGATGGATATTTGCTTATACCGCCTAAAACAACACTTAACAAGTTTCCATTGTCTGTAAATAATGAAGTTGTCTTGCTTAAAGCTGACAAAATGACTTTATTTTTGCCGCATGATTCATAAAGCTGATTTAGGTATTCATTTTCATTTGTCAAAGTGCTTTGCAGGTTGCCATCCAATACTATAATGTCTGCCAAGTTTTCGTCAGAAACTATTTTGGCTGTTTTTAATTCTGCAAATCTTCTTATTGCATTTGCAACGCTGCTTATCTCCGCGCGATTTATGCCAAACATTAATGTATGGTCAAAGGAGTTAAAGGTTATTTCATCTAATTCAATATGATTTCTAATTTTAAAAAATGAAGTTTTATAATGAATTTCGTTGTTTTGATTTATTGCTTGTACAAATGCCAGAATTTCAAATTTTTTTGATGATATTTTTTTGTTGTTTTGATAGATAACATAACATACTCTTATCAAATTCAATGAAAAATTGGCTGATATTATGATTTCTGCATTGCCGCCATCAACAAAAGCGATTCTTTTGTTTTCATTTATTTTATTTATCTCGTGAAAATTTCTTGCCTCAATCTTGTGCGCTCTGTAACCTTCTCCAGAGAATTTGGGGTAAGTTTCTGTCAATATTGCTTTTTCATCTATGGATTCCAGAATTTTATTAATGACTTCATCGTACATAATTCAATGTATTCTATGCTTATTTTTAATGTTATTGTTTAAATTAATTAAATTAATAAAGTTTTTAAAATAACTTGAAATCCAAGACAAAATGCCAGAAAAGGGGATGTCAGTTATAGGCAAAGAATACAGGGCAGCTGAAAAGGTGCCTGAAAAGGCAAGAAACTTTAGCTTATTGGACCAAGCAATATTATGGTTTGGCGCTGCTTCATTGCCAGCTGCATGGTACTATGGCGCTTTAATGGCAGGCTTTGCCGGACTGCCAGGCGCTTTCTTATTGATTTTTGTGTTCAGCACAGTCATATTCATTCCATGGGCTTTGATAGGATATATTGCAGCAAAAAAGGGAGCTTCATCAATGGCTCTGGTAAGGCCTGCATTTGGAATTAAAGGCTCTAAATTGCCTTCAATATTTTATTTGATTTTTGGTTTTGGGTGGGGCGCTGTTAATGTATTTCTTGCAGCAATTGCAATGAGCTTTATTTTCAGCATTTGGCTGGGATGGCCTGCTTTTTTGCAGCCAGGATATCAGCCTTATATGATAGCCAGCATATTAGTAATTTGCTTTTTACAGGGGATTTTTGCAGTTGCAGGGCATAAAATAATAAGATGGATGGAATGGATTGCTGTTATTTCATTAATTGCTCTGGGAATTTATCAAACATACATTGTGTTAAGCAGCTGGGGTTTCTCAAGCCTGTTGAACTGGAGACCTCCATTAGAAGGATTGAAGGCAACATTTGGAAGCGGTGTGTTTTCAATAACATACACAATAACTTTTGCCTTATTGATTGACTTATTAATAGCTTATAACTGGACTTGGGAATTTATAGGCGATTTTTCAAGATTTGCCAAAAATTCAAGAGCGGGCTCGCTTGGGCCTTTTATCGGCGCAAACCTTGCGCAATATTGGTGGTTTTTTGTTGGCGCTCTGGGAGTAGTTTTCTTGACTGTTTCAACTGGAGCTTACAATCCAGCTGCATCCGACCCAAGCAGCACGACCACAAAGCTTGGATTCGGGTGGATTGCGTATATTGTCATCTTAGCAGCTACAATTGCAACTAATGCGGGCAACATATACGCTTCTGCATTGGGAATGTCAAACATCAAGCCAAACCACAAGGCAAAAATCAGAACATTGCTGCTTATTTCAGCATTCGTGATACTGCCCCTAAGCTTAATTCCGCTTTTATCGCCAAATTTTGTCGGCTTTTATATTTTCTTTTTGGATTTTTTAGGCGCAATTGTAGTTCCATTATGGACATTGACATTAATAGATTATTTTTTTGTCAAAAAGAAAAATTATACTGATGATATTTTCAAGGATAAAGGCGGAGCTTACTGGTATAAAAATGGATGGAATATGCCAGCAATAGCTACTTTAGTTTTGGGAACAGTAATTTACTGGATAATCGCGTATGGCTTTCCAAAACTAAGGGAAAAGTACACTGCGGCTATTCCAACGATGATTATTATATCAATTATTTATTATTTATGGGTGGGAAAAAAGAAATAATTTTAGCTGATTTTTTAATTTTTAGCAATTTTCATTTAATGGCTTATTCTTAAAAATACAATAATAATTTGTTCGCAAAAATTTGAATGATTATTTGCGCTACATTTTGTTTTTTGCCGTCGGAAATTTTATACTCACACACAGAAATTATTAGGTATTGCTGTGTGTTCGAAATAGTCAACAACAAATCATACATAACACCTAATTACTTTGTTGGTTGACTATATTTGCGCAAAGAAATGTAAAATTTCTTAAAAAATTAATAAAAATGCAAATTTTCATAACTTTTTTAAATAATTGATTAAATTCTACATTTTATGTATGAATTGATAGTAACTGAAAAACCCGCCGCAGCATTAAAAATAGCGGAAGCCTTAGCAGATGGAAAATCTATCAAAGAGAACCATCAAGGTGTCCCATATTATAGATTAACGCACGGTAAGAAAGACATAGTAGTAGCATGTGCTGTTGGCCATCTTTACGGGCTGGCTGAGAAGGAAAAGAAAGGTTGGCATTTTCCAGTATTTGATATTGAATGGAAACCTGTAGCTGAAACGACAAAAAGCTCTGCATTCACTAAAAAATATTTAAATAC
>JAGVYA010000035.1 GCA_018303505.1 Candidatus Woesearchaeota archaeon
CTTAATCCCAAGTCTTCAAAAATCTTCAAAGTTGCTTCATCCCTGTCTCTTGCCGAGAATATTTCAGACTTCTCAAAAAGGTATTTTGCAATTTTGTCAGCAATGTTTATGCTTGTTGCTTTTGTGATTCCCTGCAATCCTGGCGATAAATTTGCCTCTATGACCAATGGCCCTTTAGGGCTTTCAAGCATGTCAACAGCGCAAATCTCTGCTCCGATTGAAATTGCCGTGTCAATTGCTATTCTCTTTGTGCTCTGGTCAAGCGCGCAAGCCTGTCCTGTGCCTCCGGCATGGATGTTAGCCCTCATTTCGCCCCTGACCGCTTTTCTTTTCATCGAAGCAACAACCTTGTCGCCAATCACAAAAGCCCTTACATCAACGCCTCCTGTTTCTATATATTCCTGTATCAGGAACGGCTGCTTTAATGCTATCAAGGCGTCAAGCATAGAGGAAGCTGCTGCAAAGCTCTCTGCAAACATTACGCCTTTGCCTTGGGTGCCATGCGGAAACTTCAGGACTATTGGATAATTAACCTCATTCAAAATTTTCTTTGCAGCCCTTGTTGAAGAAGCAAGATAGGTTGTAGGCATTGGAATGTTGAAATGCTGCAGTGCCAGATGCGTGAGCAGTTTATCATGCCCCAATGTAAAGGTTTCCGCCTTTATAGGCATGTAAGACGAGCGGTACAAAGTTCTTGTTATAGACCTTAATAATGGCGCATATCTGAAAGAGCCTCTTGCATAAATGCAGCTGTATTGTGGCAGTTGCTTTCCCTCATATAAAACATCGAGTTTGCCAGCTCCTAAATTTACTTCAACATCTCTTAAGTCGATATTGTCAACAGAGTCAAAGTAATTCTTCATTGATTCAATTACCATTAATGAGCTTTTGCTTCCTAATGACATGACGGCTGCTTTCATTTTCAACAAGGTTTTTATTTGATTTTAATTAATTTTAAATCCGTCCCTTTGGGACAATATTTTATGCTCGGTCTCGCTGTCTGCCACACGCTCGACCTCGCCAATACATTTACAACGGTTTACTTTTATTACCATTACTTTCAAAAGTCGTTCTTGGTTTTTTGAATTTTTTTATTTATTGTTATTTATTTTATTGTTGATTATTATTGTTTTAATTTTCATTTTGTTGGGTCAATTAAAAACCCATCTTTCAAGATATTTTGCCCTATCAGTATCCTGTACTTCATATGAGCCCTGTCTGCAAGTGTAAACTCTGATTTTATTTTCTTGCCTGCCAACTCAATTGTGGCTTCTATTATCGGCCTTAGCTTTGAGCCATGGGCAGATTTGACAAGCTTTGATTTTATTACTGGGCCGAGTCTTAATTCAGCAGCAAGATTTGTGTCAATAGAGCTTTTTGTTGCTCCAGTATCTATTTTTGCAATGACATTTTTCTTGCCTTTGTCAAATTGTATATTGACTTTTTCAGCCAATCCAATGACTACTTTGCCACCCAGCACTTGATATTTTCCCATAGAGTAATAGAAACAAAAATGGTTTATTAACTTATTGTTTTTATCTCTCCAAAATCAATTCAGCTTCCTTAACTCCATCGGTTTTTTTGATTTTTTCTAGTAACTTCTTTATTCTGTCAATCCTGCCTTTTACAACAATTAATTCCAGGCATGTATGATGATCAAGATAAGTGTGCATTGATGACAAAATCTGGCAGTGATAGTCATGCTGCAAATTTGAGACATTCTTGCTGTAATGCCCGATTCTATGGTCGTAAATAACTTTTATAGTGCCAATAAGCTGGTTTTCATGCCTGTGGAAAAGCCTCTCGCGTATGATGTCATTAATTGCCTCTGACCTGTTAGTGTAGCCTTTTTCCTTTATGAATTTATCAAACAATTTCAATAATTTCGGCTCAAATGATATGCCTGTTCTGACTACCTTATCCATAACCTATGATTTTATTTATTTATTTAAAAAGCTTTCGTAACACGCTTATAAAAAACGTAATATTTATAAAGAAAATCAGATTATTTTGTTATCATGAATTTAATGCCATTTACTTTACTTGGATTTGGTTTTTTATTGGGGGTAAAGCATGCATTTGATGCAGACCATGTTGCAGCAGTCTCAACCTTTGCAGCAAAAAATAAATCTATAAGAGAATCTTCTTTATTAGGGATGTTTTGGGGTTTTGGGCATACAATATCCCTGCTTTTAGTTGGCTTGATTATTTTACTATTAAAAATAACAATACCAAGGAGTGTATCATTATCGCTTGAGTTTATTGTTGGAGTTATGCTTGTTGTTTTAGGTTTGAATGTGTTATTTACAATTAACAAAAATAAAATACACTTGCACAAGCATAAGCATGAACAAGAAGAGCACATTCATTTTCATTCGCATAAAACAACAAAAAGGCATTATCATGAGCATTTGCCTTTTCACCAATCCTTATTTGTTGGCTTGATTCATGGCTTGGCAGGCAGTGCAGCTCTTAGCTTATTAGTTTTAACAGCCATCAAATCGGTATGGGCAGGCATGGCTTATATACTTGTTTTTGGCATTGGCTCGATAATAGGAATGATGATAATAAGCAGCATAATTTCCTTGCCGTTTGCGCTAATCCCACAAAAACTTGAAAGAACTCAAAGAATATTAAGGGTAAGCGCTGGATTGATAAGCGCCATAACTGGATTAATTATAATAATATGAACAGCGAATTAAAGCAAAAATACGGGCAGCTTAAAAAAATAATTGAAAAATTAGGCAGTTCCATAGTTGCCTTTTCAGGAGGAATAGACAGCGCTTTACTCCTTAAAGTTGCTTATGATGTTCTAGGCGAAAAAGTTGTTGCAGTAACTGCAGACAGTCCTTCACTGCCAAGAAAGGAGCTGGAAGAAACAAAAAAGATAGCTCAGCAAATTGGAGCAAAGCACTTGATAATTAACACAGAAGAAACAGAAAATGAGAATTATCTTAAAAATCCCAATAACAGATGCTATTACTGCAAATCAGAGCTATACACAAGACTGAAAGCTGTTTCTGAGCAATTAAGAATAAAAAATATTGCTAATGGCACAAATTTTGATGATTTGGGAGATTACAGGCCAGGCTTGCAAGCAGCAGATGAAAAAAAGATTATTAGCCCATTAAAAGAGGCAAAATTCACAAAAAATGACATAAGAGAGCTTGCAAAACATTTAGGATTAGAGGTATGGGACAAGCCATCAAGCCCTTGCTTATCTTCAAGAGTTCCGTATGAACAAGAAATAACTATGAAGAAACTTAATATGATAGAACAAGCTGAAAATTTACTGAAGGATTTTGGAATAAAAGAATTGAGAGTTAGGCATTTTGGCAATATGGCAAGAATTGAAGTCAATGAAAATGATAAAGCGACAATAAATGATAATTTTGATTTAATACAAAAAAAGTTCAATGAAATCGGATTTAATGAAATAATTGTTTCAAATTTTAAAAGCGGGAATTTGAACTTGATGATACTTCAATAACAAAGTAATTAAAATCAATAGAAAGTTTGTTATTGAAGCTACGAAACCAAAAAAATGCGAATTTTTTGGGTGAGTATGAATGTACGAGCAGAAAATTAGGAAAATAATGCAAGGGGTTGTGAATAAAAAAATCTACGTAGACGATGCCATAAAAAAAATGAAATTCATGCCATTTGAGGATTTGGGCTTTGCAAAAGTGGATCATCACAGGGCTTTAAGAAAGGGATTTCCAGAGGTTGTTTTTTGCCAAAGCAAAACCAAAGAACAGGTTGTCGCTATTGTCAGGAAATTGGCGTCTAACAACAATGATGTAATTGCAACAAGGGCAACAGAGGAAATGTTTAATGAAGTTAAAAAGTATGTTAAAAATGCGCAATACAATAAAATTTCAAAAACAATAATAGTCAATAAAAGCAATAAAAGATTAAAAAAAGGCAAAATACTTGTTTTGAGCGCAGGCACTTCTGACATAAATGTAGCAGAGGAAGCAGCAATTGTGGCAGAGGCAACAGGCAGCAATGTAGAAAGGCTTTATGATGTTGGAGTTGCGGGGCTGCACAGATTGCTAAGCAACAAAGAGAAATTATCAGGTGCTAATGTAATTATAGTTGTTGCAGGCATGGATGGAGTGCTGCCAAGCGTTGTCTCTGGATTGATTGACAAGCCAGTCATTGCAGTGCCGACATCTGTTGGATATGGGGCGTCTTTCAAGGGAATCGCGCCTTTATTGACAATGCTTAACTCCTGCTCTCCTGGAGTTGTTGTTGTAAACATTGACAATGGCTTTGGAGCTGGCTATTTTGCAAGCTTGATTAACAAATAAAATGAAAACTGCTTACTTTGACTGCTTCTCCGGCATAAGCGGAGATATGATAATAGGCGCATTGCTGGATTTGGGTTTAGATATTAATTTCCTTGATAAAGAATTAAAAAAATTAAATTTAAAGAATTATGAGATACAATCAAAAAAAATCGTTAAAAATGGAATAGCAGCAACAAAATTTGATGTAAGTATAAAGCATGAACATAATCATGAAGAGCGCAATTTGAAGGAAATCAATGAAATAATTAAAAAATCAAAATTGGATAATGAAATAAAAAATACAATTAAAAAAATATTTTTAAAAATAGCAATTGCAGAAGCAAAGGTTCACAATAAGCCTGTTGACAAAATACATTTTCATGAAATAGGCGCAATAGACACAATAATTGATATTGCAGGCGCTGTTATCGGATTCAAAAAATTAGGAATTGATAGAATATATTGCTCAAAATTAAATGTCGGCACTGGGTTTGTTGAGTTCTCGCATGGAAAATGGCCTGTGCCAGCGCCTGCAACTGCTGAAATTCTGAGAAATGTTCCAATTTATAACAATAACATTGAAGCAGAGCTTGTAACTCCAACAGGAGCTGCGATAATAACAGCATTGGCATCAGGTTTTGGCGAGATGCCTGCAATGAAGGTTGAAAAAATCGGCTACGGAGCAGGTACAAAAGAGCTTGAGCAGCCAAATGTGCTTAGAGTTTTTTTAGGCGAATTGGATAATATGAAAAACGATACGATAAACATCATTGAAACCAATATTGACAACATGAACCCTGAGATTTACCCATATGTGATTGAAAGACTGATGGAAAACGGCGCATTAGACGCATATTTGACAAATATAATCATGAAAAAAGGAAGGCCTGCAATAAAACTGACTGTTTTAAGCGAAATGAAAGATACAGACAAATTGTGCAATGTGATTTTTGATGAAACAACAACGCTTGGGGTGAGGATTTTAACTGCGGCAAAGAAAAAATTGGACAGAGAAATAAAGACAATAAAAACGAAATACGGAAATGTTGGGGTTAAGATTTCAAAATTAAAAAATGAAGTTAAAAACATAATGCCAGAATATGAGGATTGCGTTAAGATTGCAAAAAACAGGAAAATTCCTTTGAAGGAGGTTTATGAGGAAGTTAAGAAATTATATTAAACCACTTCAAACAGCTCAGCAACTTTCTCTTTGCCCAATGTCAAAATAAAAGGCGCCAATTTCGGCCCTCTTTCCTTGTTCAGCAAAACCCTGTATGCGGCTTTGAATAAATCAGGCGGATTCAAGTCCAGTTGCTTTGAAACTTCGTAAAATTCGTTGAACAACGATTTTTCATCGTACTCTTTTTCTTTAAGTAACTTGGCAATTTCATGCAATGCCTGCTTTTCCTTGGCATTTAACTCAATATCTTTTGGAACATGATGCTGGACTTCAAACTTTACATCCTCCGGAGCATATTTCTTAAGCCAGTTTTTTGCCAGTTCAAGCCTTCTCAATAATTTTTCTTTATTGTAATGTGTCAAAGCTTTTGTGTGTATCCACCCTTTGCTGCTCAAAATCTCAACTAATTCGCTTAAGGATTTTTCAGGGAATACCTGTACAACCATCACCGCTATTGAATAATTTAACTGGACAGGCATTTTTTCCTGCAGCCCTTTTACTTGTGAATATATGTAATATTTTTTTAGCTGCTCTTGCCTCTTTTCATCCTTATTTTCATTGCCGTAATAAACCCTCTCTGCTTCGTCATACCTGTCTGCAAGCAGGAAGAACTTGTTGGAGTGCAGATCAAAGTCAATGACAGTCTGGGGCTGGTAGGATATCATCATAAATCTAAGAAGCTCAGGCTCTGCAAACTCAAGCCAATTATTTAATGAGATTACGTTGCCGGATGAGCCTGATAATTTTGCATTATCAACAAGCAGAAATTCGCTTGGGATCTGCATAGGTATCTCTATTTTAAAGATTTCTCTGGCAAAAGCCTGCCCTGTTTCAACTGAGCCTCCTGCTGCAAAATGGTCCTTTCCCGCAGTCTCAAAAGTAGTGCCGTAAATAAACCAAGTTGCTGGCCAGTGCAAGCGCCATGGCAATTTGACATTTCCCTTTCCAGGCTTTAATTTGCCTTTATGCCCGCATCCTTGTGAATATTTCCTATGATGAGTACAGGAATATTGCAATTCCTTTCCGTCCCATGAAACGGCCAGTGTAGTCGCTGATTTGTTGCAGTTTTCACAAACAGGCATTACAGGAATCATTCCTTGTTTATTGCCTTTGGTAATTTGGTTCCATATTTGGATTACCTTTTCAGAATTGTCCAGCACAATTTTTATTGCCTTGTCATAAAGCCCTTTTTTGTAAGAGTCATAGGAAGAGATTATATTTGGCTTTACTCCAAATTTTTCCGCGGCTGAAACAACATCCTTTACAAAAAAATCAGCCCATGAGTCATAACCTTGGATTGGTGAAGGCACTTCTCTCAAAGGCTTTCCAAGGTATTGCTCAAAATCCTTTTTTTTAACATGCAGATCTTCTGGAATTTTGTCAAAGTCGTCAAAATCATCGGTTATAAAGTTCTGCTCAGAGCTTATGCCAAGATCCTTAAGAGCTTGATGAACAAAGGAAGGAATTAGTAATTCTGCCCGCGAGTTTCCTATATGGAAAAAGCCAGAAGGTGTCCACATTCCGTGCAGTATGTGCTTCTTAACCTTTTTTTCTTTTAACTGGTCTGCAACTTTATCTGCCCACACATAATAATCTATCTTAGATATTTCCATTAATAAAAAAGAATTTTTATTGTTATATAAAGATTTTGGAAAAAGTATAAAAATTTATCTTGAGATTGTAATTAAGATGTTTTAGATTCTATTAACTTCGTCAATTACTCCTTCTAATTGACTACCATATAGTTCTTTGACACTAACATATAAACCATTCTTTGGACTTCCTACCCATAAAGCATTTGGTGTGGTTTCATGTGCTGATTTTACAGCATCTCTTCCATGTTTCTCAATTAATTCTTTAACAAAATCATCAACAAATTGTTGTGGAGTTTTAACTAATGGTCGAGGTTGTACAGAAACTTGTCTGCGTGATGCTTCTTTAAAAGGCACCCCTACAGCTACTATATATTCTCCATGCCCATCTTGGCCAGGTAGATGATGTGCATAAACATACTTACCATTTGAACCATTTAGTCCAATCATTTCTCCCATTTTACTTATCCTCAAAATCGCTCATTGTATCGGTATAATTACTTAAATCGTCTGGAAAGAAATCTTCATAGTCATACTCTTCTTCAAAATCATATTTATCTTCAGCTTGTTTCTTTAGTTTTATACTACCATAAAGTTCCATACCAAAAGTTTTATATATTGGTATATAAACATTATGTTATTATAATAACAATTTGAAATTAAACTGTTATGGTAACAGTCAGCCATATTGTCAAAAAGATTGTAAGCGAGCAGGCTTTTGTAGAGGAGGCATTAGGCAATGGTATAATCAGCATTGTGAATCTGGCAGAGCAGATGCTGCCGAAAATAGAGCAGGAGCTTGGCAAAAAAATAAAGCAAGCTGCAATTGTAATGGCGTTAAGGCGACATGCCGAGGAGATTTCCGAGCACAGGAAAAAAACAAGGAAATTTGACTATGCAGGGGAAATATTGATGAAAACAAATATTTGTGATGTTAATTTTGTAAAGTCGCACACACTAATGGCAAAATTAAAGACAATCCACAACCTTGTTAATTTTGAAAGAGGCGATACATTAAATGTCATAATTGGCAACAATGAAGTGAGCATCGTAACCAACGAAAAATACATGGAAAAATTAATCAAATTTTTATCCGGAGAAAAAATACTGAATAAAGAACAAGGCTTAGTTGCATTGACTATAATCTTCGCATCAGACGATTTCGTCCACACGCCCGGAGTTATATTCAATGCGGTCAGAAAACTTGCATGGGAAAACATCAATATTTATGAGATAGTCTCAACAATGACAGAATTAACTTTTATATTAAGCAAGAAGGATTCGATGAAAGCATATAATGTGCTGCAGGAGATGGTTAATAAATAAATGGGCCCACAGGGACTTGCGATGCGCTAGCGTCGCTCGCTAGGCACTATTCGAACCCTGGACCCCTTGATCTCACTCATTGACTGATAAGAGTTTCACCCTTTGTCAAGTGCTCTACCAGACTGAGCTATGGGCCCAATAAGGTTTTAGAATTTCGGATTATTTAAAAAATTAACTACAACATCTTTAACTTTCCGCTTACCTTGTCAATTTTCTCTTCCAAATCAGGTCCTATGCCTAAACAAGTTATTGTTCCTGGCTCTAAAACAGTTCGTCCTGCATCTGTTATTAAGGAAGTTTTTAATCCAATGTCTTCTGCCATCTCTTTGTACTTAAACAACTCTTTTTCACCTTTAACTTTTAAAACAACTTTTTTAGCGCCTTCTTTCTTCCATAAATCAACAATTTTCTTATCAGATTTTAGTGCAGTATCTACCGATGCATGAGCCACCTGCGCAGAAAGCTTGCCTTTCGGCAGCTTTAAGTCTTCCCTTACTAAAATAACTTGTTTGTATGGCATTTTTGTTTGAAATTTTTTATATTTTTAATAATTCAATCCGCCTTCGGCAAATCAATTGTGCTCGTTGTCGCTTTCCTGCCATATCGCGACAACTCGCCGATTTATTCATTGAATAAATTCGAGGCAAAAATTCAATGACAGAAGAATTTTTGCCGAGTGTATCTTTTGTGACGTAGGCACGGGTTTATTTTATATCAGACTAATTTTAACTTGCTCTTATTTTTAATACTTTCCAATATATTAACTTTAGAGTCGTTTCAATTAGCTTATGTAGTCACTCAAGCTTACTAAACAATCTTTATATATTTTGCAATCTTACATGTAAAATATGCAGAAATTGGAAAGATTGAAGGAAAAAGGGGCTTATTTTGAGGGCTCTGACAAAAAATACCCTGATGTTGATTTGCCTAAGTGGATGCAGAAAGAAGAGGAAGAATAAAGCTAAATCTTAAGCAGTTCTCCATCCAAGTATATTGTGGGATTTTTAAAAACCTGGTCAAGATGGATAATTGCATAAATATTGCCGCCAAACCAGTAATTAGAGCCAATGCCAATGTGCGCTGTGCCAAGGGTTTTGTCATCGACAATCATTGCCCCTATTATTGAAGCTTTCGGATTCAAGCCAATTCCAAGCTCGCAAATTCTTCTTACATTGCCGGGGTTTTTAGCGACTGAGGCAGCCCACTTCAAAGTGCTTTCAAGCTGCTTTGCCTCTTCTCCGCCCTTTATATCAACTATGTTGCCATCCTCTATTGTCAATTCTATGGGTTTTTTAATCAGAATTGTATGCTCGTGCGTTCTTGAGCTGCCGTCAATGACTACTTTACCTTCAATTCTTTTTCCATTTGGCGGAGCATAAACTTCTCCTGCTGGCAAATTGCCTCCTGTGCCTGGCAAAGTATAGCAGCCATCAGCTGCAATTGCCTTTATTCCGCTTTTGTTATAGTATAAATCCGTTCCAGCTGGTGTTGTTATATGAACTTCTTTTGCATTTTCCAATTTCTGCCTTATTGCCTCATGCTGTGTTTGCAGCGGCTTGTAGCTAACATCAATAGCTTTTAGTATCAAGTCTATGTTGCTTGTTGCCAAGTCACCCAAACTCATTGCAGAAATAAAGCGGTGATTTTTTTTGCCTACCCATCTCCTGAAGCTCTTGCCAAGCTCCTGTATGTTGCCAAGCTTGTCTGACATATTCAAAATAATTATATTGCCTGTTTTTAATTCAGACAACCCATGCACCACATCGTCATCAGAAACATCGCCTCTTGACTTAACATTCTGCAAAATTAATTTTGAATCAAGCTTAAGCTGCTCAGTTGCAAGATAATAAGCGCCTGACAAAACAGCTGCTGCATTCCTGTTTTCATAGCCTATATCTCCAACTATCAGCACTTTCTCGTCTTTTACAGCCAAGCATGGCGTAAAAATTTTCCTCAATGAAAGCGCAGCCTTAGACGCCAAATCATAAAGATTGCGCTCTTTAAGCCATTTCAAGGATTCAAGAGTTTCCATTAGCTTTTAGGTATGGAATTGCGCTTTTAAATCTTACTGTGTTGGTTTTGAATTGATAATATTTTTATACTATTAAAAAAATAAGTTGATTTATGCAAGTCTGGCTTAAGGTTTTAATTTTCATTGCATTATGGCTCATAATCTTTTCTTTATTAATATTTTACATGTCAATACATCCGCAAAAGATAATAACCAATCTTGCTCCTTCTGATTTTGGTTTGAACTATGAAGAAGTTCTTTTCAATAGTGCAGATGGGATTAAGCTAAGTGGGTGGTTTATACCACATAATAAAACAAAATCAACTATCATTGTCATGCACGGCTATCCTGCTGACAAAGCCAATCTTCTTGGAATTGCTGAATTTCTTGCAAAGGAATTCAATGTTTTTTTGTTTGATTTCAGGAGTTTTGGCAAAAGCGAGGGAAAATACACAACAGCTGGCTATCTTGAAAGAAATGACTTGCTGGGAGCAATCAAGTATCTGGAAAAAGAGAAAAATATAACCAAAGTCGGGCTTTATGGCTTTTCCTTGGGAGGGGCAGTTGCCTTGATGACTAACCATGAAAATGTAAAAGCAATTGCAACAGACAGCGCATATGCAGAATTAAGCCATATGGTCCAGCATATGTATAAAATTTTTTTTGTTTTAAAATACCCGCTGGCTTATTTGACAAAATTATATGGAATTTTGTTTTTAAAGATAAACATTGATGATGCAAGTCCTGTTGAAAATATAGAAAATATAAAAATTCCAATATTGCTAATACATGCAGAAAAAGATTCTCAAATTCCAGTTAATGAAGCGTATTTATTGCATGATGCAAACAAAAAAGCAGAGCTTTGGATTGTTGAAAATGCAGAGCATGGAATAACACATTCTATTAATCCGGAAAAATATGAGAAAAAAGTTATTGGGTTTTTTAAGGAAAATGTTAAGTAAGGGTATTTTTATTTTTAAAAAAATTTTATAAATGCTGTGGGAAAGATAGAACGCATTTGAAAGAACATTAAATTTACATTAAATCAAAACATTAACTAAACGTATTAATGAAAAAATATAGATTCAAAATGCCTTCGGCAGATTCTAGGCTCACTCAATAGTTCGCAATTTATTGAAAATGACACGCCGACAGCAAATAATAGAAACCCTGCAGCAAAACAAGCAATCAGCGCAGCAGTTAGCAAACTATTTTCAGACAACTTTAAAGGAGATTATAGGGGATTTGGAGCATATAGGGAAATCAATAAAGCCAAAAAAATTGAAAGTTGAACCGGCTTACTGCAAAAGCTGCAATTTTATTTTTAAAGAAAGAAGCAAGGTAAGCAAGCCGAGCAAATGCCCAAGATGCAAAAGCGAGTGGATAGAAGCGCAGATGTTCAGCATTCAATAAGTTTTATATAATTAGTTTATTCTCACTTGTTATATGATTAAATCAGTTATCTTTGACTTGGACAACACATTAATAGACTTCATGACAATGAAGAAGCTTAGCTGCGATGCTGCTATTTCTGCAATGATAGGAGCTGGATTAAACATAAACAAGGAAAAGGCTATAAAGGAGCTGTTCAAGCTTTATGACAAATATGGCCTGGAGGAAAAAGGCATTTTTCAGAAATTTCTTAAAAAAGTAGCTAAAAAAATTGACTATGAAGTGCTGGCAAGCGGCATAGTTGCCTATAGAAGAGTAAGGACAGGATTTCTTGAGCCATATCCTCATGTTGCTGATGTCTTGTTTGAGCTGAAGCGAAGAGGCATTAAATTGGCTATTATTTCAGATGCTCCAAGATTAAAGGCATGGGTAAGGCTTGTGTCAATGAAAATTAACCATTTATTTGATGTTGTTGTCACCTTTGACGACACAAAAGAGTTCAAGCCAAGCACAAAGCCTTTTGAAGTGGCTTTTAAGAAGCTTAAAGTAAAGCCTCAAGAGTGCTTGATGGTAGGTGACAGGCCTGAAAGGGATATTAAAGGAGCTAAAAAGCTTGGCATGATTACTTGCTTTGCCAGGTATGGCAATCCAAAAGCCAAAAGCAATGCAGATTATGAGATAAATGATATAAAGGAATTGCTGGAGATTGTGGAGTAATTCTAAACCTTAAAGTAACAAATCACGTATGAAAAAACCAAATATTTATATATAACTTGGTATATTGTGTGCTCATAGGCATTTAAATCCTAGATTAAGTTAAAATTTTGAGGTGAATATAATGACAAGAGGAAGATGTATGAAGTGCAGGAAAGAAGTTGAAATCAAGGATGGAAAAGAAGTCACTATGAAGAACGGCATGAAAGCTATGAAGGGTGTGTGCGGCGCTTGCGGCACAAAGGTTTTCAGGATTCTTGGAAAGGCTAAATAAGCCTTTTTTATTTTATATATGCATTTTATAAATTCTATAAAGATTATATAGGCAATCTATAAATATATAAATAAAACACTCTGCTTTGGGGGTGTGTAGCTGTAAAACTCATTTACAGTTAAAAGTATTTAATACCCGAATTGCCAAAGCTGATTATGTTAAGGGATAATGTAAGGGAGCGCAAGTCAACTCACAGGAACTTTAGCTAAACGTCAACCAGGCAAAATTTAAATCTCTGCTTGCGTAAGAGGCTTAAACAAAATGGCGTTAAATTACTATAACTGACAGCTTGCTGGTTGAGCGCAACAGCGAAGCCCCTACCTTATTTTCTA
>JAGVYA010000006.1 GCA_018303505.1 Candidatus Woesearchaeota archaeon
AGGCCTTTCATTGTGCTTCACAACAACAACCTCATGGCCCTTGATTGATTCTATCCAGCTTGCAAACTCATCTGCATTCGGGATTGTTGCGGACAGGCAAAGCACTCTCGCATTCGGCTTTGAAAATATTATGGATTCTTCCCAAACATAACCGCGCTCAATGTCGTTTATGTAATGTATTTCATCAAAAATCACATACGAGACTTCGCTGATGAACGCGTCATTTCCCAAAACCATGTTGCGGTAAATTTCTGTAGTCATTATAAGAATCGATGCATCGGTGTTTTTCTGGACATCTCCTGTAATTATGCCGACGTTCTTTTCCCCGTAGCTTCTTGAGAACTCCTTGTATTTCTGGTTTGAAAGAGCCTTTATCGGAGCAGTATAAATCACCCTTATCCCTTTTCTGAAATCCCTGTCAATGATGTAATCTGCAATGAGGGTTTTCCCAGAGCCTGTTGGCGCTGAAACTACGACAGACTTGTTGTGCTCAATCGCTTTTATTGCTTCTTCCTGAAATTTGTCTAATTCAAATCCTTTGTAGTTCATGTTAAAAAGGCTTATCTTATCAATCTCTCTTCAACTGTATGTTTTTTTCCAAGATATTCGACAACATCCCCTGCATGCAGTCTTCTCTTGTTTCTTGTTTCGGCTTCTCCATTCACATTGATAAAGCCTGAGCGGATAATAATCTTAATCTTGCCTCCTGTTCCTTCAACTCCAATTATTCTGAGGAATGTGTTCAGCTCAATGTATTTAGTCAAAATATCTTGGGTCATCGCTCCTCACGGTCATTTCTTTGTTAGATTGTGATTTTTGGGAAGGACTTTCATGCTTCATCTTGGGATTTATTGTATTAAACTCCAAAACTTTATTTAGATTCATGTTGCCGCATTTAATGCACGAGAAAAACACTCCAAATTTGCCGTGGAGCATCTCAAGAGACGAGCCGCAGACACACTTCAAATCATCCAGCTTTTCTTCTTTATGGGACAAGCAGACAGGAACGTCCTGCTTGCTCATCACAGTAGCCTGCTTATCGCAGAAAGGGCATTTGTCAATCCTGCTTTGGCCATATATCTTTGGAATAAACATTATTGTTGTGTAAATCAGTGGTTTAAATTAGTTGCTAAATCAAGAAAAAGAATGTTTAGCCGCTTTTTTCAACATTAACTGCCTTCGGGCCTTTATCCCCTTGTGCTACATCAAAGGTGACTGAATCGTTGTCGCGCAAAGTCACGCCTTCCTTTAATCCCGTCTGGTGCACAAAATAGTCTTTTCCATCCTCAGCAGTTATAAATCCAAACCCTTTTAAGCTGTTAAAAAATTTCACTGTACCATTCATTTTTAATTCCTCCGTTTACTTATTGTTCCATTTGTTGGCTTTCGGTTGGCACTCATTGCAGAAAATTTTTTTGGCGTCAACCTTATGCACAACAAATCTTTTTCTGCACAATCTGCAATGCTTGATGATTTTGTAGTCTATCATTTGCTAACTGGGTGGGATAAATTTTCCCTTTTTAAATGCTTGGGTTTTGAGTCGTATGGTTTAGCGGCTTAGCAATATTCATAACCTTTAAAAATCCATTAAGTTTCTAAAAATCAGTGCTCCTGTAGTGTAGCCCGGCAACCTTTTGCGAAAAGCTTGACCAAAAGCGTGAGAGCTGAACGCGAGCTTGCTCAAACGCGAGCGTTCTCGTAAGCAACTTTCCTCGCTTCGCTCGTCAAGCCCACAGAAAAAGGTTGGGCAAACAATCATACTGGCCTCTCGCGCCGGTGACCCGAGTTCAAAATTGAAGAAATTCAAATGAAAGTCTCGGCAGGAGCATTTATTTCTAAACCTTTTTAAAGCCATTTTCATTTCTACTCTTTAATGGCAAAAACTTATTCAGAGTTGGAAGCTTGGGCCATATTTGTCGGGGCATTGATTATTGGGGTTGTGCTCACAAGCGTATTTTGGGCTTTTATAACAATTCCGGAGGATGTTAAAAAAATAGAAAAAGAGATTAAGAATGCGACTGAGTCTATAAATATAGAAAAGCCAAGTGATTTCATTACATTCTGCGATAAGGTTGACGGCGCTCCAAGCTGGGACAATGACGGCTTTAGGCAGTGCATTGTCAAGGATTCCTCAGAGAAAAATTTAATAGTAATGAATTTATTATGCAAGAAATTCAACTTAAGCTTGAGCTATGGTTCATTCGGTGTCAAGTGTGAAGGTAAAATCTGAGGAAAAAGTATTCTGCGAGATTTGCAATACAGAAATGTATGAAAAGCACTGCAAGAAATATGCCCAAATTGCGGGTTTAAATGGGATTGCAGTGACCATTAATGTAAAAGTTTTAAAATAAGCCTATTATTCTTGAATATGCCAAGGTGGCAGAATCTGGTAGTTGGCGAGCAAAGAAGCCTCACAACCAGAATATTGCGGCGGTCTCGAACAATATGGCAAAAAATTCCAGATAACCGCTGTCCGCAAGGACTTCTCGGTTCAAATTGCGGAACGCGGGTAAATGGCGAGCGAGTCTCTCACGAGCATCGCGTGTCACTGCGTCCGCATGCAACTCCGGGCCTTGGCGTTAATTTTTTTGATTAAAATATTGACGAAAAAGATTTAAATGGAAATGCCTCTATTGTCAAAGGCAAAAAGTAATTAAAACATTAAAATCGGAGATTAATTCAATCCGCCTTCGGCAAATTTTACAGCTCGCCTGCATTGAGTTGTTCGCGAGCTTGCTCGTGAACTCGCAAGCATCTACAGGCTCGCCTATTTATTGAAAACTATACCAAAAATGTCAAATCAAACAATCTCTTTATGCATGATAACCAAGAACGAAGAGAAATTTCTAGAACTATGTCTGAATAGCGTAAAAAGCATTGTTGATGAAATTATTATCGTTGATACTGGGAGCACAGACAAAACAAAGGAAATAGCTAAAAAATTCAATGCAAAAATAATTGATTTTAAGTGGATAGATGATTTTTCTGCAGCAAAAAATGAGAGCTTGAAGCACGCTACAAGGGACTGGGTTCTTGTGCTTGATGCTGACGAGGTAATTGAAAAAAAAGATTTGGATAAGATAAAAAATGCAATTGAAAACTCAGAAAAAGATTTTGTTGGCTTTTCATTAGAACAAAGATCTTATATAAACAATTTCTTTGAAGGCGCTGTAAAAAATAATTCAGATTTCGAATTAGTTAAAAATTATCTTTTTTACATTCCTCATCATTTGGTTAGATTGTTCAAAAATAGCTTAGGACTTTATTTCAAGCACAGAGTCCATGAGCTAATAGAAGACTCGATAATTGAAAAAAACCTGAAATATAGGAAAATTGATGTTGTTCTGCACCATTTTGGCTCTTTGAAAGATGTGAATTTAATAAGCAATAAAACAGAACAGTACTCAAAAATTATTCTAAAACAATTGGAAGAAAATCCAGACATCGCTCGCTACAATTACCAAGCAGCAAGAATGCATTTAGGGAAGAGTGATTTTAGTAATGCCTTAAAATACTTTGAAAAAACTGCAAAGCTAAGCCCCAATTATAAATTGGTTTTTTCTGAAATAGCAAAAATATACTTGCAGATGAATGACAAAAACCGTGCAATTGAATATTTCAAGAAAAGCATGAAGCATAATCCAGAAAATCCCTCTCCAGCAAATAATCTTGCTGTTGTTTATATGTCAATTGGTAAATTTGAGCAAGCGAAGAAAATTTTAGAGGAGCAGTTAAAGAAGCATCCCGACAACAAAGCGCTGAAGTATAATTATGAGAAAGTTTTGGAGAATTTAGAAAAATAATCTTATTTCAGATAATAATATTACACATCAGGATGAGATGTCTGCAAAAATCTATATAAATCAGGATAGTTTCTTTCAACATAATCCAGTACAGCCCTGTTTGCTGTATTTAATTTCTCATCCCAACTACCATGTATATTATCCAAAGCGTTTCTCATAACACTCGTAATTTCAACTTCTCTTGAATCATGAGTTTTCATTAATTGACCGAATAGGCTACCTACCCTCATAGCTAAGTCAGATTGTACTCCTAGCTCATTGAATTTGTTTTTCATTTTTGTAATAATCTCTTATTTTTACCATTAAAAATATAACTTCATCTCCACTTTATCGAGCATCCAATCGCAGGAGTCAATTCGATTGCAACCTTCTGATTGTGAAGCAAAGCATTGATTGCATTCCTTAAATCATAAGTTGTAACTGCACCCCCATCTTTGTAATTATCATCAATTCTGCCGTGATACATTAGCTTTCTTTCTCCATCGAAAACAAAGCATTCTGGAGTGCATTGGGCGCCATAAGCAGAAGCAGCAGTCTGGTCCTCATCTCTTAGGTAAGGAAAATTCAGTTTTTTGATTTTATTCATTTCTATCATTTTTTCAAAGCTGTCATCAGGGTAATTTATTTCATCATTTGCATTAATGCCAACAACCTGCACACTCTTAACACCAAAATCACTTTGTATTGCTTTAACCCTTTCAATATAAGCCTGCACATAAGGGCAGTGGTTGCACATAAAAGCAACAACAAGTATTTTCTTGCCTTTGAAATCATTTAAGGAATAAGCCTTTCCATCAGTTCCTGGCAAGCTGAAGTCTGGAGCTTTGTCTCCTATTTTTAACTTTAAATTCTGAAGATTCATTTCCATTAAAAGCCACCTAAAAAAAGCGTATATATCGAATTATTAAAAGGTTTTTGGTTTTAAAAGGAATGCCGCTGGCGGAACTTGAATCCACGACCTCTACGTAACCCGGCTGAGCAATCATCGGCAGTGAATTTGCGAGTGAGCTCGTTGCGAACTCGCTCACATGTCACGCCTCAGAGCTCAAAAATATGAGCGTAGCGCTCTAACCAGGCTGAGCTACAGCGGCATTGCTTGAAAGAATAAGATATTGTTTTATAAAGCTTATTCAAATATATCAAATAAACTTCTTTATCTTCTCAGCGTACTCCTTAATTTCATCGCCTTCATACTTCAAATGGCTCCACTTTATTCTTAACCTGTCTTTTTGGAACCTTGGTATTATGTGTATATGGGCATGATTGACAATCTGTCCAGCCTCCTTGCCGTTATTCATCACCATATTGAAGCTTCCATTTCCAAAGCTTAAAGATAGTGCTCTTGCCACTTTTTTGGCGGCCTTTACAGTTGCAATTAAATCATCTTCACTCATCTCGATTAATGTCTGAGCGTGCTTCTTTGGAACAACCAGGCAATGCCCTTTATTTGCAGGCATTATATCAAGAAAGCTAATAACTTTATCATCTTCATAAACTTTGGCTGCAGGTATGCTGCCATTGACGATTTTGCAAAAAACACATTCTTCCATTTTATACTCTTACAAACTCTAATTTATCCTTTTCAACATCCAGCAATGCAATAGTGTAAGGAAGTGTCCTGAATAAAGCGCCTGGATTTATAACTCTTGTTTTGCCTAGCTTTTCATCCATTTTTATGTGCGTATGCCCTGTCAGCGCATAGTCATATTTATTGCTTTTGATTGCTGCATCAAGCTTATTTTTATTTGTTCCATGATAAACATAAAATTTTTTTCGATTATGCTCAAATTCCCTTTCATCTGTTATTTCTTCAAAACCCAATTCTTTGGCTTTTTCATTTAGCCCTTCCTTTTCCCCATCATTATTCCCATAAACAAACTTCATTTTCAACCCTTTAAAATGCTCAAGCATAGGAGGGGAGATAATATCGCCGCAATGCACAACAAAATCCACATTCCTCTCTTTGAATACAGCAACAGCTTTTTGGGTTGATTTTTCATTTTCATGAGTGTCTGAGATTATGCCTATCATTTTATTTTCATTATTATTTTTTTAATGTTGCATTTAATGTAATATGAAATTTTTATTTTTGTGGGTTTTTATCTTTCCCAACGCATTACTTAAAATTTCAAAAAATGACAAAATCTATACTTATTCTTTTAATTCAAAATATTTAATATCATTCAAATTGCCCAAATCAATTATCACGCAATTTAATTTATCTTCAGGATAGCTGCTTCCAACATTAATGCAGATTGTGTTGCTAATTTTGTCTTTCCAAGAGCCGCTCATTTTAGGGCTTTCATGGATGTGTCCATGCAATGTCAAAAGTGGTTTCTCTTTTTCTATAAATTCTCTTATTGATTTGCTTCCAACATGAGCTCCAGTTGTTATTATATCAAGCTTTGTATTAAAAGGCGGCGCATGAATCACATAAAATATTTTTTTGGGATTGGATAATTTTTTTAGTTTTGTCAAATCTTCTTGTATTGTTCCATTTTCCTTTTCTATACTTCTTATTTCTTCATTAAATAATTGCATTGGCATTTTGTCATTATCGAAAATCACTTCATGATTTTCGGGAATGTTCAAAAATAATAAATTTTTGACATTTTCAAAATCTGGTTTTTCCCAGTCTTTTAAACGAAAAGGGGTTGGATTGACAAAACTGTAGCCTGCAATATTAAAATTTTTATTTAATTTTATTGATTTATCGTGGATTGATTTCAGAATTTTATTTTTTTCTGCATTTTCCAGTATTTTTAAGTTAATTCTGAAATCGTCATTTCCCATTATAACATAAATATCGATGTTTTTGTTTCTCTTTCTAAATTCTTTAAACAAAGAGATCATGAAGTTTTCCAAAAATAATTTTTGATTACTGATTTTTTCCCGTATTGTATTTCCATCCCTAGGGCATAAATCACCTCCAATAACTATAGCATTAACATTTTCGTTTTCTGCTTTTTTTAATAATCTTTTGTAGAACTCTTCGTTTCCATGTAAATCCGCAGTGTAGATTAGTTTGAAGGTCATTTTTATTAATATCTCTTAGTAATTAACAACTTTTTTAGGTCCAACTCTAGTTTTTTGCTATTTTTGAAAAGAATGCCTTTCATTCCAACAGATTTTGCAGTTATAACAAAATCTTTTATGTCATCAATAAAAATACATTCTTGAGGTTTAACATTAAGTTTCCTTGCAGCAATAAGAAATATTTTTTCGTTATCTTTTGTTAAACCAATTTTATGCGATAAAATTACAACATTAAAAAAATTGTAAATATCTCTCTTCTCATTTATTTTTGTATGAGAAGCTATCGAATTGGAAACTAGAGCTAATTTATAATTTTGTTTCAAAGCTTTAATAATATTAAGGACATCCTTATTAAGATGTGTTAACTTTTCATAATTTTTAGTCCAAAGATTTTTTGGCACTTTATCTAGTGATATTCTAGTAGATTTCGCTATTTGTGCCCAAAATTCTTGTTCTGATATCTTACCTTTGCATAAAGGTATTGCCTTAATATTAACCTCACGCCAGAATTTTTTTATATTTTTGAGTTGAAAAATTTTTACGAACTTATCAAAAAGAGATTTTTGGTTTACAATTACCCCGCCACTGTCAAAAATAATTGCTTTTATCATATTAGTAAAAATGTAGTTAAAAAATGGACCGGCCGGGATTTGAATTTCCGAATTATAAGCACTAACTTATAATTTCCCGGAGCCTCACCCTAGCCAAGGGCGCATTAATCTGGAGCATAGCTTTACCAGATTTAACTACCGGCCCATTAAAGAGAAGGCAAAGGTTAATTGTTTAAAAGATTTTCTCAAAATATATAGGTGAGGCTGAGTTCAATGGCAGAAGAACGAAGCCGAGCACTAGAATTTGCCGTAGGCATATTGAAAAATTAAGAATTTATCAAAATCAATCCTTACTTTGCAGCTAACTTAACATCTCCTTCATGAACTGTTTTTCTTCCTGCATGCTTTGCAATCTGACTTGCTTTGGAGGAGATCTTAACTGCAATATCTGTAAGAACATCTGTAAATGCGTCAACCCCATCCTTAGAAACTCTTTTAGCGCCTGCTTTTACTAGAATTCTTGCAACAGATGCCTTTGGTATTGTAGAAATTTTCCTTCTCATTAAACCCCCAATAAAATATAAAAGGGAGAAAATCAAAAAGAACCCCTTCAGCCTTTGTGCAATCAATTTTCGTAGCATAAGTTATTTAAATAACTTTCGATTTTGTAAAATTATGGATGAAAACCTGAAAACCACAATAAGGAAGTATGCCTTGCAAAATGCGATAAAGTACAAAGGCAAGGCAAATCCAGGTGCTGTAATTGGCAAAGTATTGGCAGAAAATCCTAACTTAAGGGAAAAGGCCAAGGAGATAGGCAAAGAGATTATCAAGATAATAAAAGAAGTTAACAAGCTGTCAGTTGAAAAACAGGAAAAAAAGCTGCAAGAAACAGCGCCTGAGTTGCTGGATGAAAAAAAAGAATTCAAAGAAAGGGATATTTTTGAGTTTCTTGGCATAAGGGAAGGGCAAAAGATTGTGACAGCATTTCCGCCTGAGCCGAGCAAGTACCCCCATATAGGGCATGCAAAATCCATTATTGTCAACTACGAGCTTGCAAAAAAGCATAATGGAACATTTTACTTGAGGTTTGAGGACACTAACCCAGAGCTTGTAGATGAAGAATTCTATAAGATACACATGGATAACTACCAATGGCTGGGCATTAATCCGGATAAAATTGACTATGCATCAGACTTTATGGAAGAGTTCTACAAGCATGCTGAAAAGATAACAAGGGAAAATCATGCTTATGTCTGCTCCTGCTCGCAAGCAACAATAAAAGAAAACAGGAAAAATGGTGTTGAATGCCCATGCAGGTACAAGACAATAGACAGCAATTTGGAGAAATGGAATGAAATGTTCAAGGCAAGGGCTGGAAAGTATGTCTTAAGGCTTAAAGGGAATATGCAAAGCCCAAACACAACATTAAGGGATCCTGTCATATTTAGGATTGTTGATGAAAGCCATCCAAGAAAGAAGAAACAATATAGAGTATGGCCAAATTATGACTTTGAAAGCGCGATAATGGATGGCATTGAAGGCATAACTCACAGGTTAAGAAGCAAGGAATTTGAGCTTAGGAATGAGCTGCAAAGGCTTATACAGACAATGGCTGGATTTCGTGAAACAAAGATATACGAGTTTGCAAGATTCAATCTTGAAGGAGTAGAAAGCTCTGGAAGGGTCATAAGGGAAAAAGTCCAGAAAAAAAAGCTTATTGGATGGGACGACCCTTCATTAACAACTTTAGTTGCCTTGAGAAGAAGGGGGTTTTTGCCAGAAGCAATAAAGGAGTTTGTGCTTTCAACTGGATTGACAAAGACAGAATCTGTCTTGACATGGGATGACTTGATTACGCATAACAGAAGGCTGCTTGACTCAAAATGCAATCGCTACTTTTTTGTTGAAAACCCAAAAGAAATTAAAATAGACAATGCTCCTGAGCAAACCGCAGAATTAAAATTGCATCCTGAATCCAAGGGAAGAGGCTCCAGAAAATTCAAAACCGAAAACAAGTTTTATGTTGCAGAAAAGGATTTCAAGGAATTCAAGGAAGGAAAATTAGTAAGGTTGATGGATTGTTTGAATTTTAAAACCGTCAAAAATCAAAGATTTTTGGGGCACAGAAAATCCAAAGGATTTTCTAGTGAAGTTAAAAATAAATTTGTTTTTGACTCATTGGATTATGAAAAATATAAGAAAAGCGGAGACAAAATAATCCATTGGCTGCCTGTGCAGAAAGACTTGGTTAAGGTTGAAGTTTTAATGCCGAACAAGGAAGTAAAGAAAGGTTTGGCTGAGCCATTAGTTAGGAACTTAAAAATTGGTGAAGTTGTTCAATTTGCGAGATTTGCATTTTGTCGTCTTGATAATAAAAAAGATAATAAACTGATGTTTTGGTACACGCATGATTGAAGACAAATTTTATAGGCTCTTTGGTTCTAATGGAAAAACGGAAATCAGTTACACCGAAGAAGAAATACAACAAATACGGGAAGCACTATCTGGAAAATCAGACTTAAGAAGCAAAGAAATTCCTAAACGTAATTTACCACCTTATCTCAAGCCCTTCCATCCATTAGCCCCTATCTATCCAGATTTGTATAGAAAAATCTCTAAAGATGAGAAGGCAAAACAATTTTCATTATATGGTTTTTTCCCTGAAGCTTTTGATGTAGTATATAACAATGACTTGCCTGCACAATTAGTCCTTAGGAATAGTACAAGAGGTCGAGTTGCTATTTTACTGCATCCGTCTAAAAGGATTGTCATAAAAGGAATACAAAATAGCAGGGAACATGAAGTTGCACAGAGAGCTTATGAATTGGGCATTGGCCCAAGACAATACCAAACAATAGATGGTTATTTAACTGAAGAATTTAGGGATGAACCATTATTTTCAAGTTTAGACCTTATAAAAGAGCCCTCTGAAAGGACTTATTCAATTGGAATAAGGGTAGGTGAGATATTGTCATTGTTGCATCAAAATGATATTTTTTATAATGATGCAGTATTACCAGATCCTATAGGAAATTCGCATTTGGTAGTTCCAGAATTATTGCCAGCAATTTTAATTGATTATGGAGTTTCAATAAGACTGGATAACTTTCCAAGATTATCTGAAGAAGAAATTTTAAATTTTTTTAGAACAATGCCTATGGGAAGCCTAACAATACAATTGGGAATGAAAGAAAAGAACGTGTTTTTACAAAAATTGAGACAAGAAATACCATCCACAAAAGAACAAGTTATGGTTACTGATGTATTTAGATTGTACGAACAATTATCATCTGTTGCCAGAAGATTTGGCTCCGCCGTAGCTGACACAATTGCAAATGGATTTGAGGCTTCATATTAATTTCAGAAAAATAATTAAATGGAATAAAATAAAAAATCAAAATGACAAAATCAGTTATCGTTAAATCCCAAGTAAAAGAACTTGCTAAATTGGATGGAAAAAGCTTAAGCGTTGCAGAAGAATTTTACAAGGAATTAGAAGAGAAAAACAAGAAGTTAATAGAAGAAGCCTGCAAAAGGGCAAAGTTAAACTCAAGAAACACAGTAATGGCAAGGGATTTATAGAAAAGTTTTGTGAGTTATTATTGTAAAAATGCCAAAGCTTAAAACAAAAATAGTATTAAAAAGAGAAAAGGAAACTAAAATTTTAACAGAATTATTTGGAAAATTGCCTAGATTAAAAAATATTAATTTGAAAAAGGTAAGAAAAGAATTAGAGAGTAAATTTGATTGAGTATTTTATAAGCCAAGAACCCAAAAAAGATTTACGAATGATAATACTTATGGACATCAACCTTTTCCATTATTTTTTTATCCAGTGCAGTAAGCCTTTGCTGCCTTTTTGCTTTTTCAAGATGCAAGTGCTTCATCTGGTTTTTTATGTTATTCAATGACTCTGTAAGCTGCGCTATCCTTTCATTATTCTCGCTTATTATGCTCATTTTTTCTTCCCGCTCATTTTTTAATTCCTGCTCCAGGGCATTTATCTGGTTTTTTAATGCCTGTGTTTCCTTGTCTTCTGGCTTGAAGAATTTCGCATACTTCCTTTCCCAATCAAGAAGATTTTCAATTTTTTTCTTTAGCTTGTCTATATCGCTGTAGCTTAGATTCATCCTTATTATAGATTTTATCATCCTTTGAAGATAATTATCAACATCTTCCTTTGCCTTTTTTCTCTCAACATATACCCTTCCTATAAGAAAAAAATGCTTTGCAAAATGCCTGAAGGATTTTGAGTTTTGTAAATTAGACATTTTTGAATTATTTATTCATTAAAAATTTTGTAATGTTTTTATTAATGCGAATTTAATGTTTTCTATTGCTGTTTTGTACGTTTTCATATAGCATTAAATAAGTAATAATTTAAAAAATAAAAAATTCTATTTCTTAAACATTCCAAATAAGCCTTTTTTCCTTGGCTCATCTTCTAGCGGAAAAGGCTCCTCTGGAAAATCCAAGTCTGGCGATGGCGCTGGCTGCATCGGCGGCAATTGCATTCCGAAATTAGGGGGAGGCATAGCTTGCATAGGTTGCGCCATTGGAGGAGCCATCATTGGCTGTGTTCTTTGAACTGGCTCCGGCCTAGGCTGCCATTCCGGCTTCATAAAAGGCTTTGGCTCCGGCCTTGGCTTGAGTAATAATTCTTCTCTTGCAGGCGCTACAATTTTTTCCTTTACCATCTCGACAATTGCAACCATCCCTTCAGCAATAGTCCTGTTTTGCTCAATTAATTTGTCCAATTTGGAAATAATCATTTCATGCTTTCTGGCTTCTGACTCGTATTCCCCCTCTTCCAGCTTCATCTGCTCTGTTGCTGCGCCAAAAACCTCAAGCATATCAGTCATTGTCTGGGCAAGCTTCTGCACAGCATCATAAATATCATTTGCAGGAACGTCCTTCTTGCCTTTCATGCCCTCTAATTCTCTTTTTAACTCAGAAATATCCTTGTATGGAACTAATTCCTCTTCATCAGCCATATCAATCAACCTCTTTTTTTAAATTCACACTAATAACATAAAAAATGTCAGAAATTTTATCAAATTTCTGAGCATTCCCAAAAATCTTTGATTTTTGATAATAAGAATGAATGTATTTAAAGATTTCGGTTAAAACAGAGATTCCGAAAGTCATCAGAACAAACAAAGGAAAAATCAACAATTCAAAATCAAAAACACAATAACGATAGAACATTAATTAAAAAACCCATTTGACTAATCCAATAACTTATAAAAATAATCACAAATTAAAATCTGCTAACTAGCAGATAACAAAACACTGCTTACTTTCCTTGACGTTAAAGGCGGTGGTTTATCCACCGCAATTCTTATCCCAAGAAGCCCCAATACAAAATTGACAAATTTTCTCAATGTTATTCCTTCAATCTCTAACCTAAACCACTGCCATAAATTGTACAGCA
>JAGVYA010000007.1 GCA_018303505.1 Candidatus Woesearchaeota archaeon
TTTACGCAATTGTTCAAGCAGCCGTCAAAGAAGATTAAGTTGCCATCGTCGCATTGCTCATTGCCGTCATTCAAAAGACCCCCTAAGCCAACACCATTTGGTGTTTGCTTAGTGCCATCAGGACAAAATGTTAAGGTGCATGAATTTGTGCATTGGTCAGTATTAACACCATTCTTGCCGTCATCGCATTGCTCAACTCCAATTTGCACAATATTGTCACCGCATTCTGCATCTTTGCAGTCATTGGTGCATGCGTCATAGTCGAAGTCATTGCCGTCGTCGCATTCTTCGCCTGGGTCAGTTACACCATTCCCGCACGGGCAGATTTCCTGCGCTATTTGCAGGTAAATTGCTTCAAGTTGAGTTGAATTTGGAGCAGTGAAGTAATTGGATGGAGTAGATGCGATTTGTTTTAGCAATATTTCAGTGATGTTGCCTAGGGAAGTTGAGTTGTCTATGCCCAATCCTATAGTGAATATTTCTATTCCTGCTAATTTTGTAACAATAGATTCATTCAATGAATGATTTGCACAACTATTGTTGAGGCTGAATCCTCCGAAGCAGAAACCCCCTGTTGCATTCACATTTGGTGCTCCATCAGATAGCAAAATCAAAGCTTTTGCATCGCCACTTAAAATGATCTCTTCTCTTGCAACTTTAAGTCCGCCTCCAATATTGGTTTGGCCTCCAGCCTTAAGAGCATTTATTGCATTAACAATAGTGGCTTGATTGCTTGTCAACCCCAAATTTAATTTAGCGCTTTCATTAAATGATGCCAGTCCAACAGCATCTTTTGAAAAGTCCATCGTATTGACAAAAGTGATTGCTGCACTCTTGGCATTTTGCAATCTTAAAGGATCTGGAGGTAGTATCATACTTCCAGACCTGTCAATAACAAGCATCACATCAATTGGTTGTGTGCAGACTTTCTCCTCGACTTGACAAGTTGCATCACAACCATCTCCATCAACATTGTTGCCGTCATCGCACTCCTCAAATCCATCTCTTATTATACCATCTCCGCATATTGCATCTTGGCATGTATCAGTGCAAGCATCATTTGGGAATGTGTTGCCATCATCGCATTGCTCGCCTGGATCTTCATTGCCGTCTCCGCACTTAAAGCAACTTGATGTGTCAAAATTGCAGTTTACACAAGACAAGCTGCCCCCATCAAAGCCAAGTGTCAGGCAAGATTGCTCGTCAATGTTAAAGCCATCATTAAGATTGCAAGTGTCAATTGTATTTGGATCAAAGTCATTGCAGTCTATATCAGCGTCACATTGTGCGCCGCATTGTGGAGGTTCACACTGGAACGTGAATGGATCTTGAACACAATCACAGCCTGAATCACAATCTCCAAGTGCATCTCTTGTTCCTTGCTTAGTGCCTTGGCATGTTTGCGTTGATTGGCTGCAAAATGTGTTGTCAAATGTGCTTGGGAGTTCACAATCCTCACCTATATCAATAATATTGTTTCCACAATTTATTACCTCTAATTGACAAGTGCTGCTACATCCATCGCCGCTTTCTGTATCACCATCATCGCATTGCTCGCCAGTATTTATTATGCTGTTTCCGCAGGGCCCTTCTATAGTGCTATCACAATTATTGTCACAACTGTCATCATTTACTAAATTGCCGTCATCGCACCCTTCTATACCATCATTTTGTGGACCTCCTGTGCCTTGCCCATTCGGCTGTTGTAAATCTCCATCACCGCAAAATGTAAGCGTGCAAGCGTTAGTGCATCCATCATTGTCAATATCGTTGCCATCATCGCAATGCTCGCCATTGTCAAGATTGCCATCGCCACAATCATCAATTAAGCCTCCAGTAATTTGAATATTATCAATTAAAACATAATCATCATCTTCAGTTTCGTCAGCCCTAAACCTTATATCAATATTAGTATTAGCTGCGCTTGCAGGCAAATCAAATGTTACACTATTCCATCCAGAAACTCCTGTAACTTTTTGTATTAAAGTATAGGAAACATCAGAACTTTTTTTCCATTCAACAACTGTATTAAAGTATAGGAAACATCAGAACTTTTTTTCCATTCAACAACCAAGAAATCTCCAGATGACAAACCAATTAAATTGTAGGAATAGTTAATTTTTATATTTTGAAATCCTGCAGTAGAAATTCCTGACCTTGTAATATCTTGGTCGCCAGTATCTCCAATCAACCAAGCATATCTGTTACTATCGCTGCCGCCAGTAATAGACAATTGGTCATCCATTCCAGAAGTTGCATCGTCGCTTGCAGTCCATCCAGCAGGCAGTGAAGTCGTCCAATCTGCGCCGGTGCCGAAATTTTCGGTGAAGAATGCGGCAGCAAATGCAAGATTAACATGAAATAAGCAAGAGCTAGAATTATACGCAAGTAATTTCCCCTTTTTTGCACGAAAAACCCACCTCCTTAATTGTCACGACGATAAAATATAGTTACTTTTTTATAGTAGTATATCAATTTTGTTCTTGCGTGGTACTTATTTATAAATTTTTAGTATATATGAAATATATAAAAAAATATTTAGGTTTCAAAGTATGCGTTTAAAAGATAATTAATTTTTACAACTAGTTAACAAGAACATTTCGTTTTTTAGACTAAAAATCGAATTTTTGATAAAAAAGTTACATTTATTTCGTGACAAATTTGTTAAAAATTTTCAAAACTTTGTTTCTATAAAACAGCATAATTTTATTTTAAATTCCGTATACAAATTATAACAGTGTTTCTGAGATTTTTGTGTTCTATAAAGCTTTAATGCAGAAAACTACAACAAAAACTGGCAATTAGGAAAGCAAAAACCTTTGCAGCTTAATGCAGTAAATGCCTATGAGTTCAAGGAAGAGCAAATTTTAATTTATAAAAGGTTTAGAATTTATCTTGTTTCTTATATTATATCAGCACTTGCTTTTTTCCTATTTGCTAGTTAGGTTCTTTAACAGATAAACTATATCTTCAGGAAATTAATCAAATCGTTAATTTTAACCATCTTCAAATTATACTTTTCAGCCAGCATCTTTAATTCTGTCATTTCTGCCATTTTCCCATTTTCGCCTATTATTTCGCAGATGACAGCAGCAGGATAGAGCTTTGCAAGTCTTGCCAATTCAATTGCTGCTTCTGTATGCCCCGCTCTTTTGCTTAAGCCAGTTTCATCGCTTCTTAAAGGAAATACATGCCCAGGCCTTGCTAAATCGCTTGGTTTTGTGTTTTTATCGATTAATGCTTTTATTGTTTTTGCCCTGTCAAATGCAGAAATTCCCGTTGTCGTGCCTTTTTTCGCGTCAACAGAAATTGTGAAGGCGCATTTTGTGAATTCTGTGTTTATTTTTGTCATTAGCGGCAATTTTAATTCGTCAAGCTTTTTGCCGAGCATTGGAATGCAAACCAAGCCTTTGGCATTTTTTATCATGAAATTTATTTTTTGCGGTGTAATCTTCTCAGCTGCAATAACCAAATCTGCCTCATTCTCGCGATGCTTGTCATCAACAACAATTACAAATCTGCCCTTTTTGAAGTCTTCGATTGCTTTTTTAAGATTTGAGAAGGGCATTTTATTTGAATTCTTTTATATGTTTAAAAAATAATATCAATCCGCTTCGCAAAATTAGTGCTCGGTTTCGCTTTTCTTCCATATCGCAAAACCTCGCCATATATTTTACAATGTTTCGAGGCGAAAATTTAGTGGCAGGCAAATTTTCGCCGAGTGTAATTTTTGTTGCGAAGCAACGGATTGACAATTTTTAATAATATTAATGATATTATTTTAAAATACTTAAAGATAGCCTTCAATAAGCAAATCTTTTCCAATTTTCCTGGTTAAGGGATTTTTCAGGTTAATAGCCTTATTAATTTTTTTAATTCCAAGGCTTCCAATTGCTCCAATGCCGTTGCCAATGATTTTAGGCGCTGTAAATATCAATGCCTTGTCAACAACGCCTTCCTTTATTGCGGAGCTGTTCAGCTGAGAGCCTCCTTCAATCATCACGCTTGTTATCTCATGCTTTCCAAGCTGCTTCATTAAATCATGCAGTTCAACCATGCCATTTTTTGATTTAGTTACTATAACATTAATTCCTTTTTGCTGCAGTTTCTTAATTAAGCTTTTTGGGGCTTTGTTTGTTGTCGCAATTATAAGCTTGGCTGGGTCTTTCATCAGATGGCAGTTTTTTGGGATTTTTAATTTGCTGTCAACAACAATCTTCATAGGGTCTTTGCCCTTTACCAGTCTTGGCGTCAATTCCGGGTTGTCTCTTAATACAGTATTCAATCCTACCATCACTGCATCAACATCGCTTCTCAGCTGGTGCACATATGTTCTTGCTTCCTTGCTTGTTATGTATTTTGAGTCGCCGGTTGAAGTTGCTATTTTCCCGTCAACGCTCATGGCAACCTTAAGGGTGACAAAAGGCCTTTTTGTTTTCATGTACTTTATGAAGACTTCGTTTAGTTTTTTTGCTTCCTTCTCAAGAATGCCAATCTTTGTCTTTAAGCCGCGGAATTTTAATTCCCTAAAGCCTTCAACCAAGGGATTTGGATCTTTCATGCCAATTATAATCTCCCTTACCCCAGATTCTACAATCCTTTCTGTGCAAGGAGGTGTCCTTCCCCAATGAGAGCAGGGCTCTATATTAACATACAAAGTAGAGTTTATGGCTTTTTTGCCAGCGTCGTTAAGCGCAAGAATTTCAGCGTGCTCTGTGCCTGCTTTCTTGTGAAACCCTTTCCCTACAACCCTGCCCCGCTTCACAACTATACAGCCAACCATAGGATTTGGAGATGTTAAGCCCTTGCCTCTTTCAGCAAGCTTTATAGCCAAATCCATGTATTTCTTGTGAGATATCAACCAAAACCCCCCGAATGAGACAGAAACTTCTATTTAATATTTAAATTTAAGGTTTTTGAATTGTTTATTCAGGAGTGGTGAAAATAGAAAGGTTAAAATAGTGGGGTAAATATACTCTCATGACATGGTTATACCTAGAATACAGGAACCTTCAGAATTAAGCGATAGGGTGGTAGCATTAAGATTTAGAAGGGCTCCTGGACCTTATCCGCTAAAAGAAGATTGGGAACAAGATCTTGATATGATATATCCTGGAATTAAAATAATTCTTGAGTCCTATGCCCCACGTAAGTACGGAAAACCAATGTATGGTGAGACTAACGAGTCAGAAACATTGCTTCTTGCAAGTGTTGTGAGATGGTATGGATCGCATTTTGGCAAACGATTGAATTGTGTTGATATTGGCACTTTATATGGAAGAAGCGCAAAAATGATGGCTGAAGAATCACCTTTAAATGGTCGAGTTCTAACCGTCGACTTAACTGATGAAGAAAGGGCAACAAGAGTTCCTGTATACACAACAGATGAACTTTGGATGAGGTTAAACGAGTTTCCTATTGGAGCGAAATACTTGGGTTCTCCAAGCTCTACAAAAATAAAGCAAGAAAGAATGGATGCTACAACAAGGGAATTTAAAATCAATCTTAAGGATTTTTTAGGAGAGGAAAAAATACAAGTTGCTTTGATAGATGCAGCACACGATTTTGAAACTGTACAAAAGATTTTTGAAGATGTAATTTTACCTAATTTAGATTTAGGTGGTACAGTGATAATTGATGATTTCCTTAAACCTACATATATAAGTCAAACTGAATTTGTGGCGAAAACTGCCAGAGAAAAATCATTTTTATTCTATTACTTTAATCCTCCGAATAATCCAAGATACTTTCCTGACGTATTTACAGATAAACCAAGCGCAGTTTTCTTCATCAATCTTCCTGAGGCAAAAAATAGAAATTGGAGGAATCTTCCAGTTTGATCTAATTTAGTATTCCCCCCAGCTCTTAATCTCCAATTCCTCCATTTTTTTCTTGTAAATTGACTCAATGAACAACTTAGTAATCTGGGCATTTGTCAATAAAGGTATGTTGAAATCAACTGCTTTTCTTCTTATCAAGTAATCATTTTAACGATACATAATTATGCTTAAAGCATCAAAAAAAGAAACTTTTAAATAAAACAGCACAAATGTATAATCATGGTAACACAAACAAATGTAAAAGTGGATGATTTGGAATTATTTAAAAAAAGAGTAGAGATTTTGTTAGGGGAATCTTTAAAAGAAACCGACAGGATGGATGATTCTGTTAAAATTCAAGATAGCATACGAAGAAAAGCGGGCAAGTGGCAGGGTTCTAAGGAAATAAAAAGATGGAGACTGGCAAGGTAGAAGGAGATTACATTTTAGATTCTTCAGTTATAATTAAGTGGTTTTCTAATGAAAAGGATACCGATAAATCTCTTCGATTAAGAAATAGTTATGCAAAAGGGCTATCCAATATCGCATGCCCTGATTTGATGATTTATGAGATAGCAAATGCATTGCGTTATAATAAATTCTTAAAAGAATCCGATGTCAAAGAAGCAATTAAAAGCATACTGTCTTTGGGAATCAATATAGTGGTTCCTAACAGAAGAGTTTTAGAATCTGCAATATCCCTAGCTTATAGGTTTAACATAACGTTTTATGATGCTTATTTCGTTGCATTAGCAAAAGAATTAAATTTTGAGTATATAACTGCTGACGAGGAACTTTATAAGAAGACTAGAACGATAGGATTCATAAAATTACTAAAGAATATGTAATACTACTATCTCAATAAGACCTTATAAAGACCATACTGTTTAATACTCCCCCCAGCTCTTAACCTCCAACTCCTCAATTTTTTTCTTGTAAATAGACTCAATAAACAGCTTAGTAATCTGGGCATTTGTCAATAAAGGTATGTTGAAATCAACAGCTCTTCTTCTGATCAAATAATCGTTTGTTAATTCCTCTTCTTCCAGGCTTTTTGGAATGTTAATGACTAAATCAATTTTTCTTTCCTGCAGATAAGTCAGCGCATTTGGCTCTTTTTTGCCTAGAGGCCAGTGCAAGATTGTTGTTTTGATTTCACTTTGCTCAAGAAATTTTGCAGTTCCTTCTGTTGCATAAAGCTTAAAGCCCATCTCTGCTAATTTTCTGATGCTTTCAAGCAAATACGCTTTGCTTTTTACAGGCCCGGTTGAAAGCAAGACATTAGAATTTGGCATTATAAAGCCAACTGAAAGCAATGATTTCAAAAACGCTTCGTTTAAGTCATTGCCTAAACAAGCAACTTCTCCAGTTGATGCCATCTCAACGCTTAAAACAGGGTCTGCTCCGTGCAGTCTTGAAAATGAAAATTGAGGAGCTTTAACACCAACATAGTCAAGATCAAGTGTGTTGTATTTTCCCTTTATGTCAATGCCGAGCATTGCCTTTGTTGCCATATCTATAAAATTATATTTTGTGACTTTTGAAACAAATGGAAAGCTCCTTGAAGCCCTTAAGTTGCATTCAATAACCTTAATCTGGTTGTCTTTTGCAATATATTGTATGTTAAATGGCCCGCTTATTTTCAAAGATTTTGCAATTTGCTTTGTTGTTTCTTTTATTTTTCTTACTGTTTCCAAATATGTGTATTGCGGCGGCAAAACCATTGTTGCATCGCCTGAATGCACTCCTGCATTTTCTATGTGCTCTGATATGGCATAAATCACAACATTACCATTTTGCGCAACTGCGTCAATTTCAATTTCCTTCGCATCTGTTATGAACTTGCTTACAACAACAGGATGCTCTTTTGAAACATCTGATGCTTTTTGCAAATATTGCTCAAGCTCTTTTTTATCGCTGGCTATGCCCATAGCAGCCCCGCTTAAGACATAAGAAGGCCTTATCAAAACAGGGTATTCAACGTTTTCAGCAAATTTGTGCGCTTCTTCAATGGATTTTGCTTCAATCCATTCCGGCTGGTCAATATTTAATGAGTCAAGCTTCGCTGAAAATTTGTGCCTGTTTTCCGCACTGTCTATGCTTAATGGATTTGTCCCAAGAATTTTTACATCCTGCCTGTAAAGGCGCATTGCAAGATTGTTTGGAATCTGGCCGCCCATAGAAACAATGATGCCAAGAGGCTTTTCCTTTTCATAAATGTCGAGCACCCTTTCAAAGCTTAGCTCTTCAAAGTAAAGCTTATCGCAAACATCATAATCAGTGCTTACTGTCTCTGGATTGCAATTTATCATAGTTGCCGAATAGCCTAATTTTTTTAATGCAAAAACAGCGTTTACACAGCACCAGTCAAATTCAACAGAAGAGCCTATTCTATAAGCTCCTGAGCCAAGGACAATGATACTATTCTGATTGCTGGCTTCAATATCATCTTCCTCTCCATTGTATGTAAGATAAAGATAATTTGTTTTTGCAGGGTATTCTGCTGCCAATGTGTCAATTTGCTTTACAACTGGCAGAATTTTGTGCTGCTTTCTTAGATTTCTGACTTGAATTAATTTATCTTCCATACTGCTATTACTACCTTTAAACAATAATTTTGCAATCTGGAAATCAGAGAAGCCCTGCTGTTTTGCTAATTTAATTAATTCTCTTGGAATGTTATTAATGTCAAATTTTAACAATTCTTTTTCTGTTTCAACAACATTTTTTATTTTGTACAAAAACCATCTGTCAATTTTAGTCAGCTCATGTATGCTATCGATAGAAATATCATTTTTGATTGCCTCTGCAATTGCCAATATTCTTTTGTCAGTTGGTTTGCTTAATTCTCTTTCAACATCTTCAAATTTCAGATTATTCCCAACTAGCCCATGAAGGTTTATGCCAAGCATCCTTATTGCTTTTTGAATTGCCTCTTCAAATTTTCTTCCAATCGCCATCACCTCTCCAACGCTTTTCATCTCTGAACCAATTTCAAAACTTACATACTTGAATTTTTGCAAATCCCATCTTGGTATTTTTACAACAATGTAGTCCAATGCAGGCTCAAAGCAGCTTTTTGTAACTTTAGTTATCATGTTTTCAAGCTCGATTAATGAATATCCTAAGGCGAGCTTTGCAGCAACAAAAGCAAGGGGATAGCCTGTTGCCTTTGAAGCAAGAGCAGAGCTTCTTGAAAGCCTTGCATTGACTTCAATAATTCTGTAGTCTTCGGAATTTGGGTCAAGGGCAAACTGAATGTTGCACTCTCCAACAATGCCAAGATGCCTTATGACCTTTATTGAAATTTCCCTCAGTTTGTGATACTCATTGTTTGTCAAAGTTTGGGATGGGGCAACAACAATGCTCTCTCCTGTATGAATTCCCATAGGATCAAAATTTTCCATGTTGCAGACTGTAATGCAGTTGTCGTAAGCGTCTCTAACAACCTCATACTCAACCTCTTTCCACCCGCCAAGATATTTTTCAACTAAAACTTGAGAAGAGTATGCAAATGCCCTTTTTGCTTTGTTTATCAATTCCTCTTCATTTAGCGCAACACCAGAGCCCTGTCCGCCTAATGCATAAGCTACTCTAAGCATGACAGGATACTTTAGCTTTCTTGCCGCTTCTGCAGCTTGCTCCACGCTGTTCACAGCCTCGCTTTCAGGAACTTTAAGGTTAATTTCGGTTAATTTTTTTACAAATAATTCCCTGTCTTCAGTATTCTTTATCGCGTCAATTTGAGTTCCTAAAACTTTTACATTATGTTTGTCAAAAACGCCTGAATCAGCTAATGCAACTCCGCAGTTTAAAGCAGTCTGCCCGCCGAAAGAAAGCATAATGCCATCTGGCTTTTCTTTTTCAATTACCTTTTCAACAAAATAAGGAGTGACAGGAAGGAAATAGATTTTGTCAGCCATGCCTTCGCTTGTCTGGATTGTTGCAATGTTTGGGTTAACTAAAATTGTTTCAATTCCTTCTTCTCTGAGGGCTTTCAAACATTGCGAGCCCGAATAATCAAATTCTCCGGCTTCGCCAATTTTGAGACTTCCCGAACCAAGGACTAAAACTTTTTTTGGTTTTTGCATTTAATTAAAATATCCAATATTATTTTTTGGTATATTTTTATTAATGTGAAATTGATGTATTTTGTTATTTTTTATTATCTTACACACCGCATTAATTTCATTCTGCTATTAATTTTCAAAAATAACAATTATTTCAGCATCTTGACAAACTCGTCAAACAAAAATTCCGTATCATAAGGGCCAGGCGTGCTTTCTGCATGGAATTGAATGCTAAAAAATGGTTTTGTTTTGTGCCTTATCCCTTCGTTTGTGCCGTCATTCGCATTAACAAAAAATTCCTGCCATTCATCGCTTAAGGATTTCATATCAACAGCAAATCCATGGTTTTGTGTTGTTATGAAACATCGTTTTGTTCCATTAAGAATGCATGGCTGGTTTTGGGAGCGATGCCCATACTTTAGTTTGTAAGTATCACCGTCTGCAGCAAGAGCCATAAGCTGATTGCCTAAGCAGATTCCAAATGTTGGAATATTGTGCTTCATTGCCCTTCCAATATTATGAATTGTTTCTTTGCACATTTTTGGGTCTCCAGGCCCATTTGAAATGATTAATCCATCAAAAAATTGCCTTAAGAAGTCATAATCGTATGGAACTCTGATAACTGTCAAATTTCTTTTTATTAAATTTCTTATGATATTATTTTTAATCCCGCAGTCAACAACAACAATTTTTTTATTTCCATCATTTTCATTATAGATTATTGGCTCTTTTATTGTGACTTCTTTTACAACATCAACAATATTAGGGTCATAAAAGCCAATATCTTCATCAAAGACAATTTTGCCAAGCATTGCGCCCTTTTCCCTTAACAGTTTAGTCAGCTTTCTAGTATCAATACCATAAATTGCCGGTATGTTTTCTTCCTTAAGCCACTCTGCAAGGCTCTTTTTTGCATTCCAATGCGAGTACTCAAATGAATAGTCAGAAATCACTAATGCTTGTACTTGTATTTTGTCAGACTCAAAGTTTCTCAATAAATTATTCTCAATATCTTTGCCTGGAACACCATAATTTCCAATTAAAGGATAAGTCAGAACAAGAATTTGCCCTTTGTAGCTTGGGTCTGTTAAAGATTCAGGATAGCCGACCATTCCTGTGCTGAAAACAATTTCTCCAGAAACAGAATGCTCTGCTCCAAAAGAAAAGCCTTTGAACTCGTAGCCATTTTCAAGAATTAGGTTTACGTCTCTATCCCTATCCATTAAAAAATGGATATAGTATGAAGTTGTTAATAAAGTTTGCGGTTTATGATTTTTGGCTCTTAAAATACTTCACAACCACATCAGGCTTATTGCTTGCAATGCCATTTACTTTTAATCTCATCATTTTCCCTAAATTTTCAACATCGTCAATATTCCAAACAAAAACTTTAATATTATTTTTATGAGCATTATTAACTAAATCACTGTCAACAAAATCGAACCTAGGAAATAGAAAATTTGCATTTGAGTCTTTTGCTAAAGAAGCAACATTAGCTGGATTTCCAACGAATAAAATGCCTGCATTTATTTTTTTGTTTAATTTTTTTATATTTTTTATTGATTGATGATATAACAATTACATTATCGATAAAATTATGTTTTTCAATTAGTTTAACAACATCACTTTCCAAGCCTTTTTCCTTTGTCTCAATTATTAATTTTATTTGTTTGTTGTTTTTGTTATTTATTTTTTTGACAAAATTAATTGATTCTTCCAAAGTTGGAATTTTCTCCCCTTTCCCAGCATCCAATTTTTTCAAATATTTTAAACTAAAATCTTTTACATAACCTTTACCATTTGTTGTCCTGTCAACCTTTTCATCATGAATTACAACAATTTCGCCACTTCTGCACCTCCTGACATCAATTTCAACTCCATCAACTCCAAGCTCAATAGCTTTTTTAATAGAAAGCAGAGTGTTTTCTGGCTCATAGACACAACCCCTATGGCCGATGATGAAGTGTTTCATATAAAAAGAATAAAAATAATGATTTATTTAAAATTATGTAAGTTAACTTCTCACAACTTCTGTTCCAGCCCCCTTTTTAGTCAACAACTCGCAAAGTAATTGACTTGGTGATACAATTTGAATTTTGAAACGGTAATCTAGAGTAAGCGACTTATCATCAAACAATTCTTTAGCTTGAGATAATTTTTCAGCCATACCATCTGTAATAATTCCATCCTCAATAAGTTTACTGATCTCTGAGTGATTCACTGAGGATATTAATTGGCCGCTCTTATCAAGGACACCTCCCGTTGGCGTTACCCAAATCAACTTTGCAAATTTTTCAGGTCCCATATACTTGATTAGTGCTGTAGCTACACGGTCTGCATTAATATTGTAAGCCTGTTGTGATTCATCATACCCGATGCACCATAAAACTGGTGATTTTCTGTTATTAACAAATTCATCTATAGATCTTTCATTTACTCCTATTGGTTTTCCTACAAATCCCAATTCTTTGTCTAGTTGAGCTGCATATACGGTATCTGCCAAAGATTGGGCTTCTCCACCATACTGATTTATTTCTGAAACTAATTTTGAATTTATTCCAGCGAGGGCTTCAATGACACATTCCAAGGTTTCTTTATCTGTGATTCTTTGCCCATTCTTCTTTTTAATAGGCAGCCCTTTTGCTTTCATCAAAGCGTCAATTTGAGGGCCGCCACCATGAACCACTATTGGATAAGTTCCAAGTTGATTAAGCACAGCAATTTGCTCTGATAAAGGTGATTCCTTACCATTGACACACTCTCCGCCAACCTTTATTACAAAATGTTTTAAACCAGTCCATATTTGGCGATCCCACTGTTCCAAATGGGCTTCTGCTTCAGCCAGTGGTATTCCTAAAGACTGAAGATAGACCATTGCTTTTTTATATCCTGCAGCTTTCAAATACTCCTTTGCTTCACGTATTCCATGAATTGTTGGATTCATTTTAATCAAAATTCATTTCAAAGTTCCCTATTTTTAAACCTAACGCCCCATTCAAAACAAAATTAAACAAAAATGTCCAAAACAAAACATTTAAATAGTCGAATTAAAATTCAATAAAAACAATAAAAATACAATCCATTAAAAATTAAATAAACAATAACGTGAGCGACTTTTAAATTAACAGCGTAATGAAAGTGAACCGCTTTTGATTTTTTGAATGAATTCATAGGCGAGGCAAATTTTAATGGCAGAAAAAAATTTGCCGAGCAGTAAAATTTGCCGAAGGCAGATTGAATTTAAACAAATAAAAATATTTAACAAAAATGCCCAACATAACAAAACTAACAGAAAACTACATTTTAGAGCATCCCTCCATAAAGGATTGCTTAAAAAACGGCTTAATTAACTATTCCTCTTTATCAAGGCAGATTGCTTCGGATTTAAATCTAAACTTAAAAAAGAATTTTGATGCTATACTTATCGCCTGCAGAAGAATGAAAAGAAAATTAAAAAAGGAAGAAACTTTTGAAAATAAAATCCTGAAAATATTAAAGGAAAGCAAGATTGAGATTAAAAATAAAGTTATAGCAGTAGTGTTAGAAAAAGATATATTCTTTGAAAACCTGATTAATTTGGAAAAAGAAATCAAGAAAAGAAAAGAAATTTTCAGGGTGATTGAAGGCATATCCGCAATAACAATAATAACGGCAGAAGATTTTATTGATTTGATTAAAAAATATTTCAAAAATAAAATCATGCTTGAAAATAAAAATCTCGCTGAAATTACAATTAAAAGCCCAAAGGAAATTGAAACAACTCCGGGCACATATGCTTACCTATGCTCTTTATTTGGAGAGAATAATATTAACATAATAGAAACTTTAAGTTGTTGGACTGATACTATTTTTCTAGTGAAAGAAGAAGATGTAGGAAAAGTTATGGGTTTGTTGAGGTTTTGAACAAAATTTTATATAAATTGCTCCTCCGGCTTTTCCCTGTCTAAGACCACTATGCGATATGCAGCCAGAAAATTCTTTGATTCATCATTAAAAGGCCCAATCATAACTCTATTATTTGCATAAGAGCATTTAAGTTCAAGTCCAACAGAAGCATGTCTTAGGCAGTCTTGCAAGCTTTTTGTGAAATCAGCTTCCACCAGTTCCCTATCAAAAGTGCAGTCAGACTCTTTTACAAGTCGAATAACAAGTCTAGTGTCAACCTTTCTGTGTGAATATAAGTCATAACCAATATTCCTAGGATTGCGCCTCTCCAGAAGGCGGATGTAATAGCCCGCACCCTTTAGTCTTGTACCCCCTTCAGTCATTTCACCTCACAATCCCTTTCTCTTCCAAATAATGCCCAAGCTTTTCTCGTTTGGTTTTTAGGTATTTTTTATTTATTTTATTGGGCTTTATTACAATCGGCACTCTTTCAACAATCTCTAATCCATATTTTTCCAAACCTTCAATTTTTCTTGGATTATTAGTCAATAATCTTATTGTTGACAAGCCTAAATCTGCAAGAATCTGTGCTCCAATTGTATAATCTCTGGCATCTGCCTTTAAGCCGAGCTTTAAATTTGCCTGAACTGTGTCCATTCCACGATCTTGGAAATGGTAGGCAGCAATCTTATTCATCAAGCCAATTCCCCTGCCTTCCTGCGCCATATAGAGGAGAACTCCCCCTTTCTTTCCTATTATTTCAAGCGCCCTTTCAAGCTGCGGCCCGCAGTCGCATCTTAATGAGCCAAGAGCATCTCCTGTAAGGCATTCTGAATGAACTCTGGCGTAAACATTTTTTTTGCCCTTAACCTCGCCTTTTATTAAAGCAAGATGATGGGCTTTGTAGCAGTCTTCATAAGCAATGACTTTGAAATTGCCGTATTTTGTTGGAAGGTTAGCTTCAACTGTTTTTCTAATTAATTTTTTCATAACGAAAGTGATTTTAAATTGTTATTTAAAGGTTTTCTCATCAAAAACCCAACATTTAAATATTAGAATATTATTATCATGCTTAATGGAAATCAACAAAACAATTTTGATAAGCATTTACGTCCTTGTTGGATTGTACATTCTTTACAAGCTATTCTTCAGGAAAAACCCTTATCAGGATGAATATGAGAAATTGTACAATGAAATATTGACTTCTGACAAGTATAAGGTTAAAGGGCAGTACGATAAGGAAGA
>JAGVYA010000008.1 GCA_018303505.1 Candidatus Woesearchaeota archaeon
CAAAAAAATGACTAAGATATCTATGTCTCTTGGAGAGGGCTTGCCTTTGACTAGAGAGCCAAATATCACAATATCAAAAATGTTTTCTTTTACTTCATCCTTCAAGTATTTTTTTAATTTTTCCAATATCATCTTTAAGGAGTCCAGCAGACTCTTTGTCCATTTTCTTTGTGTAGGAGTCCTGATAAAATGGGAAATCCCTATCAAGAATTTTATAAAGTTCAGGGTATTTTTCCTCTATTGTTCTAAATCTGTCAGAATGAGAAGAAGGCACTCTGCTTTCTCTCTTTAATAAAAATAAGTCGCAAAGGGCAACAATCGCTTTGAAAAATAAAGTGGTGGCGCTATTGTATTTCTGCTCGTCAAAGACTTTTAGGGCTAAATGGAAGTACTCATCAAAATTGTCCCTTAATATTTTTTCCCTATCATCCATGTTATATAATACAACAAATAGGTTATATTTAAATTTATCGGTTGTATAAGACAACAAGATGTATAATACAACAAAATAGGTTGTTTTTTGGTTTTTGGTTGTATGATATAACAAAGAAGCTTTTTAGGATTTTAGTATTAAGAAATTCTCGGAACTGGGAAAAAGTGAGGAAGAGGAAGTGAAATTTCCATGATTAAATTCCATTCAAAAAGTTTTTAAATGTAGATTTCTAATTCATTGTTGATATGAAAAAAGAATATAAAACAATTGAAGAATTATTAAAAAATAAATTAAGCAAAAAAGAAGAGCCCAAAGCATTAAACCTTATATATAGACTAAAGAATGTTAAGAAAAGAGGCTATTTTACAAAGAAAGAGTTTCTAGAAATGGGTATGTGGAAAAGTTCACGACCCAAAAAACATTATCTAAAAAATTCTGAAAGAGAAATAATATCAATATCTAAAAAAGTTCTTTCAACTCAATTTGAAAAAAGAAGGATAGAATTGCTTACGAATATTGCTGGGGTAAATATTCCAACTGCTTCTGCTATATTGACTTTAATTGACACTCAAAATTATGGTGTTATTGATATCAGAGTTTGGCAAATATTGTATTTATATGGCGCTGTGAAAACTAAGCCTCATGGAACGAATTTTAATTTTAAAAATTGGTATAATTACCTAATGAAAATTAGATATTATGCAAGAAAATTTAAAGTGTCAGCTAGAGATGTTGAAAGAACTCTGTTCTTTGCTCATCAGAATGTGCAACTAGGAAATCTCTACAAATCAAAATAACATCTCCAAACAAACCTTTTTATACACTTTTCTTTAACTTCATTCTATGCCTCAGCAATACAATATAAAAGATGTTAAATCGCATGAATCTGCTCATGACAGGAAAGTTAAGGAATTGGAAGAAGAGCTTTCAACTACAAAGTACAATAAAAAAACCCAAGGCCATATTGGGTTAGTAAAGGCAAAATTAGCCAAGATAAAGGAAGAAGAGAAGGTTTTTCTGTTAAAAGAAGCGGTGATGCAACTGCAATAATTGTTGGGTTTCCTTCTGTAGGCAAATCAACTTTGCTGAATGCAATTACAAATGCAAACTCGCCTGTTGGAGCTTATGCCTTTACAACATTGACTTGCATTCCAGGATTGATGGAATACAACCATTCAAAAATCCAAGTTTTAGATGTTCCTGGCATAGTTGAAGGGGCTGCAACAGGAAGGGGCAGGGGAAAAGAAGTTCTTGCTTGTGCGCAAAGCGCTGATTTGGTTATTATTCTGCTTGATGTTTTTCATCCAGAGCATCTTGAAGTCGTTAAAAAAGAAATATTTGAAACAGGCTTAAGAATAAACCAAAAACCGCCTCAAGTGAAGATTTCAAAAAAATTAAGAGGAGGAATTGACATAGGATTGACTGTTAAGCTGACAAAAATCAATGAAGATACTATAAAAGCGATATTAAAAGAGTTCAGGCTTGATAATTCCAGCATTGTAATAAGAGAAGACATAAGCGATGACCAATTAATTGACGCGATAGAAGGCAACAAAAAATATATTCCAGCAATAACTGTGTTGAATATGATAGACATGGTTAACTCTAAAGAATTGGAAAGAATCAAGGCAATTACAAAGCCTGATATCTGCATCTCAGCTGAAAAGAGAATGAATACAGAATATCTAAAAAAAATAATTTTTGAAAGGTTAGAATTTATCAGAGTCTATTGCAAAGAAGCTGGAAAAAAAGCAGATATGGGTGTTCCATTAATAATGAGGAAAGGCAACACGCTAAAGGATGTTTGTTTAAAGCTTCACAAGGATTTCCTATCAAAATTCAGGTTTGTAAGAATCTGGGGAAAATCTGCAAAATTTGACGGAATGATTTTAAGAAAGCTCGAGCATGTTTTACAGGATGAAGATATTGTTGAGATACATTTGAGATGATTTGAATGGGATTTTGGCAAGAAGTATTAGAATTTTTTGGGATAGGTGCAGATAGCTTTGGATGGATTATAGATTTGAAAATATCTAGGAAATTTTTATTGGTTTTAATATTATTGTTTGTTATAATAATGATTATTGTCGTAATCTATTATAACTTTTATTATGTTAAGCCTACCGATTATAGTGCATTTTGGAATCTATCTTAATTTTCCCCGCAACCTTTAAATATAACTTCAGCTTACCATGTTGAATAAAAATGATTAGAAAAGCAGAAAATTTGATAGCGAAGATTGGATTTGCATTCTACAGGTTATTTTCGAGCTTCAAGTATTTCTTTTTTTACTTTAAGTATTAGACTAGCTTCTATATTCTAAAAGAATGCTAATCTCATTGCCTAAGCATGATAAATCTATAAAATGTCAAAAAACAACAATATCCAAATAAGATTGATCAAAAACAAGAAAGAATTAGAACAAGTTTTTAGGATACGTGAAATTATTTTTATTAGGGAACAAAAAGTTCAAAAAAATATTGAGAGAGATGAATTTGATAAGATTTCAAAACATGTTATAATTCTATATAAAAATAAGCCCGTAGGTTGTGCAAGAATAAGGCTTATTGGCAAAAAAGCAAAGTTGGAAAGAATAGCTTTATTGAAAGGTTATAGAGGCAGAGGATTTGGAAAAAATATAGTTAATTACTTAATTAAATATTGCAAAAAGAAGGATATTAAAGAGATTTGTATGAATTCTCAATATTACCTTAAAAATTATTATAAGAAGTTCGGATTTAAAACAAGGGGAAAAACATTTATGGAAGCTGGAATAAAACATATAGAGATGTATTTAAATTAAGTAAAACAAAAAGAATAAATAAAGGGAAATTTTAACTAGGATTAGAATGAACATAGTATTAATAGGCTTTAGGGGGACTGGAAAAACTACTATATCAAGGCTATTAGCTGGAAAGCTTGATAAAAGACTTATTTCCACAGACGAGGAAATAACAAAAATTGTGAAGCTTAGCCCTGAAAAGATAGTAAAAAAATACGGCTGGGAAAGGCTAAGAGAGGAAGAAGCGAATGTGATAGAAAACATAAGCGAATTGGACGAGTATGTTTTGGATGCCGGCTGCGGTATAGTATTGAGAAATGAAAACGTTACCAATCTGAAAAAGAACGGCATTATAATATTTCTGACAGCTGACATGAAGACTGTTGCTGCAAGGCTAAGAAGAAAGGAAGAAAAGATTGATTTCACTAAAAGCAACTATATTGACAAGGTGAAAGGCGCATTAAGTGAATTCGAGGAAAAATGTAAAAGATCAGCTGATTACATAATTGACACATCAAATATGACTCCTGAAGATACCTGTGATTTAATAGTTCACTATGTTCAGCTGGAGTTGCATTAAGCTAGTTTTATGGAAATAAAAAAGTTAGCAGAAAGCCTGAATCCTATTGAAAGAAAAGTTGTGAAAGTTTTGGATAATTTTAGTTCTTTTCATGACATAATTAAAATTACTGGATTAAAGGATATTGAGGTAATGAGGGCATTGCAATGGCTCCAGAACAAAAACATAGTAAAAATCAAAGAAGAGCAAAAAGAAATTGTTTCTCTTGAGGATAACGGCATTAAATACCTGAAATATGGCTTGCCGGAAAGAATATTTTTAGAAGCGTTGGGAAGTCCTATTTCTATCGCAGATTTGGCAAAAAAGGCTAAACTTACAAGCGAGGAAATCGCAATATCATTGGGCACCTTAAAATCAAAGGCTGCGATTGAGATAACTAAAGGGAAAGAGATTGTTATGTCTATTACAGGGCAGGGCAGGCACTTGCTCAAGCACGGCTTGCCTGAAGAGCAATTCCTGAAAGAGCATTTTCCAAGAGAGCTAATCTCTTTAAATGAAGAAGAAAAATTTGTTCTTGAAAATTTAAGAAAAAGAAAAAAAATAGTAAAGGTGGGATTGACTAAAATTATAAGCGCAGAGTTTACAGAAACAGGCAAAAAATTAGCCAAAGAAAAGCTTGATGAAGATTTAATAGAAAAATTAAATCCTGCTTTGATAAAATCAGGTGCTTGGAAGGGAAAAAAATTCAGAAGATTTGATGTAAAGATTAATGTTCCGCAAATATTTGCAGGAAGAAAGCAGCATTACAGGAGGTTTCTCGATGAAGTAAGGCAGAAATTCATTGCGCTTGGCTTCAAGGAAATGACAGGGCCTGTTGTAGAAACAGATTTCTGGGACATGGATGCCTTGTTTATGCCACAGTTTCATTCTGCAAGGGATATACATCAAGGTTATTATGTAAAAGAGCCAAAGTACGCAAAAGATTTGCCAGAAAACGTTGTTAAGAATGTTAAAGCGGCTCATGAAAATGGATTTGGAACTGGCTCTAAAGGATGGGGATATGATTTTGATGTCAAGAGAACCCATAGGCATATTTTAAGAACCCAGGGAACCGCTTGCTCTGCAAGAATGCTTGCTTCAAAGGATTTAAAAATTCCTGGAAAGTATTATGCGATTGCAAGATGTTTTAGATATGATGTAGTGGATGCAACGCATTTGTCCGATTTTTTCCAAACAGAAGGTATAGTTGTTGAAGAAGGTTTAAATTTTAGGCACTTGAAAGGATTGCTTAGAATGTTCGCTGAGGAGTTTGCAGAAACTTATCAAATAAAAATAGTCCCGGGATATTATCCCTATACAGAACCCAGTGCTTCATTATATGCGAAACACCCACAGCTTGATTGGATAGAGCTGGGGGGGTCAGGAATTTTCCGTCCAGAGATGGTTAAGCCATTGCTAGGAAGAGAAGTTCCTGTTTTGGCGTGGGGCATTGGATTAGACAGATTAGCAATGTTTAAACTTGGAATAAAAGATATCAGGCAGTTATTTTCACATGATTTGGAGTTTTTAAGAAATGCTAAAGTGGTTTGATGAAAAATAATGAAAATTCAAAATAGAAAAATGAAAATTGGTCAAACATTGATAGGGATAATATTGGGTGTAATTCTCTTTTCATTTTTAAATTTATTAGCTAACGATTTTGATAGTCTGATTGAAAATGAATTTCTTACTACAACTGTTCTAATTTTCATTATTTTAGTCCCTATCATTGCTTTCATAGCATTAAGGAAAAAACTTAATTACATTTTAAAAATTATGTTTTTAACATATATTATAATGATAATTATGACTATAGTTTATGTTTTTTTATTTTTTCATCCTTAACAAAATTTATTTAAATTATATGATGATTAAACAAAAATTTATCAAAATCTGCCCAAAATGCGGAAGCATAGATTTGCCAATAAGAACGAGCCTTGTTGAAATGTTAATGCCAACACCAGAAAAATGCAGAAAATGCAACTATACTGGTTTGTTTCCAGAGATTGAAATTAATGAAATCGGGGAATTTAGAAAAGAAATAAAGAAAGTTTAGAATATTTTTATCTTTAATGTTCATTATTAATTAAAATATATTATTGTTCGTGCCATATTGTCAAAGGCAAGAAGCATGAGTACATTAACAAGTTTAACATTAATTAAAACCCAACAACGACTGAACAATAAATTAATAAATCAAAGAAATCAATTAAAATGCCAACTATAACTTTTTCATTAAAAGATTTGCAGAATCTTGTTGGCAAGAGACTAACTATTGAAGAAATTCAAGAGCTTGCTCATTATGGCAAAGGCGATTTTGAAGGTTATGATAAGGAAACTGACGAAGTCAAGATAGATTTTGGCGATACAAACCTGCCTTATCTCTGGAGTGTTGAGGGCTTTGCCCGTTTAGTTAAAGGAATTCTTGGCATGCAAAAGGGAATTCCAGAAATAAAGATTCATAAGGGAGATTACCAAGTCATTGTTGACAAATCTGTGATTAAATACAGGCCTTATATTGCCTGTTTCTCTGCAAAAGGCTGCAAGATTGATGACTATTTAATAAAGCAGCTTGTTCAATTGCAGGAAAAATTCTGCGAGGGCTATGGAAGAAGAAGGCAAAAAGTATCGATTGGCTTGTATTCTTACAAAAGATTGGCATTTCCAGTTCATTACAAAGCTACTGATCCTTTGTCGATAGGATTTATTCCTCTTGAGTTTAAAGCTAAAATGAACTTAAGAGAGATTCTTGCAGAGCATCCAAAAGGAAAGGAATACGCATGGATACTTGATGGTTTTGAAAAATACCCTGTTTTGGTTGATGATAAAAATGAGGTGCTTAGTTTTGTGCCTATTATAAACTCAAACTTCACAGGAAAGCTTGAAGTTGGCGATGAAAACCTATTTTTTGAAGCTACTGGCACAGATGAAGAGGCTGTTAATTTGGCTTCAAATATTTTTGCTTATGCATTGTATGAGAGGGGCTTTGAGATTTATTCTGTTGAAGCAAAATATCCTGATAGAAAAGTTGTATTGCCTGATTTGAAAAGTGAGGTTATAAATATAAAAAATGAGCAGATAAAGCATTTATTTGGATTAGAATTGAAAGAAAACGAGGTAAAGCATATTCTTGAAAAAGCCCAGTTTGATTTTGAAGATTATAAAGTAAAAGTTCCCCCTTACAGAAAAGATATCTTGCATCCTTATGATATAATTGAGGATATTGGCATAATGTATGGTTTTGACAAGATAAAGGAATTGCAACTAACAACATTAACAGTTGGCTCAACTTTCAAGTTAAACGAGTTTATTGACACAGTAAGAGAAATTGTCATTGGAATTGGCTATCAGGAAATAATGAGCCCTATATTGACAAACAAGGACTTTTTATATAAAAAAATGAATATAGAAGATTTTGGCACAATTGAGATAGAGGATTATATGTCTGAAACTTATTCTGTTGTAAGAAGCTGGATTTTGCCGAACTTGATTGATATTTTCTCAAAAAACAAGCATGTTGCATTTCCTCAAAAGATATTTGAGGAGGGCATATTAAATACAAGAAAAGGAGATAATATAATAGAGTGCAGCAGAATTGCGATTGCAACATCGCATGAAAAAGCTGACTATACAGAAATAAGGCAGGTTCTTGATTATATAATGAGATGCTTTGGCTTGCATTACGACATTGAAGAAGCAGAGCATGACTCATTTATTGATGGAAGAGTTGGAAGGGCAATTGTAAAAGGCAAGAAAGTAGCTTATTTAGGTGAGTTAAATCCCGCTGTCCTCGCTGAATGGGGCTTGGAAATGCCAGTTGCTGCTTTGGAATTGAATTTGAGCGAGTTGTGGGAAGTGGTGGAGAAGAAGTGATTAAGATACTTTTTCCTAGGATATTGGATCATTTGTCTGAATCAAAGAAAAGGATTATGCTTACATATCCATTTGTCAAATTATTTATGGCTGGAAATTTAGAGCCTAGTATCTTTCTAGACGATTTAAAATCATTTGAGGAAGATTTGATAAAAAAGGGAATATCCAAACAAGAGATTGAAAGCATAAAAAATTTTGCCTTTAAAGAAGCAACCAATAGAAAAGTCTTTGCAGAAATTAACAGCTTTAGACAAAAAAGTCTAAACTCCCCACAAGATTGGAAAAATTATTGGAGAATTGTGGGAAAATATGACAAAACAAAGTGGTATGAAGAAAAAGAGATAAGGGTATATAGGATGCCAAATGTCAATGCTTCTGTTTTACCTATAGTCATCAGTGGAATAAAAGAATTGCTCGATGAACTTGGTTTAGATTTTGATATAAGAAATTTTGGCACTCATCCTTCAATTATTCAGCAGGTTAATCTATCTACTATGACCGATGGAAAATTAAATACCTCAAAATTGTTTTTAATTCAATTTGATGAAGATTGGAGAAAAAACGAAAAAGGAGGAAAGCAACATGCTGATGTTGTAATAGTGAATCAATATTTAGCAGATAGTGATAGTTTTTGGGGTGGAACTATTTTTCAATATGGAGGTATGGCAATTTCTGTTCTAAACCAAAGGCAACGTAATTTAAATTTTATAAAAAATGTAGCAAAACATGAGACTGCACACTTGCTTGGATTAGGTTATCATCATGATCAAATTAACGTAAGAGGGTATCCTTCTGTAAGAGATTGTTTAACATTTCATAGGTGTAGTTCATTAATTATTTGCCAAAGATGTCGTGATGCTATTGTTGCATTTTGGGAAGGAATCCAAGAAGGAACAGGAAAAAGATTCTTTAAAAGAATTAGAATAATAAAATAAAATCAACCCTCTTTTTTCTTATCAGTCTTCTTTGGCTTTTGAGTTTTAGTTTCTTTCTTAGCTGTTTTCTTCTCTGCTATTTCTTTCACTTCTTCCTTTTTCTCCTCCACTAATCCAGCTTTCTCCTCTAATGTCGCTTCTTTCTTTTCTTCTGCTTTTTCTTCCTTCTTGAATTTAAATAAATCCCTTAACTTTCTTTTCTCTTCTTTTTGAACTCTTAACTGCTCTGGTGTTTTTCTTTTCTTTCTTGGCTTTTCTGTTTTTGGCTTTGGCTTTGTTTCTCTTGCTTTCAGTCCTAATTCCTCCAAAGCTTTAGCAACTTCTTCATGACTAGCATTTTTTTCTATTTTAATGACTTGATTCAAAGGCTCGATATGCAGAATGTTACATTTCCTTCTTCTTGTTTCACCGTCAATCAGGACATACTTATCATCTAGAATGTCAATTATTACACATTTTTTTGATGCATCTCTTCCTGCTGTCTTAATACAAACTCTTCCAAGCTCAATCATTTTTGTCCTCCAATCACTTCAAAGCAAGCGGTGTCGCCATCCGCTCAAGTGATTTCTTTGTTGTCTTTAATGTATAGGCGAGGAGGTTAATGCCTCCGAGCACAATAATTTGGCGAAGCCAGATTAAATTATTTCAACATTATTTTTTATTTATATTGTTTTTAATGTGAAATTAATTTTATGTTTTATATCTTTCCTAACGCATTAAACGATTTTAACAATATTTAAAATTTCAAAAAATAATCTACTGTCTTACTTTATTTATTATCTCTTTTCTCATACACTTACTGCACAAAACTCCGCCATAAGGTCTTTCTGGCCTTTTTTTTGTCTTGGCCATGCTTCGCATCCTGAAGGGAAGCTCTCTTGGAATTCCTTTTAATAAAGCTCCGCAATTGCCGCATCTGGCAGCTTTTGGCTTTTTTTTCTTGTAATGCAGACTAACTCTTCCGCCAGATACTTTCCTAAATACTTTCCTTAAGCTTCTCGACCTTAATCTTGGCGCTGGCATGCTTTTTGGAAACATATATTTATTTATAAAGGTTATTGAAAGTTGATGTTATCATAATGTTTAAATATGAATACTTCAAAACAAATCTCTGCATATGCTTAGCTTTAATTCAAAAAAAGGGGTATCGCCATTGATAGCTACAGTTCTGTTGATAGCATTTGCAGTAGCGCTTGGCTCTGTTGTGATGAACTGGGGCTTAAACCTTAATTTAGGCAAATCAGCAGATAGCTGCAGAAATGTTGAAATCAAAATAAGGAATATAGATGTGGCTGAGGTCTGCTTTGGCGGTTTTGGCCCGAATGGCTATATAAATTTCATCATTGACAACACAGGCACAATTGACATAAGCGGATTGGCTATATGGGTTGTGGGTGAAAAAGGGACAAGGCTTTTTGACTTAGACAATATCCTGATTAAAAAGGACTCATTATACAACAAAAAAGACAAGGAAGTTAGTTACGATTTCTCAACATTTGGAAACATAAAGCAAGTCCAGTTCATACCAAAAGTCAAGTCAGAGCAAACAACAGAAATATGCCCGAGGAATGCTGTCAAAGCAGATAAAATAGGTGTTTGCGCATAATAACATGGTATATGATTTTGCATCGAATGTAGTTAAGGGTAGAATAGCTGAAACTCTTGTAGAGGAGATGTTCAAAAAAAGCGGTTATATGGTTTATAGGTTTGGTTATGAAGCTATTCTTGAAAATCTATCACAGAATAGAAGAGAATTGCAAGAGAGTGATACACTTGAGAAAATAAAAAGTATTCCTGATTTTTTAGTTGTAAGCCCTAACGGCTCGGTACAGCTCATCGAGGTTAAATATTCTGGTACCGGCAATATCCAAAAAAGCAAGTTAAATAAATATGCGGAATTCTGGAAAGAAGCAAGAATACTTTTAGTAATTCCAACTAAACCTCATTTTTTGATAAATTATATTGAAAATTTTCTGAAAACTGGAAAAATGTTCCCATTAGAAAATGATAGGTACACAAAAATTGATTCAAATATTATCGAGAGGTTTTCTGAAGTAGTAAAACAATATTTCAAAGAATAATCAATATATCTTCATCACTTTTCTCAAAGCCATTGTGAAGATTATTGAGAATATTATATAAGTTCCAAGCCATCCCAGTTTCCAGCCAAATAAGTTTAGTATTTTTCTTGGCTTATAGTCAATTTGAATTAGTTTTATGACTCCGTTAGTTTTTTTGCTTGGCTCGATATATTTTTCATTATTGGTTATTAAAACACTTTTTTGCTGCTTTTCCCCATTATAAACAAATTCAAGTATGTGCTCTCCTTCCAATCCTTTCAATGCCCACATTGCTTTATCATTTTCAATTTTTTTTATTTTATTGTCAACCATTGTTATTTCTTCAGGAATGATTATTTCTGCATTTCCATTTGTATTTTTCTCAAAAAAAACGCTGACAGAGAATTCGTGATTTGGCTTTATGCTTTCATAAGCAAATGTTGAGCTCATCCATCCAAATATTAAAATTATTGGTATGAATGTGATTAAAGTTGGTTTCAATGAGTGCATCATATACTTCATATTCAATTCCATTGATTTTTTCTGCACTTCCATTGCCTTTGCAGGATTTCCTTTTAATTCCTTTATCTGCTTTTGATGCTCCTTTAGGTCACCTTTCAGCTTTTTCATTAAAGCTTGGTCAGTTGTGTATTTTGTTATGATTATTATTATAATAGAAACAATGAAAGACAATATTATAACTGTCCATAATATAGGCAGCTTAAGCAAAGGCGCAAAAACAACATTCAAGAAATCGTAGTATGCCATTTATCCACCCCAACTTTTTGAAAAAAGCTTGACTATCGCGAAAATCGCAGATTTTCGCGAACTTGAAAATCGGTCGATTTTCAAGTAAACCATGCAATAAGGGATTTTCAATCCCTCGGAACGATTGCTTTGCATTTTACCCGCCCATAAACTTTCTCATCATTGGATTCATGTCCATCATGTGCTGCCTTGCTATGTCCTCATACAATCTGTAAACAATCATAACAGTTAGCAAAATCCCTGTTCCACTGCTTAATGCTCCTGTCAAATCTGCCAATGCTGCTAAAAATCCGACTGTAATGCCACCCATTATGGTTAATGGCCAAATGTACCTGTTTAATAGCCTCTCAAGAACTCTCTCATCTTTCCTAAAGCCAGGAATTTGAAGACCGCTTGATATCATTTGTTTAGCTTGAGATTTTGCATCCATTCCTGCTGTTTGAACCCAAAAAATACTGAACATTACGCTGCCTACAATAAAAAAGAGCATGTAAACGAGAGCTTGCATATAAGGAGCAAGTCCAATAAGCAAGGTATGTTGCTGTATAACACTCCTGACAATGTCAGGCCCTTGCAGCCAATAAACAAATCCTGATATTGGATTACCAGTTGATGCGCTGAAAGTGCCAAGCAATGGCCAGCCTATGTTCTGCAATAATCTTCCCCACAATTGGAAGTTTGCAATTAATGCAGCCACTAAAATGACAGGAATGTTTGAAGTGTAAATAAAAGACAAAGGCCATCTGATGCCATGCCCTCTTATCATGCCAAATGACAATGGTATTTCTACCTTCATTGCCTGCGCATATACTGCAATAGCAAACACAAAAATAGTGGAAACAACAGCAGATATCATTACCAGCGCTGTTGTCACATCACCATTAACAAGGCTTTGGAAAAAAGCAGGCACTGCACCAGATGCGTATGTGACTCCTGCCAGCCCGCTTGGCCCAGGCAGCCAGTTAAATGCCTGTATAAACAAACTTTTGCTTACTCCTGCTGCAATGAACAAGCTGATTCCTGAACCAAAACCCCATTTGCTCACTACTTCGTCCAAGAACATTATCAATAAGCCGCCTAAAAACAACTGGAAGATTAAAATAAGCTGAAGCTGAAAATAAAATCCTGTTCCTTTGAATTGCTCTGCTGGAGCTAACCCGCCCAAAAATATGTATATAGCGCTTTCAAAAATAATAAAGAATAATGACAAAAATTTCTGTGTGCCTTGAAATGTTCTTTTGCCCTCGGGTTTTGTCAAATCAAATTTCCAAATTCCAGATCCATTAAGCAGCTGCAAGACTATGGAAGCTGTTACTATAGGGCCTATGCCAAGTGATATCAATGAGCCAAATTCAGCTCCTAAGATTATAGACAATGTCTCAAACCTTTGCAAAGCATTGATGCCTAATCCGAACAAAGGCATTAAGCCCAAAACAAAAAATATAACCAAAACAATTCCTGTCCATTTCAATTTCTCACGAAAAGAGAGGAATTTCTGGGTAGGGCCTTCAACTTCCGGAAGATTTGAGATTATAGTTTGCCAAATGGACATTTTGAGTAATTAAATAATTTTTAAATTTGTAGATTTACTTGCTCTTTTCAATTAAAATAACTACTTCTCCGCCAGCCTCTTTCACTTTCTCAACTGCTTTTTCTGAAGCGAATGATGTTTTTATCTTGAATTTCACAGAAACTTTTCCATCGCCCAATAATTTGTTGTATCCAAGCTTTTCCAGCTCAACTGAATAAAACCCATCTTCTTTTCTTATTAAGCCATTTGAGATTAATCTGTCAATGTGCTGCTCAATAAAGTTTATGTTTACGGGGTTAATCTTTAATTTTGGGGTTTTGCTTACAAATCCGTGCTTTCCAAAATAATCAGTTTTCCATATGCTTGGCTTTTTCGAGTCAGCTCTTTTTCCAGTGCCTGCCATTCCTCTTCCTCCTCTGTTGCCTTGTCCCCTATGTTTTTTCTTTGCGCCCCATCCATGTGTTTTAGAGCCTCTTTGCCTATCATTTTTTTTCCTTTTGTTGATTGTCATTATGCTGCCACCCAACCTCTTCTTTGATATTCTGCTTGTTTTACCTCTTTCATCATTTCTATAATTTTCCCTCTTGCTTTTTCAGTTGCCTCAACATACATACTAAACGGTATAACTGACCGAGGGCTCAAATAATTTAACAATCCTTTATCTTCTTCTGAAATTGCATTGTTAGTCTTTCCTAAATTTTTGCTTAATAGATCTGTAAGTATTAAATCATTTTCCTGGATTATTCTTTTGGCTATAGATTCGGCAATTTTTCTTTGTGGATTTATAATTCTTCCATTGGCAGCAGTTACTTCTCCAGCTTCGCAAATAAGCAATAAATGGAACCAGTATTCTTGCCAATTATTATCAAAAGGTTTGTCTAACCTCATACTAGTTTCATAATAATGTCTAGCTGTATGTACAATATCCTCAATCAACTCATCAACTGATAATGTCATTCAAACCATCCTCTTAATCAAATCGTTAATTGCTTCTCCTCTATAGCCTAGCGCACCTCCACTTTGATAAGGATGCTTAATGCCTTTTCTTCCAAACCCTT
>JAGVYA010000009.1 GCA_018303505.1 Candidatus Woesearchaeota archaeon
CTTGGGTTATTGGAGTCCTTACATAAAGCACGCAGTAACACAAACCCATAAGCACATAAAGAAGCACAGCAAAAAATTAGTTGAGAAAGTTAAGGAAAAATTGAAGAGGAAGTGAGATTTTATTTTTTCCGACGATTGAAAAAGTTGAAATTGAAAAAGTTGAAATTTAGACTCTTTACGTTTTTGAAAATACCAAAAAATCTGGACATAAAACCCTCGTTTTTCCTGTAATTGGAATAATCTGACTCTAAAGCTATATATAATGATGTCTCAAGCCTTTCTAACTCAAAAAACTCATTTGTATTAAGTCTTCCATACATTAAAACTGAGCTTTTATCTTTTTCAAAGTCGTGACAAATGTTGTTACATTGTTCTGTACTATAAGGTTGTTGATTTAAATTTTGAATGTGGGTTTCCCACTCATTTTTAAATTCTTGAAACATACTAAAATTTAATGTATTTAAAGTATATAAATTTTATGATTTTTATAGAGGAGAAAATTCACTTTTCTCCCAAAAAGTATATAAATAACTCAGATTTTGTATTTTTTGATATGACAAACAAAGGTTATACGACAGCAAGAGAAATCCTATCAAGCCGATAAAATCTCTCCATTCTTTGGTTGGAACAACCATAAATTACAAGAAACAGCACAGAAATATAAAAATATTGCTAAAGGAGGAGGATATATTTTAGCAGGAATATGGTAGAGGCGTATCAAATAGCACGTTGGGTAGGGATACTATTAGCAATAGCAACAATTTACGTAATTGATCGCTTTTTGTGGAGGAAAAAGGGCAAGCATCATCCCAAAAATACAATAAAACCTTAAAAAGTGCATATTCAATAAGTCTTAAACATTAAAATAAACGAGAGCGACTTTTATAAGCAAAGTGATAAAAGTAAACCGCTTGTAATTTTTTATTGGGTAAATAGGCGAGGCAAAATTGATTGGCAGGGAAATTTTCGCCGAGCACTAAATGTTGTTGCGAAGCAACGGATTGAAAATTTTAGTCTTCTAATTAACATCAAAAAAAAATGTGGCCCATTGCTGAGCCACCGCTTGCCTTCATATTAAAAACGTTGGGGGTGGTTTTATAAATGAAGGCAAAGAAACAATCTCACCACAACACCACAAAGACTAAAGGGGTGATCATGAATTTTGCCTATTGTACTAATTCAATGCCAAGTTCTTGGATAACAGTGACTGCTGCTGGCGATGGCCTCGAGTGATCAATCTTGCCAAGCACCCACAGGCTTTTAACGCCTGTAATAATGGTCATAACTGTAATGCGGCCTTTCATATCATCAACAACTCGAGCGCCCCAGATAACATTGGCATCATCATCCAAGCTTTCTGTTACCAGCTCGCCTACCCTGTTGATGTCATCAAGCGTCATATCCGGGCCACCGACAACATGGATTAAAGCTCCTGTTGCTCCTCTGTAATCAACTTCAAGCAAAGGATTTGCAAGAGCTCCTTTGACAGATTCTTCAACCCTGCTGTTTGTATCAGAGCTGCCAACTCCAATGACTGCAACTCCGCCATTTTGCATTATTGCCTTTACATCAGCATAATCTAAATTAACAAGTGACGGAATAGCAATTGTCTCTACAATTCCTTTTATCATAGTTGCAACTAATTCATTGGCAACTGCAAATGCCTGTTGTATTGGCAGATTTCCAGCTATCTGAACTAGCCTGTTATTGTCAATTACAATGACAGTGTCAGAAACTTGCCTTAGCTGCTGCAAACCGAACTCTGCCTTGTCAACTCTTGCCCTTTCTATTTTGAAAGGCATGGTCACAGTTCCAATTACAATAGCGCCTGTGTCTTTTGCGAGATGAGACACAACAGGGGCTGCTCCTGTTCCTGTTCCGCCTCCCATGCCAGCGCAAACAAAAACCATGTCAGCTCCTTTTAGAGATTCTTTTAATTCATTCATTGATTCTTTTGCTGCTTCAGCGCCTTTTTCAGGAAAGCCTCCGCATCCCAAGCCTCTAGTGACTCCTTTTCCAATCAAGAACTTCCTGTCAGCATCTATAATGCTAAGATGCTGCTTATCAGTATTGCATGCTATTATCTCAGCGCCTTTGATGCCTTTTTTGTAGAGCCACCCAACCATATTGTTGCCAGCCCCGCCAACTCCAATTACTTTTATGTTCGCTTGTCCTACTAAACCTACATCTGTATTTGTACCTTCATCTAAAAAATCCATTTTCATCCTGCCCCCTTTTTCCCTAGCCTTGTGGTTTTCATATATATTTTACAATATAAACTTTCAAATACCGAAATGTTTATATTGCTCTTCTACAATAACCCTTTTAGAATTAGTTTGTGCCAACAAGCTGATTTGATACCGTTTTATAGTTTTTTTCGTACTAAAAAACTAGAATTCCCAAATTGAGATTATTTTAAGCCGCTTTTCGCCAAAAAAGCTGCTTTAACTGAGTTTTTCGCCAAAAAAACTCATATTTAATCTTTCTTTAATTTCTAATTAGTGATTAAGTTAATTTATAAAGATTTCTGGGGTTGAATGTATATTTTAAATCATACAATACTTCAGATACTGTTTACTTATCGGTATATGTTAATAAGAGAGTCATTTTTATGCATTTTCAATCAAAACTTAAGGCGATGGCAATCAAATTACGCAATATTAAATTGTCAAAAATTAAGACAAGTGCCGAAGACTAGACAATGTCAATACTTCAAAAGATTTATAATATTTTTGATAATTCTTTAAAAAATGCAAAAAATTCTTTACAAGGGACCTTATGAGGGTCCATATGTCGATTTAGATTTTTTCAGATTGATAGCTAAACTACCAGGAAGTGTAGATACAGTAGTTGATGAACATTTTATGGGTGGTTATCTAGGTTCACCTTCTCTTCAATTTGGTGATGAATATCGAGGTAGCGGAACTCGTCCAGAACAAAGTATAGTTCAACTTCCTACTATTATTTTAAAAGTATGGCGTTATTTTGACGCCAATATAGTATATCGTTCCATAAATTATGTAGATGAAAAATCATTATCGCTCAAAGGAACCCAAGCCTGTGTTTCTTTGCATGGTCCTCAACGTGCGATTGAAGGAGTTGAAAAAATAATTAAAGGCGTAATTGAATCTGAGCTTCATCGCGTTCGCTCTAATCCACAACAGGGAAATCAACTTTCCCTTAATCTTAGTTCTTAATTCCAAGTTAAACAAAAATGCCACTCTACTTCATCGGTCTTGGACTAAATAACGAAAAAGACATAAGCATTAATGGATTTGAAGCAATAAAAAAATGTGATATTGTTTACTTAGAAAACTATACGTCTATCTTGAACTGCCCTAAAGAGCAATTAGAAAAATTTTATAACAAAAAAATAGTTCTTGCAAGAAGAAATCTTGTTGAAGCGGATAATAATGAAATTCTGGAAAATGCAAAAACAAAGAATGTTGCTTTTTTGGTTGCTGGCGATCCTTTTTCAGCAACAACCCATATTGACTTGTTTTTAAGGGCTAAAAAAGAAGGAATAAAATGCCATGTTGTTCATAATTCTTCCATTGTTAGCGCTGTTGGAATCACTGGCTTGCAAGTCTACAAATTTGGCAAAACAACAAGCATTCCTTTTGAAAATGAAAATATAGAAGCTCCTTATGATGTTTTGAAGGGTAATTTAAGCTTGGGCTTGCATACATTATTTCTGCTTGACTTAAATCCAGAAGAGGAAAAATTTATGAGCGTCAACGATGCTATAAGGTACTTGCTAAAAGTTGAACTGAAAAGAAACGAAAAAATTTTTTCTGAAAAAACTCTTTGTGTTGGATGCGCAAGGCTTGGAAGTGAAAATCAAGTCATTAAAGCTGGAACTGCAAAAGATTTGCTGAAGCAGAACTTCGGCAAGCCAGCTCATTGCCTGATTGTGACTGGAAAATTGCATTTCGTTGAGGAAGAAGGGTTAAGAATGTGGAAATAAATATCAATTTTTGAATTAAATTTATTCAAGCTTGTGTTCATTTAAACGAAAGATATCGACAATAGTTTCATAAATTTTCTTTTCCTGCTCTGCACCAACATAAATGACTAATCCTTTATTAGCACGATCTACGCGTGCTGCTTCATGATTATACCTTATTGAAACTTTAACTCCATTACCTTTAATAACATAAGTTGTAGTGTTATAACCTCCAGGAATTTGTGGTTTTAAAACGTCTATATTAACTTCAATGCCAGAAAGTTCACTTACTTTAATTCTTACATCTTCAATTAGCTGGACTAGTTTAGACTCACTTAATTCTTTAGGAATATCAAATTTTCCTTCGACCAAAATACTACCTCCTCTAATTGGTTTTGCGATTTTTATTTAAATTTTATTATTCCGCAATACTTATGTCAAAATCAACAACAACTTTTATATACAAACTTTCAATCCGATATAATGACAGGCACGTGGTTTATAAATACCACTGGACATCTTTGCCTAAGATATATAAAGCCTGAAATATGCTAATTCTGAAAAAGAGAACATGCAAAACTGCTAAATTAAGCTTTTCGGCTTTACAGCACGAAAATCTATTATGCAGTTTCGCTTAACATTCTCTTTTTCTTGAACTCCAAAGTTCCAAAAGGCAGAAACTTTGGAGGTTGATAAAGATGAATGAAAAAAATAAAGAATTAGCTGAGTTTTTGGGTATTCTCTTAGGAGATGGTAATCTAAATAAAAGCAGTAATTGCATTACAATTGTTGGAAGCTTAGAAGAAGATTCATACTATAAAGACAACGTAATTCCTTTGATAAAAGGTTTGTTTCAAGTAAATCCAAAGCTAAGGAATAGGAACGACAGAAACGCAATTTATATTGATTTCAATTCAAAAGAGGTTATGGATTATCTAACTAACCCTATTGGTCTGGTAAGGGGGAATAAGGTTAATGCTCATGTTCCGACTCTAATAAAAAATGATATTAGCTTAATTCCTCCTTTTTTAAGGGGGTTGTTTGACACTGATGGGTGCTTTAAGTTTTCAAAGCAGACAAGCCAAAAAAATTATTATCCAAGAATTCAGTTTTGTTTTAGTGATGTACCTTTTGCTCGTGAAGTTAAGGGCTTATTAGAAAAACTTGGATTTAATTTTGGGATGTGGAAAGATCCAAGATTCAATGGATTAATTGTTTATCAGATTTCTGGAAGTGATAATTTAGAAAAATGGATGAAAATTATAGGCTCAAGTAATCCTGTGCAAAAAACAAAATATCAAATATGGAAGAAATATGGCTTCTATATTCCAAAGTCTTCTCTGAAATCTAGAATTGATTCATTAAATTTAAATATGGAGGTGTAGTCTTTAGGTTTGCTTCGGCAGATTCGTCATATAGCCCCGTGGAAGAACTAACTTAATGTTGTTCTGCGGAATGTAGCGGTCAAATACTTTAAGCAAAGCTTGAGTAGACTTTGCATAGGGCCCTTTGGTTGTAGGTAGCTGTAATCTGCAAAGATTACTCACAAGCCAAGCAACAGAAAGGCTCTGACGGCAGTTCGAATCTGCCCGGGGCTATCATTTTTAGTGGGCTTGAGCATAGCGAAAACCTTAGGGTTTTAGGAACGCTAGTGACTAAACCCACAGTTTTAGTCAAGCTTTTTCTAAAGGGTTGGTGGGAATCCTGCCCGGGGCTATTTAATAACATTTATAAATCACCTAATATTCCACTTTATTGAAAGGTAACCCGGTGAAAGCTTGGTTATGCTGGATAACAAGATTCTTGTTCTTCCAGTAGTTTTAATGTATAATTGGCGAGGCTGAGCGATATGGAAAAGGAGCGAAGCCGAGCAGTAAATTTTGTTGCGAAGCAACAGATTAAAAAATTAAAATTACACAGAAATTAAATATTTAACAAAAATGGCAAGGATGTATTCAAGGAAGAAGGGAAAGCACGGCTCGAAGAAGCCAGCTAAGAAAACCGCTCCATCATGGATTAGGTATAAAGCAAAAGAAGTTGAATTATTGATAGCAAAGCTTTCAAAGGACGGTAAAAGCGCTTCCCAAATTGGAATGATATTAAGGGATGTTTATGGAATTCCAAATGTCTTGGCTTTATGCGGCAAATCAGTAAGCGCGATTCTCAAAGAGAAGAATTTAAGCCCAGATGTGCCTGAAGATATGACTTCTTTGTTTAGAAAAGTTGCAGCGCTTAAAAAACATATAGAAGCGAACAAGCACGACGAAACTTCAAAGCGCGGCTTGACATTGACGCAATCAAAAATAAACAGGCTGACAAAATATTACAAGAGAGTGGGCATGATTCCAGAGAACTGGAAGTTTGATGCAACAAGAAGCGGATTTTTCTCAGAGTGAATTAGATTGTAGCATTTGGAATTTCTGCATTTGCTATTTCCTTTACCCTTTCCACAACCTCATCTATTAAATAATCAGGAGTGGAAGCGCCTGCTGTAACTCCAATTTTTTCTTTTCCATCAAACCATTCTTTTTGCAATTGCTCAGATGATTGTATAAAATAAGATTCAACCCCGTACTCTAGCGCTTTTGCATGCAGCTCTTTTGAGTTGCTTGAGTTTTTGCCCCCTATAACTATAACAACATCGCATTCTTTTGCCAATTCATCCGTATCAGATTGCCTCTGCTTTGTTGGATTGCAGATAGTGTCGACAAACCCATATTTTTTGCTTAAATCCTTCAAGCTTAAAGGTATTTCTTCAAATTTTCCGTCAGTAATTTTTGAATTAATGCCTTCAATCAGTTTTTTGTAGCCGTAAACTGACATTGTTGTTTGAGAGATTACGGCAACTTTTTCAAAGCCATTTTTTCTTATATAATCAATGACCAAATCAGAGTCTTCAGCACGCTCTACGATGAAAGTGTCTTTCCCTTTGATGTGATAGCTTGTTCCTATAGCCTCTGGATGGTTATGCTTGCCAAAAATAACAATCTCATATCCATTATTCTTTAATTTGATTGCCACATTATGAACTAGAGTGACCAATGGGCATGTTGCGTCATTAAGATTTTTTTCTTTTGTAATTGATTTTTGCTCTAAAATCTGATAAGTAGTTCCAGGCTCGCCATGGGCCCTTAAGACAGTAACGGCATTTTGCGGAATTTCATTTATATTCTCAACAAAAATTATTCCTTTATCCTCGAGATTTTTTATAACCTTTTCATTATGCACAAGCTGCCCCAAAACATAAGTTTTTTCCCTATTGCCCTGCGCAACTTCCTCTGCAATTTCTATAGCTTTCTTCACGCCAAAGCAGAAACCAGCATGCTTAGCAACCTTGATTTCCATTTTTCTTTGTTATTATTTTATTTAACATTAAACCATCGAAAATGTTTTACATTTTCGGGGTGCCAAAAATTTTTTTAAAATTTTTTAGCACAATCGCAACGGATTACTTTTATCACTTATTACTTCACAAAGTCGTTCCCGTTTTTTATTTTTTCATTATTTTGTTTTTGTACTGTTTTATTTAATATAATATTAATGTTTTAATTGATGTTCCATTTACTTTCACAGCGCATTAACAATTTAAATTTTAAAAAATAAAATAAAAACTGCACCCCCAAATGTGGTTTATTATATGTTGATTTATATAGTTTTTGTTAAGAAAACAAAAGGGTAATCATACTGTATCTTGAAAAATGTCTCTCTGGCTTCATAGATGCTGTTAAAAATTCCAAAAACTGTTGGCCCGGAGCCAGAAACTAATGCATTCAGCGCGTCATTTCTCAGCAAATTATTCTTGATTTCATTTATTACCTTGTATTTTTTTGTGACAATTGGCTCAAAGTCATTATAAAGATTGTTCGCTATCTCTTTTATGTCTTTTTTTTCAATTGCCTTAACTAAGCTGCTTATGTTTGCTTTTGTTTTTATTTTTGGTTTTTGCTTATCAAATGAAGAATAAGCCCATTTTGTCGATACCCTAAACCCAGGGTTTATAAGCACAATATTTATGCTGAAAGATTTCTTTATGCGCTTTATCTTGTCGCCTATGCCCTCAACTAAAGCTGCGTTCTCTCCTATAAAGAAAGGCACATCCGAGCCGATTTGCGAGGCTAGCTCAACCAATTGCTTTTCCTTGAGCTTTAAGCCCCATAATTTGTTTAAATTCAGCAATGTAGTTGCTGCATTGCTGCTTCCGCCTCCCAAACCAGCTTCAAGAGGCACGTTTTTCTCAACAAATATCTTCACGCCGTGCTTTACCTTGAATTTCTTCTTAAGCAGCAAAGCTACTTTATAAGCAAGATTTTCCTCGGTTGCAAGCTCCGGGCTTGTGCTTTTAACTATTATCCTGTCTTCATTTATAGGCTCAATAGAGATGTTATCGCTTAACTCTATTCTTTGCATTACAGATTGCAAATTATGATAGCCAGAGCTTAGTTTTTTGCCTATCTTTAAGTAAAGGTTGATTTTTGCGTAGCTTGGAATTGGCATATTTTAGCTTAGATATTATTTTCATATATAATATTTGCTAATTTTAAGGGCAAAAAGCAAGGTTTTTAAAATCAAGCCTAAAACAAAGCTTTAATGAAAAAATCAAGAACGTTAGAAGAAAGGCTAACATTCATCAGAGGTTTGCATAGAAGATTAGAGATAGAAATAGAAGCAGCTAGTTCATCAGAACGAGTTGAGAAGTTCATTGAAAATCCAGAATTACAAGCAGGACTAACTAATCTCGCAAGAGAACAAAGAATTACAGTGCATAAAGTCAAGTTAAGTGTGCTAAAACCTTTTTTAAGCGAAATTGATAATTCTGGTTTTTTGGAATCTGACATAAATTATGTTGACTGGTGTTCTGGTAGGGGTTTTTTAGCTTATTTGGTTAGTCACTTCGTTGGAGCGCCAGTAACAATGATTGATATAAAGTTTCCAAAAAATCATCTTCTTGAAAGGTATTTTCCATGCATACTAGAACATGAGATACCAAAAGTGAAGTTCAATTTAACTACCTTAAAGTGCGATAGATATCTGCCACAAATGCCTGAAGAATCTAATGGCAAAACCGCATATATGAGTATGCATTGCTGTGGAAGTCTCCCTGATTTGATAGTTAGATATGCTCAATTACAAAGTAGGATGCCTGATTTAATTGCTATTTTGCCTTGTCACTACGAAAAAATGGAATTCGAGCTTTCAGCTTTAGCCTCTAAAACAAGGTTAGACGAAAAACTATTTAGTCTCGTAAAAAGAGCAGTAGCTTATTTGCAACATCATAATGGCTATCATCCAGTAGCAAGAAAATCTATGGAAGTGATAGATTATTTCAGAGCAGAAAATCTTAGAAGAATGGGCTATGACGCTAAAGTTGTAAGAATCTATCATCCAAATGTTTCGCCATTTAACCATATGATTATTGGATTAAAACATTAAATAACACTTATCATCACAAAACACTGCATCCCCTTTCCCTGCCCAAAAGCAGTCAATTCTTCTCCAGAAGTATAATTAATGCCAATCCTTTCTTTATCTATTTTCAATATTTTTGATAAAGATTGTTTTATTTTGTCAGTATATCTCTCAAGCCTCGGCTTACTTGCTTCAATTGAGATGCTTACATTGTTTATTTTCAGATTTGTTTGATTTAATTTAGTTAAAATTATTTTCAAATATTCATTACTATTGGTTATTCCCTTTTTAAACATAGCATCAGAATAATAACCAAGCGACCTCTCTCCAATTGCAGAACTTATTGTATTGAATAAGGCATGCAGAATGACATCACCATCTGAATTTGCCTCTAATCCAATTTCATTTGGAATTATATACCCTCCTAATATCAATTGCCTGTTTTTATCTTGTGAAAATTTATGGCTGTCTTGCCCAAATCCTATCCTAAAGCTTGATGCATTGCATCTTTTCATTAAAATTCCCTCTGCAATTTCTAAATCATCATTTGTTGTTATTTTTATGTTTTCATAGGAGCAATCCACAATCTTTGCTTTTTTGCCCATGGCTTCAACAAGAGAAACATCATCAGTAAACCTTAATTTATTTTTGTTTGCATTCTTAAAAGCTTCAGCAAACAATCCATATTTGATAGCCTGGGGAGTCTGAACTTGAAAAACATTTGTTCTGTCAATTGTTTTTTCAACAAAATCTTTTTTTATTTTCTTGATTGTATCCTTTAATTGGAATCCAACAACAGCTGCGCCATATTTTTTTGCCGCATTTATGCATTCAGCAATTTCATTTTCTTTTACCAATGGGTTGCTTCCATTATGAACAACAACAACGCTATCATTTTTGGCATTTTTTATAGACATTAATCCATTATGAACAGAATTTTGCCTTTCTTTTCCTCCAACAACAATGTTTTTTATTTTATTGAAGTTATATTGGTTTTTAATTTCATTGATTCTTTTAATGTCGTTTTTTTGAGTTACAATAATGATTTCATCAATCGCTTGACAATCCTGAAAAATTTTTATAGTGTAATAAATCATTGGCTTATTCAATAATGGAAGAAAAACCTTATTAGCATTTTTGCCCATTCTTTTGCTTTTGCCAGCAGCTACTATAATTGCAAAATTCATTTTGAAAAGCCTGATTTTTGATTTCTTGGTTTTTTTGCAGTAAAGATGTTGTACTTGAATAAGCCTTTTTCTGCCAGCTTATAGACTTCAATTGCAGCGGTTACATTTATGAAATATCTATGGAGTTTTAAAGAATCAACAAAAATGTATGAGATTTTCGCAAGTTTGTTCAGTTTTTTAATTGAGGGGAGCACATTTCCAGATATGTCTTCCCTGGTTACAGATTCGAAGCCTGCTTTTTTCAAAAGAATCGCAAATGAATCATGCCTCATGCTTTTTATCGAGCCCATTGCAGTTAGCTCTACTATTGTATCCCACATTTTTTTCTCATAGCAGTTGAATTCCTTGTCGTTTGAGATTGTATAGTCAAAAATTGCCAAAGTGCCTTCGGGTTTTAAAATTCTCAGGAATTCCTTTAAAGTGGCATTCGCATCAGGCGAATGTACGAAGGATTCCATTGCGTATATTGAATCAAACGTATTGTCCTCAAATTCCGTGTTGGAATAATCCATCAAGCGATATTCAATCTGTGAGCTTACCATTAATTTTTCAGCCAGCCTTCTGGCCTTCATTATTTCAAAGGGGACAATTGTGATCCCAATCACTCTACAGTTATATTTTTTCACAAGATATGTGCTTGCAAAACCCTGGCCGCACCCTGCGTCCAAGATAAATTGATTGTTTTTTATCTCAAGCCTTTCCGCAAGCAAATCCTGCATCAATTCCTGTGCTTTTTTTTCACTTATATTGTTTGTTTTATCAGGATAAAAGCCGAAATGCTTCACCCCGCCCAGAACTATATCATATCCCAACTTTGACTCTTTGAAATAGGATATTACCTTTTTGTGGTGCTGGTTTAGATTAATCATTCTAGATAAAAATTATGAATTTAGTTTTGATTCTAGTTTTTTAAGATAATCTCATCTTCAATTAATTCTTTTGTTTTTTCCTTTATTTTCTTATCAACATCAAGAATTTCATTTAAGCTTGGATTTTTAATTAGATTATGCTCATTCATCATCTTTCTTATCAGCCTTGCAATGTCTAAAAATCTTATTTTATTGTCTAAAAATGCATGAACTGCAGCTTCGTTTGCAGCATTAATTGTTGCTGGCAATGTCCCTCCAATAGCTCCAGCCTCATAAGCATATTTTAAGCACGGAAACATCTCAAAATTTGGCTCTTTAAATTCCAAGTTTTTTATTTCTGCCAAATTTAATGACTTGCTTAAGTTTTGAAATCTTTTTGGATACGTCAAGGCATATTGAATAGGAATTTTCATGTCAGGCAATCCAAGCTGTGCTATTACAGATTTATCTTGGAATTCAACCAAAGAATGGATTATGCTTTGCGGATGAATGACAATTTTTATTTTTTCATAATCAATTCCATAAAGCCAGTGCGCTTCAATTACTTCAAAGCCCTTATTCATTAATGTCGCAGAATCTATTGTTATTTTATTGCCCATGTTCCATGTCGGATGCTTTAAAGCGTCTTGCACGCTTACATTTTCCAATTGCTGCTTTGTGTAATTCTTAAATGGGCCTCCTGAGCAGGTTATTGTTATTTTATTTATTTCATTTATGTTCCCCCCATTCAAGCATTGCAGGATAGCGCTGTGCTCTGAATCAATCGGCATCAATGAAATTTTATTTTTCTTAACTTCTTCCATAATCACAGAGCCTGCTGCAACAAGAGTTTCCTTGTTTGCCAATGCAATATTTTTTTTGCTTTTAATTGCATTATAAGTGGGTTCAATTCCAACAGAGCCAACAAGCGCATTCACAACAGTATCAGCTTCATCTAAAGTTGCGATTTTGTTCAAGCCATCCATTCCAGAATAAACCTGGCAAGAGCTAAAATTTAGCAAGTCATCAACCTTGCTTTTGTCCATTACAGCAACTGCTTTTGGCTTGAATTCCTTTATTTGCTTCAATAACAAATCAGAATTTTTGTTTGTCGTCAATCCAACTATTTTGAATTCATCAGGATGCTGTTTGACTATTTCCAAAGTTTGAGTGCCAATGCTGCCTGTTGAGCCAAGGATTAAGAGATGTTTCATTTTTTTAGATTTTTAAAAACATGAGCTATAGATGTAATCAGGAAAAAAGTGCACATCAAACCTAAATAAAATGTTATTGCTTGTAAATTCTTTGCAAGTTGAGAATCAGATATTAAGCCAAAAGATAAAGAAAATAAGTATGATACAACAGATAGATAAATCCATAATGGGGGATTTATTATAATTTTAATTAAATTTATTAAATGTATGCAAGTTGTAGAGCGATTTAATCCAGGAAAATCCTCATTTTTTAATCTCCTTATGGATTCATTTTTTACTAAATTTTTTGTAACATCAGTCCAAATTAAAAATTTTTGAATATTTTTTTTAACTGAAATAATAAGACTAAAAAATATGGAAACAAATGTTAACATACCAATAGCTAAAAGGACACCAATATGCCCTTTATCATTTAAAAAAAAATCCCTTCCGTTTATTAAAAGATCTACAGTCAATATCACTCCTACAAAAAACATTAAATATATGAAAACAAAATGGCTTCTAATTTTTTTCATTTCTAATTCCCATTCTTTTCCATCTCCTTTATCTCTTTCAAAAGAACTTCGTAAATCTCATTGTCGTTAATCCTTTTTACAATCTTGCCATCTTTGTACAACAAATGATTTCCAGGCGCTCCAACAATTCCAATATCTGCCTTTTTGCTTTCACCAGGGCCATTGACTGCGCATCCCATTAAAGCAACATGAATTGGCTTTTTTACTTTCTCAGTTGCCTCCTCAAGCTGCTCGACTAATTTAATCACATCAATCTCTGTCCTTGCGCATGTTGGGCAGGAAGTAACTTGAACTCCATCATTTCTCAAGCCAAGCGCCCTTAAAATATGCTTTCCTACTTTTACCTCTTCTCTTGGGTCTTCAGACAATGAAATTCTTATTGTATCGCCAATGCCTTCTGCAAGAAGCATGCCCATGCCCATTGCTGATTTCACAGT
>JAGVYA010000058.1 GCA_018303505.1 Candidatus Woesearchaeota archaeon
TTATTGAACAAGGAAAACTCAAAGCTAATAACAAAAAGCATAAACTGGGCAATTGGCGACCTTGGAAGGAAGAAATCATATGATGTTACCATAAGAGACGCTGTATTGGGAAAATCAACAAGCGTTAATGTCATTTCAAGGGAAATGCCCAAAGCTCAAGAGCTTGCTTTTGCCAAAATAGATACAAACTTATATTCATCAGCCTATAGCCCAAAGGAGCTTGGCTATAAAGAAATTTTAGGAGCTGCATTTGCAGTAAATTACAATGATGAATACGCAAACCTTGGCATTAACAATGAGTTTACAGCATTAGTTGAAAAAACAGGGGGCAAGATTTTTGACCCTGATGATACAAAGGGAATCATAGAATTTATAAAGGCAAAATCGAAAAGGATAAAAATTGATTCAACAGATTACAGGTGGCCTTTCGCCATTATTGCTATGATATTATTTTTGAGCGAGATAGCGATAAGAAGGTACAGGGAAAACATACAGAAATAAAAACAAAGCAATGAAAAATTAAACAATTAATAAATTTCAATAAAAACTAAACAATAAAAACAAAAAACAACAATCACGAGAGCGACCTCTTGATTTAAGCAGGAAAGAGGTAACCCGCTTTTAATGTATAGGCGAGGCATTGCGATGTGTCGGAAATTAAAAATTTCCGAGCATGCTCAAAAATCGCAACTATTTAAAATACTTATTGCGATTTTTAACATGGCAATCGGAGCGATGCCGAGCACAAAATATTGTGAGCGAAGCGAACGGATTGAAAATTAAGATAAGTATTAACTATACATAATAACTATGCATTAAAAAATAAAATGGCAAACAAAATAAAATGGCAGTAATGAAAAGAGATGTTAACCTTGGACTGCTTCTTTTGATAGTTGCAGCTTTGCTTATGTTCAGCGGATTTACAGTTTATTACCAGACTACTTTTAAGAATGTGTCAAAAAGCTTTGAGATAAAGCTTAAGGAGCTTGAGGGTGTAAGCAAGGAGCTTGAGTCAAAGCGAGGGCAGCTTAATGAAACAAGCGTGCAGCTTCAGTTAAAAAAACAAAAAGAAGAGGACTTAAGCAAAAAATTCACTGATGTAAGGAGCGAAAGAGACCAGTTTGAGGTTGACAAGAAAAAGCTGGAAGTTGAATTGGCAAGCACAAAAGGGCAGTTGGCTGCAACCTCGGCAGAGTTAAGCAATACAAAAAGCCAGTTAGCTGCACAAGTACAGCTTGCTCAAGAACTTAATAGGCAAGTTTTGAACTTGAAATCAGACGTAACTAAACTCAATAAGAAAATTGACTGCCTAAAATCAACAGCAGGAGTTTCAGAAACTTGCTAAAATGAAACCATTTCAAAATGTAGTCAGGGAAATCAACAAGACTTTGAATGAGCTGATATTATTTGAGAATATTGTGAATACAACGCTTGTGTTTTTAGTATTCTATCTTATACTATCGGTAATTGATTTTCATCCATTGTTTGCTTTGATACCAGCTTTGATTTATCTTGGTTTTTACTCTTATACGAGCTCTAAATCTTCAAAACCTATTATGATAGAGAGCAAATACGCCCCTTTAAGGGAAAAGTTAAGGACAGCGGCAGACAATGTCGGGATGGACAATCCAGTCATTGAGGAGCTTGAATATGAGGTAACAACAGAGATGAAGAATGTAGGCTTGTCAATGTTTATCAATCCTAAAATCCTGTCTTATAAAATATTTGCAGTTATTATACTTTCATTTATGATAATATTTGCCGCTACATTTAATCTGAAGCTTCTGGAATTTGCAAGGCAGAATATTCCCGACATATTCGATACAAAAAATTTGAAGGGGGTTGGCAATTTTGTGGCAGTCAAGCTGAATACAAGCGAGGATATTTATGGCAAGAACGACATAGCAAAGCTTGGCGATAAGGAATTGAATATCAGATTAAAGCCTGTTGACTTCAAGATAAATGTCAGGGAAGAGGGAGATGCGCAGCAGCAAAAATTTGAAACTGTTTTTCCGAAAGAGCTGATTGTAAAGGAGACAGCGGCATATGAAGAAAACATCCCGGAGGAGCAGCTGGAATTGGTTAAGAACTATTTTAAGAAACTGGCGGAAGGGTAAAAATAAAGGAAAATTAATAAATTAATATAAAAACAATAGATTATAAATCCATTTTTGATTAAAATTAAAAAATAATTAATGGCAGATTAAAATTATTGTGGTATGTCAGATAAAACAGTCGAATGCGAGTGAACTCGGTAAGATGCGAGAGCTCGCGTTCAACTCTCTCGCTCGCTCATTCACCCACTCGCTCACAACTCACTAAAAAACATTAAATTTACATTCATTAAAACAAACCAAACAAAAATAATGAAATTAGGATTAAAAATATACGCAGAAACAAAGTTTCTGTGTAACTCAAAAAATCAAAATTTTTGAGTAAACAAAAATTTGAGGTGATTATATGAAAAATTACAAGCAGATTTTCGACGAGCTTCAGAAGGAAACAGGCAAAGTCATTGTGGGCCAGGAGAGCGTTATCGAGCAGATACTTATAGCAATCTTGTGCGACGGCAATGCATTGCTTGAGGGTTACCCTGGATTGGCAAAAACTTTGACTGTGAGAACTCTTGCGCAGCTTATGGACTTGAAGTTCAGCAGAATACAGAATACTCCTGACTTGATGCCGTCTGACATTACGGGCACAAATATCATAGAAGAGTCATCCGGCAAACGCCAGTTCAAGTTCCAGCCGGGTCCTGTTTTTGCAAATGTAGTGCTTGCAGACGAAATCAACAGGGCAACTCCAAAAACGCAATCAGCTTTGTTGGAGGCAATGCAGGAGAAGCAGGTAACAGTAGGAACAAACACATTCAAGCTTGACCTTCCTTTTTTTGTCCTTGCAACAATGAATCCTATTGAGCAAGAGGGCAGTTTGGCGCTAAATGAATACGTATTTGTAAATGGGCAGCTGAAAACTGGTAAGGAGTTATTAGCATTAGCTGAAGGTAATTGCGTTGCTGAAGATGAAAAAGGAATAAAACTATATGACATCGATGCATGGACTTTCTCTCTTAATACATCTGGAAATTTAGAGAAGCGCAAGTGTTTACTCTATACAGTGCCATACAATGACGAGATTGTGTCTATAACAACAAAAACTGGCAAGAGAATTGTTGTAACAAAAAACCATCCATTTTTAGTAAATGAGAATGGAATAATAAAATGGAAAAAGGCAGAGGATTTAACAAAACTAGATTACATAATAAACCCTGCGAAGATGCCTTTGATTGAGGTAGGAAATATAATGCCTCTGCCTCATGAAACTGCAATTGGCAGAATGACTCAAAAGCCAATACAGGAAATACCTTTTGATGAGGATTTTGCATTTTGGATTGCGTTTTTGCTTTCAGATGGCTCAATTGGAGAAAAGCATGTTGAAGTCGTGCAAAAAAACTATCCAAAAGCGCTTGAAAGATTTGTTGAAATCTCGAAAAAGTATGGATTTAACCCTGCAATAACAACAAATAGGGGATGCAGATATGCGAGAATCTACTCAAAACCTCTTGTTGAGTATTTGCATATTCGTTTTGGAGTGAAAAATGGCAAAGACAAGGAAATACCCTCTTGGTTCTTAAGCTTTCCGCCTCAAATGAATAGGGAATTCTTAAAAGCATTTATTTCATTAGAATCGTCGCTTAGGGACAATAGGATTGTTTTCACGCAAAAAAGCGCAAAAAATGTAAATATAATATCCTACATGCTTTTACGTGAAGGAATTTTATCTTGGATAAGGCATGACGGCAGAATCTTTAGATTAAAAATACAAGGCAAAGATTTTCTAAACTTTATCAAAAACATTGGTTGGCTATCTGCTGATAAAATTAAGAACATAGACTTAGGCAAAACAATAAAATCTAGTTTTAGAGTTGTGCCAGTAGACAGAAAGTCGATCTTAAGATTGGTGGAACTTTTAGGGTTAAACAGCTTCCATACATTAAAAGGTCGTAAAAGCATAACTTCAAGGTCTTGGTATGGGAGTTATAAAGGCGTTAAAGAAGGCGAAGTTGTTATGTCAGTTGATGCTTTGAAAGAATTTGTCAAAGACATTAAAAATGAAATAGAAATAAGAAAAACAACTGAGTTTTTTTCGCTCTTAGAAAGCAGTCCGCGTAAATTTGCAGCAGGGATAGGTTTGCCTATAACTGACATATCAAAACAATTAAATATATCAAAGAATGTGGTATGGGCTCTTTATTCTGGTGGCAATTCAACAGGCGAAGTAGAAATTAAGGAATTTTTCGCTGAACAGCATTCTCTTGTTTTAAAAGAAGCAGAATCTCTGTTAAGATACTGTGAAGCATTATTAAGTGAGGATATTTACTATGACAAAATAAAATCAATGGAGTATATTAACTATGGGGGTCTAGCTTTTGGATTAACAGTGGAAGGACTACAAAACTATATTGGTGGCTTTGGCGGCTGCGGCATAAATCACAACACTTACCCACTGCCAGAGGCGCAAGCAGACAGGTTTTTGCTTAAGATTAGCGTAGTATACCCAAATTATGAGCAGGAATTGCAGATTGTTGATAAATACGCATCTGAATTAAAGGACCAAAAATTAAAGGTTATGCTGAACAAAAACCACCTTCTAACGCTGCAAAACCTTGTGAGGCAGGTGCCTATTGCCAATGACATTAAGCAAAGAGCAGTAAAAATTGTCCTGGCAACCAGGCAAAACAAGGAGATTATACAGTATGGCGCATCCCCAAGAGCGTCAATAGGCTTGATTTTGGCGTCAAAAGCAAGGGCTTTGATACAGGGAAGAAATCATGTAAGCAATGAAGACTTGAACATGCTTGCTTATCCAATATTAAGGCACAGAATAATACTTAATTTCGAGGCAGAAAGAAAAGGAATGTCAAAGGACGATGCAATAAAGAATATTTTGGATAAGATAAAGTAAAGTTCAACGATAAAAAAACAAAAAATTTTAATCCGTGATTTGCGAAGCAAATCACAATAGTTACACTCGGCGAAAAATTTTCCTGTCATTAATTTTTCGCCTCGATTTTATTCAATGAATAAATAGGCGAGGTGTTGTTTAATGGCAGAAAAAACAACGCCGAGCACAAAACTTTGTTGCGAAGCAACAGATTGAAAAAATAAAATTTTATCAAATTTAATTGAAAAATGATTGACACTTCGTTTCTGGACCAGCTGACTAGGTTTAATCTTGTAGTCAATAAAAGGGTTACATCTAATGTAAGCGGGCCAAGGCGCTCAATGGCTGCCGGAAGGGGCTATACTTTTAAGGACTACAGGATTTATGCGCCAGGCGATGACACAAGACTGATAGACTGGAAAGTTTATGCCAGAACAGACAATTTATACATCAAGGTTAAAGAAGAAGAAAGAAATCTTACTGTGCATATTATAATAGACAGAAGCGCCTCTATGGATTTTGGCAGGCCAATCAGCAAGTTCGATTACGCTTCAATGATTGGAGTTGGCTTTGCTTACCTTGCCTTAAGAAATAATGAGAAGTTTCAGTTTTCCACGTTTGCCGATTCATTGGAAATTTTCCAGCCAAGAAGAGGCATGAGCCATCTTGCTACAATGGTGCAGCACTTAAACTCCATAAAGCCAAAAGGCTACTCAAAGCTTCGCGATACTATAATGCAGTACAAAAAGGTGATTGGAAGCAAGTCAATGCTTGTTATTGCATCTGATTTTCTTGTTAATATTGATGAAATAAGGGAAGCTTTCTATCTTTTAGGAGACCACGAGATAAAGATAATACAGGTTTTTGACAGGGTGGAGAAAGAGCTGAAGATGGAAGGCGATATGAAGCTGATAGACAGCGAAACAAAAGGACTGCTTAGAACTTTCATAAGCCCGAGATTAAGGATGGATTACCAGCAGCAGCTTGATGCGCATTGCGCAAAAATAGAAGAACTCTGCAACAAATTAAACATTGACTATAATCTTGCAGTAACTGACACTCCGATATTTGATACTTTCTACAAGATACTGGAAGGGTAATATCAAAAATGTTTATAAATAAAACAGATTTAAATGCAAAAAATGGAGAGAAAAAAGCTACAGTTAGATTTTGTAACAATAATCACCTTGCTAGTAGGTTTAGCAACAATAATCTTCCAAATATTTCCTCCAAAAACTCCTACAGACCAAGTAAGAAGTGCAATATATTTTTTAGCAATTTTAGGCTATATTGGTCTTTTATATTTTGTGATGTGGATTACAGATAGAGTAAAATCTTATATAGACCAAATAAATAAAAATACAAAAGAAATTCAAAATATTAAAGAGGAGATGAGCATTCACAAACATTTTACCGAAATTGAAAAAAGGGTTTCACTTTTAGAAATGTTACGTAAAAATAAGAAGGGAGGATTGTCTATAGATCCTAAGTGGATATTCCTGGCTATACTTCTAATTTTGTTTTACCTCTATTTAAGGTCCATAGGAATCGTATGATGCGATTTTATAGAAAGTCACGAATGAAATGAGTCATCTGTTCATATTCTAATCTTTATTATGAATAAAAATTTGCAGAAAAATCAATAGGGAACTTTCAAATTTATCTCTTTAATTCTTTTATAATCGCCAACGTTTCTTGTTGCCAGATTTGCTTTCATAATAAATGCCGTTGCAGCAATAATTGCATCTGCAGTTTCAACATTACTGATTCTGCTGAAATCCCCCGCCTTGACCGCAATTTCATTGGTGACAGGCACTTTTGAAAAATTTGACAGTAAGTCCAGTATTACTGCTTTTCTTTCGATTTTATTGCACTCTTTGCCGCTAATCAGTTCAGCCTCTGTAACGGCTGAAAAATAGACGAGATAGCCTTCATTTTTTATTTCTTCAAAAAATCTTTTTGTTTTTTCAAAGCCTCTCAAGAAATCTATGAAAATATCCGTATCCAAAACGATGTTATTCATAGCCCTAGCCTTTTGCGCCTCTTTTCCCAGCCTTTTCTTATGTTCCTTACATAATTAACTGAATCCCCAATCCCTTCATCTTTCCAGCTGCCAAATGCTCTCTTAAAAACATCTTCGTCAAGTTTTTTTATTTTTATTTCATCTTTTTCTATGGTCATAACTAGCTTGTTGCCTTCTTTAATATTGGCTTGTTCTCTGATGTCCCTAGGCACAGTTATTTGATAATTCCTAGTAACTTTTGTTATTGACATAGTATTATAATAGTAGGAAATCCTAGTACTTAAATATTCCTATTTTAGCCACCAACCTTAAACCCATACTTGTAGCTTGGAACATTGGCAATTATTGTCTTTAACTGCTTGATTCTTTTCTTGATTTCATCGCTTTTTTTATGTCCAAGCTCGACTGCCTTTTCATAATTTGGAATTGCATTTCCAAAGTCTCCTTTTTTGTCAAGTGCAATGCCAAGGTTATAGAAGCCAATAGTATTGTTTGGATTTAACTTTGTTCCAATCTCAAGCATTTGCACAGCGCTTTCATAATTTCCCAGCTTTTCAAAAACAGCTCCAAGGTTATTATATATAGTGTATTTGTTTGGGTTTAGCAGCATGGCTTTTACAAGATTTCTGTAGGCTTCTTTTAACATGCCCTTTTTCAGATAGCAAACTCCCAGGCTTTGAAAAGCTTCGCTATTCTCTTTAATCCTCAATGATTCTGTATATGATTTTATGGCTTCGTCATAGTTCTTTTGCTGCTCATATACAATGCCTGACTCATACAAAGCCATGCTGTGCTTTGGGTTTAATTCAATTGATTTTTTGAAAGATTTAAGCGCATTGTCAAAATCATTATTTTCTTTATACAAAACTCCTAGTTCATAATAAGAAGAATCAGATGAATTTTGTTTTGCTTTCTTTTTGCAAAGCTCAAGGTAGAATTGCCTTTTTTCCTTCGCGATGTTTGGGTCAGAATTGCCATAATGGTGCAATGCAGCGTTTGCTGCTGAAATCTTTCCTTTTTTGGTTTCTATTGACGGCTCTACGAGCTCATGAACAGTGCCGCTAAACTTGTAACCTTTATGATTCCTAAAAAGCCTTGCTATAAATGAGCCGTACCATCCAGCATAAGTTTTATTTTCTTTTTTGTGCTCTTCATTAACAAATCCAGCGATAGATGCTTCATTGGTATAATTTTTCTGAAGGAACAGGAAAGCATCAGTTTCTTTGTTTTTGATTAGTTCTTTTATTGTATTCAAGCCTTCCTTGTCTAAGACCTCATCAGCATCCATTACCAAAATCCATTCCTTTGTCGCAGGTTTAATACTTTCATTCCTTGCAGCGCTGAAGTCATCAATCCACTTGAAATCAAAAATTTTGGCATTGAATTTTTTGGCTATCTCTTTTGTTTTGTCTGTGCTTCCAGTATCAACAATAACAATTTCATTTACTATGCCTTTAACACTATCTATGCATTGCTCTAGAAATCTCTCTTCATTCTTGGTTATCATGCATAAAGAGATTGTTTGAGTTGACATGGTTTTCTGGGGTTTGTTTTTTGTATTTAAATATATGGCACAAACTAGTAAAGGATATTAATTTTTGGACACTTTCTTTGTGACATATAAATTTCAATCCGTCGCTTCGCAACAATATTTACACTCGGCGAAAATTTTTGTGGAATGCGAGTGAGCATCGTTCTTTGCGAACTCGCTCACAACTCACTCAATAAATTTTCGCCTCGAAAAATATTCAATAATGAATAAATAGGCGAGGCAACATGATATGGTAAAAAAGTGTTGCCGAGCACTAGAGCATAAAGGCCTTCTGGCAGTAAAGCCAGACGCAAAAGAGGCAGAAGAATACATAATAAAAGCAAAAAAGAATTTGGAGTTGTGCAAATTGTATAAGGAAAAAGGATTTGATTATAAGTTGCCGGAGGAATGGTTTTATACGCTTTATTTATTGCGCATTAGCAATTTTGTCCAAATTTGGAGTCGAGAGTAGAAACCAAAGATGCACAGCACTTTTCTTAAGATATGTAAGAGATAAAGGGCTTATTGAGTATGATGATGAGTTTATCAAGAGAATAATGGTTTACAGGGAAAAGCAAGAAAAATCGGATGTTGATGAGAGAGAAAAAGCCAGGTATAGCGCTTCTATTCAAATCAAAGAAGTAGAGCAAAATTATGATAAGATGATGAATATGTGCAAAGAAGCTATATCACAATGTGAAGAAATAGTGTTCTCTGACAAAGAATTCAAGGTTCCTAAGGAGTTATATGAATAATTTACTTTTATTTTCATATATAAATTTAATAAATATATACTAAAATATATATATTTTAGTATGTAATAATACCAAAAACTTTAAATATGGATAATATTAATTTAGTTGATTAAGAACGCTTTACAAGAGGTGTTCCTACATAGTATAATATTCATCGATAATATTATACGATAAAAATAAACAAAAAAACACTTGGAGGTGTTTATAAATGAGATTTCAAAAAGCTATAAAGAGGATGATTGCATTAGGAACAGGAGCCATTATGGTGGGCTCGTCAGTATTCGCAGCAGCAGATTTGGCGCAGTATCCAAATCAATTTATTAAAGACGGCAAGTTCAGCGGAGTTCTAGTCGTTGGAGACAAAGCAGCTGCAGAAGATGTAATTGGTATTTCTGACATTATTTCAAGTTTGCAGTTCGCAGCAACAAAGAAAGTGACAACCACAACAGCAGGAGCTGTTGCAGTTGAAGGTGATGCTTGGCAAGTTGGAACATCAAACCACTTGGAATTAAGCGAAGATGGCTCAACAAGTGACACATTAGAAACACTAAGAAACATTACAACCTATATCGATCAAAACAATTTGAAAGCATTAGCAGCTGGTTCTGTAACAAACAATAAAGTAACATCACCATATAACCAATATCTATACTTGTTAGGACCTGGAGCAGAAAGGACATTAGACACAGGTTATGTGATTTATAGTGAAAATGACGCAGATGTAACAGCAGATTTCTTATATTTCAAATCAGGAAGAGAGATAGGAAGGTATTTGATTGAGTTTACAACTGCACTAGAAAGTGATGTTGATGACTCAGCGGGTTCTTCATCAACAACTGGTTTGTTCCTAACAGACTACCAAGATATTGACGTTACATTGTTTGGCAAGAAATACACCATAGTAACTGCAAAGAGAGTGAGCACAGTAGGAAGCAGTGTTGTTCTAACTTTAATGGGTGGAGCAGGAAAGGACACATTGCTTGAAAAACAAACAAAGACTTACACAATCGGTGGAAAGGACTATGAAGTGACATTAAACTTCGTTGATGCAGACGAAGCCCAATTTGTTATAAATGGACAGTCAACAAGAAAGATGAAGGATGGCGACACAGATAAGCTATCAGATGGCACAACTATTGGTGTAACAGATGTATTGTACCAAGACTATGCTGGCGGTATCCATAGCGCAACTTTCTTTATTGGCGCAAACAAATTGGAAATAAAGGATACACAAGTAACTGATACTATAACATCCAACCAGCTAAAGGTTGACGACAACACAATTGATGACGCGCCTGTAATTATAGAAGGTACTGACACCAACTCAACATTTAAGATAACAAGAATCCATGTCAATATGACTGCTGATGATAATTTCTTTGTACCAGCAGGCGGCAAGCTTAGCGAAGCAATTAAGCAGGAAGGGGGGACATCTGCAGAACCGCAAGTATTGTTCACAGAGAATTGGGATATTGAGTACAAGGGCCTGAAGAAAGTCAACACAGAGAAAATAAGAGTTAAAACAAGCGGCTCAAGCCAATACAATCTTGAATTTGTTGATGGCGATGGCAACAAGGTGGATGTGCCAATTGCAAAGGCACGAGTTGCCAGTGCGTTGATATTTGGTGACAGCGACAAAGACTTTATCAACAACGAAAACTCGACAATTACAAAAGACGATTATTTTGTTGTGACAGATAGCACAAGAAAGAGAGGAGAAAGAAAGACATATGTACTGCAATATAAAGGAGCGGACAAAGTAACAGCAGACAACCCTGTGCTGAAATTTAAAAATGTAGGGAAAGGCGATACCATAGAGCAAACTTATGCAGCAGGTACAGGAGACGGAGCACAGCAATTAGCAACATTGAAAATAGGTGGTGCTGATTTTAGAGTATACAATGCAAGCGAGACCGGTGGATCGGGTAGCATCTTAGTAAATGACTTCGCCATACTGGTTGACTTGGATGCAAGCGGTGGCATAAATGGAGGAAACCTGTCCATAATTAACGTTACAACCAGGTACGGTGCAGAAATTCAATTGCTAAACAGAACAACAGATATGGATGTAGCTGATGATGGTTTCTCGTCACTCCAAGTGATAATAAAAACACCAGATGAGGGCAGAGAGGGTAGTTCAAAAGACTCAGTAGAAAATGTGCAAGCAATAGATTTCGGAATAAACATAACAGCTGATTCGAACACTAAAGTTGCTTTTGGGCTATTGTCAGGTTTCACAAGTGGTATGAAAGGACAAAGGCTTACTTTGAGAACACCAGATGGAAAGACAAATATTGCTTATGGCTACACAAGCTATGGAGCATTCGTAACACATGAAACACCATCAAGTGAGCCAGGTACATTGGATATAGTGTACCCAGAATCTCAGATGTATCCATTGGTGTACATCGCAGCCAAGGGATCTTCTTTCAGCGAAGTAGGAGCTTCAACAACAGATGCAGTAACAGTTCAAAGAATCCAAGTAGGAGCTGCAAAGCTAGCATCAGAAGTGTCTGATGTAAAGGCTCAGAACACAATACTTGTAGGCGGACCATGTGCTAACGCAGCAGCTGCAACAGTTATGGGCAACCCAGAACCATGTACCACAGGATTTAGCCTTGGAGAAGGTATAATCCAGATATGGGAGCATACTAACGGAAACGTTGCAATGCTAGTAGCTGGATACGGAGCTGTAGACACAAGAAATGCAGCAGCGGTTGTTGCAAACTATGGTGACCACAAAGCCAACTTGAAGGGCACAAAGGTTAGAGTGACCAAGAGCGGCAGTGCATACGTAGTAACAGCTTAAGGGTTAAACCCTTATTTTTTCTTTTTTTTATTGATTTTTTATAACGATAGTGGGTAGTATACTAAATTTCTTAAAATCAAACGGATACCGTTTAATCTGCGGCATATCATTAATTTTTCAACAATTTTACCTATTTTGCCATTTCTCTTATAGAAGGGTACCGTTTTTCTTAATATACCATAATTTACGTAAACTTAGACCATCTGCCGATAAATGAATAGTCTCCCCTCAACGGGTAAAGTCAAGTTATGTGCGCTGACTTTCTTTTGTTAAAATTATAAAACCACATGCCAAAGAATGCTTTGGCTCCGTTAATACTTTGAAAGGTGCT
>JAGVYA010000059.1 GCA_018303505.1 Candidatus Woesearchaeota archaeon
TCAAACTTCAGCCTTGAAATTTTTTCCTTCAGCTCCTTTTTGTGCTCTTTCAAAGTCTTTATTTCCGATATTGTGAATGCCTGGCAGGGGCTGTAGCCGAATGCAACAGCTCCTACATTGTTTTTCTCGCTTAAGCTATCGACGACGCTTAAAGCAAGAGCTTTTTCAACTGCAATGTAATCCTCTGTCCCTTGGGATATGTCAATCACAATTGCAATATTTATGTCGCTTTTATTCTGCTCTTCTCCTGCGCCGATTTTTATTGGCAGCAATGTCTCAAGCAGGGTGCCTTTGTAGCCTCCTCTGTCAAAAGAGCTTTCTCCCCCTATGAATATTAAGCCATTGCCGTCAGAAACATAATCGCTCAACAAATTCATGTATGGGTTTATCTTTGAAGCTCTTATATCATTAAATATGATTGCCATATAATTGGACAAATCATTTGGCAAGGAATTTTTCACATCCAATTCATATATTTTGTTCAGCTCTTGCGCCAATGGTGAATTTTTTTCTGTGACATAAAGCACTTTAGGCCTTGGCACTATCTTTATGCTCTTGTAATACACATTGTTGTTTTGGAAGTAATCATCATCTCCAACTTCAAGAAGCTTTGCTGTAAGCTTGTGGTACTCTCCCTCGCCAAATTTTCTTGAAAAGGCAAATGTCTTTGATGCGCTGTCCTGCTCTTCCATTATGAGTGTTGAATCATCAGCAGTTACTTGCAGTGTGTAAGGTATATTTTTGCCAACAACAGATACCCTGACAACAAAATCTCCTTCTGTGTCCTTTATCAATTCAGGCGGGCCATCAATTGTTACTCCAGCATCACTTTTAACAGGCTCCATTTTTAAGGTGCTCACTGAAGAATTGATGTTTGACGCAAAAAGCATTATGTCGCCAAGCAGTTTGCCCTCGTTGTTGACGCCGTCGCTTATAACCATGACATTATCATCGCCTTCAATGTTGTTCAGTATCCCGTTTCCAATTGAAGAATGCTCGCCGCTTGCAATTGTCCTTATGTTGACTGGTATAGAGTCTTCTAATTTTTTATAAAGCTCGTACGCAATGCCAGGATTATATAATACCATTGAGCTTGAGTTGTCAACAAGAATTGTCAATCTCGGATCACCGGGCACTGATTTGCTCTCAAGCACAAAAGGCGAGGCAATTGCCACTAGCAAAAAGACAAAAGCCAGGCTTCTTAATGCAAGTACTATCATTCTGTCAGTTTTTTTAGACTTTAAATATGCCTCAAGCTCAAACCTGTTGCTGAATTTCACAAATGTCTTTCTTGTAAACCAAAAAAGAAACAAAAGAACAGGAACAATTGCTATAATAACATAATAATACCTCACGCAATATTTTGAAATGCAGTAAATTCTTGTGTAGTCAGGTATTATAAGTGCCATTTTGGTTTTTTATCTTTGAGTTTTTTATATTTTTAATTTAATTTTTTGATTGTTATTGGAGTTATTTTTTAATGTTCAATCGTTAATGGATTTTCTTTATTGTTTTTTATTGCCTCATAAGTCGCCTCTTCTTTTTATGTAAAAAAATTCAGTAAGCATAAACAAAAAAACCAATCCTAAAATTGTCAGCTCAAGATTGAAATCATGCTCTTTGCTTTCCCTCTCAAGCAGTTTCTCCCTTTCTTTCTGCTCTTCAATTTTTGACAGCAAGCTTGCATCAGATTCCTTTTCATCAAGGAGATTAACTGCAAATTTCTTGTTGTCAAATTCATAAATGCCAGCTTCGTCCATTAAAAGCTTTGATGTTGTCAGTGTTGACGATGGAGTTTTGACTTTCTGCTCATTTATCGCCACGATTTTTCCAGTTTTGTAATTAAAGTCCTTTATATCCTCTGCCCCAATCATAAAGTTTATCAATGAATTCCAGAATATTGGAAATGAAGGCTGTGTCTTGAAGTCGCTTATGCCATCCAAAATGCCGTAATAAGCAATCTTCCCTTTTTTCTTTTCGCCATAAACAATCAACGGCGTTTTGTCATCAGCAGACGCAAAGGCTATAGTTCCCTTTTTTGCCTCAGCTCCAAAATAAGAGGATGTTGTTGTGAAGCATCTTTCCTTCTCAAACTGTTTTGTTATCTGGTTTATTGTATCAACGCAAACCTTTGTCGGCTTGTTTATTTTATCTTTTAATTCAACTGCAAGCAAGCTTCTTGCACTGATTTCCTTTGAATCATCTTGCGCAGCTATTATCACATTGCCTCCTTTATCAGCATACTCTTCAATATCCTCAAATGTTCCAGGCACAATCCCATCCCTTTTATTCACATTATTTATCTTGTAAACTATGATTACATCATGCTTGTAAGGCTCTATCCTTTGTTTTTTTGTGTTTATGGTGAGAACGGGGGGATTCACAACATCCAATTCAATATCCTTTGCAGCTTCAAGCGCCAGTTCAAGATTGCTTGATTTTTCATTTGTCACAAGCAAAACAGAATTTTTTATTTTGGGAGGGGTTGCAATATAAGCGGCATCGTCAACTTCCAAATCATCTTTTGGCTCAAGCTCAACTTTTGAAATTCCTGCCGGCGTGTCAAAAATGAAGTTTTCAATGGAATTAGGGGCAATAGCCACTTGTGTTTGCGCTATTGCTTTGTTGTCCTTTATAATCTTTATTGTTACCTGTTTTGCCTCATTGTTGAAGTTTTTCACATAAACTTTTGTGTTGTATTTTGTCACTTCAAGTTTTATAATGCCGACATTTTTTGCATTATTTGAAACATCAACAAAATCAACTATCTTGTCTTCTGAAGATAGTGTTGCCCTCACAACCTCTATGTCAGGCCCTTCTGTGGCAAGAAAATCGCTGAACACAATAATTCTGCCTGGCTTGTCCCCTAAAATATCCTTGGCAAGAAGCAAAGCATCCCCTAAATTTGTTGTTGTTGCCCTCGGCTTTATTTTTGAAAGGACATCAAGCGCTATTTTACTATTTTCATTTTCTAATACAATCAATGGCACATTTTCAGCCATGATTATGCTGTTTCTTCCGCTTACTGCCTTTTTTGCCTGCCCTAAAGCTTTGTCAAACCTTGAAACCCCCCTCTCTTTTGCATGCATTGAAGCGCTTACATCTAAAATAATCACAGTATTTTCCAATGTCACGTCATATTTTAATTTTGCAAATGGGGCGGCCGCAACCAAGGAAAGGCCTAAAATTGAAAATAACTGCAATAAAAACAGCAAATTTGTCATTAATTTTTGAAAGAATGAATATTGCCTTGACTTTTTATTGTCCTGAATGACAAACATTAAGGAAGGGATTACTTTTTCCTGAGGCTTTGGCCTTCTTAGGTAAAGAAAAATAAAAATAGCGACTGCTATCAGCGCCCACAATCCAAAAGGCCTTTGAAACGGTAAAGCTGCCATTTTATTTGTTAATATTTTTTAATTTTTCAATCCGTGCCTTCGGCACAAATTTTAGGCTCGCCACATTGCTCGCCTATTCATTATATTAAACTATCACAAACGGGTTACCTTATTAACCAATACTTATAAAGGTCGTTCTCGGTTTTTTGAATTTTTTAATTAAAATGTATTTAATGTTGCATGGTTTGAAATTCATTGAATCACTTCTTTTTTCTCTTGCTGAACACAAGACTAATCAATTCTTTCGGATTAACCAAGTCCTTAACTAAAATCAAAATATCGTTGAACTCATACCAATAAACCTCAGATTTAGAGTCTATCTTCAAGTCCTGCCTTGCTTCCTGCGGCAGAGTCAACTGCCCCTGCTTTGTCAGCTTTGCCTTGCCTATAAATTTCGCTTCCATTATTGGAAATTTAAATGTTTAAATTTTCAATTCCGAAAACATGAGTTTTCGTTATTAATTTTAATATTTTTAATAAAAATACTTCTATTTTTAGAATTATTAAAAGTAATATTTAAAGCTTTCGGTTCAACTGTAAACTCGGTTGACAAGTTGCGGGACATAAAGTCCCGAGTGCTCACTTCGTTCGCAAAGCAAAAGAAAGTTTTAAATATAGGTTTCATTTTTATTGAATTATGGAAAATTTAATTTTACTGTCAGAAAATAAGATTTTGAGTTCTGCTTTAACTACTTCTACAACTACAACAACAGCTTAAAAGCCGCTCATTGTTTAGAATTCATTTTTCTTCATTTGAATTTTAATAAAATATATAAATTGAGGAAAATAAAAATAAAAAAATGTCAAAAATCAAGATAACTTTGCCGGACGGAAGCATTAGAGAATACAACAAAGGAATCACTGCAGGTGAAATTGCATTCGATATTGGGAAAAAACTTGGAGAAGATGCTTTGATTGCAAGAATAAATGGCAGGCTTAAAGACTTGTTTGTGCCAATAAATGAAGATTCTTCTTTGCAGATTATAACTTTTAAAGATAAGGAGGGAATGGAAGTTTTCAGGCACAGCGCAGCACATCTTCTTGCTCAAGCTGTTGTTGAGCTTTTTCCACAAGCAAAGCCAACAATAGGACCTGTTGTTGAGGAAGGATTCTATTATGATTTTGATATTGAGCATCATTTCACTCCAGAAGATTTGAATAAGATTGAGCAAAAAATGCAAGAGATTGTAAAAAAAGACTGCAAGGTTGAGAGAATTGAATTAAGCGAAAGCGAAGCAAAAAAAATGTTCAAGAATAATTCATATAAAATTGAGATAATAGAAGAAGCAAAAGAGCCAGCAAGCGCTTACCAGCAAGGCAATTTTATTGACTTGTGCAGAGGCCCGCATATTCCAAATACTGGAAAAATAAAGGCTTTCAAGCTTACGAAAATCGCAGCAGCTTACTGGAGAGGAAATCCAAAAAATGCCCAGCTGCAGAGGATTTACGGAATAAGCTTTCCTGAAAAAAGCATGCTTGACGCCCATCTAAAGCTGATTGAAGAAGCAGAGAAAAGAGACCACAGGAAAATTGGCAGGCAGTTGGACTTATTTAGCATTCATGAAGAGGGCCCTGGATTTGTTTTTTTCCATCCAAAGGGAATGATAATAATAAATGAGTTGCTGGATTTCTCTAGAAAACTCCATGCAAAAAACGGCTATAAGGAGATTAAAACGCCAATTATATTGAGCAGGAAGCTCTGGGAGCAAAGCGGGCATTGGGAGCATTTTAAGGATGCAATGTATTTCACGCAAATTGACGAGCAGGATTTTGCAGTCAAGCCAATGAACTGCCCGGGCTCTATCCTTGTTTACAGGGAAGCATTCCATTCTTACAAGGAATTTCCATTAAGATTGGCAGAATATGGATTAGTGCATCGGCATGAATTAAGCGGCGTTTTGAGCGGCTTATTTAGGGTTAGGAGTTTTACCCAAGATGACGCCCATATTTTTGTAATGCCGTCTCAGATTAAGGAAGAGGTGGCAAGGGTGATTGATTTAGTTGATTATTTATATAAAATATTTAGATTTGAGTATCATGTTGAATTATCAACAAAGCCGGAAAAGGCAATGGGCAGCGACGAAATCTGGCAGATTGCAGAGCAGTCTTTGAAAGACGCTTTAAAATCAAAAAATATTGACTTCAAAATTAATGAAGGCGCAGGCGCTTTTTATGGGCCAAAAATTGACTTTCACATCAAAGATGTTTTGGGAAGAAGCTGGCAGTGCGCAACTATCCAGGTTGATTTCCAAATGCCTGAGAAGTTTGATTTGCATTATATTGGAGAGGACAACACAAAGCACAGGCCAGTTATTATACACAGGGTTATTTATGGCTCAATTGAAAGGTTTTTAGGCATATTAATCGAGCATTTTGCCGGCAAATTTCCTTTATGGTTAGCTCCAATTCAGGTTAGGATTTTGACTGTTGCTGATAGGTTTGAAAATTATGCAAGCAAAATCAAGGAAGAATTTGAGAAAAACAACATAAGGGTTGAAGTCGATAGCAGGACAGAAAGTGTTGGGTATAAAGTAAGGGAAGCTCAATTTCAAAAAATACCATTGATTTTAACAGTTGGCGAAAAGGAAGAGAAGAACAAAACTGTTGCAGTCAGAACTTTGGACAACAAAGTTTATTTTGATGTTAAGGCTGATGATTTATTGGAAAAAATATTAAAAAATATAGAGAACAAGAAAATAACTTTTGAGTTATAGTGCAAAATATAGGACATTGTCAACTTTGCGAATGATGTAGCACATTATAAAATTTTTTATATCGAGTTCTTCTTCTTATCCTCTTAAAAAAATTATCAATACTCACTGGCAAGACATAAATGTCCAATCATTCGTTTGAGAGACAATGTCAAAATATAGAAAGATTTAAATATATATAACCATTACTACTATAAAGTATAGGATAAAATAGAAACTTTTGGGGGTGCAAAAAATGAGAAATGCAATATTTGTAGCACTATCCAGTATTCTGATACTTATTCTAGCGAACTTTGCATTTGGAGCTACATCTGAAGAAACAAGTGGAGCAGCTTCTGTGACTGTTAATGAATTTGTCGATATAACACTAACAGATACAGCAGGAGGGGGTTTTAGTTTTGGAGGTTTAGATCCAGGCACTATAAATAAAAATGAAAGCGACCAAGTTGATGGCTTAGCCTCAACTACAGGAGCAGCCACTGTCACAAGACAAACAACATCCAATGTAGATGTAAAGGTTAGATTGAAAGGAACCAACTTTATAGTAGGCAGTAATACACTACCCATAACTTATGTTACCTATGACAGCGACGGAGAAGTAGATGCATTCCCAGACCCAACACAAGCCAACTTGACAACAGCTTATCCAGGAGCAGCATATGCAACGTTAACAGGAGCAAGTCCTGATTTGAAAATATGGTTCTGGTTGGATGTGCCAACTGGACAAGCAGCAGGAAGCTACAGTAGTACATTCTCTTTCGAAGGTAAAAGTACCTAAATAGAGGGAGAGATAGATGAAAACTTTTTTTTTCTTTTTTTTAGTTTTAATTTTCTTAATTGGAATTGTAAATGCACAGGAAGAAGAACCAAAATACAATTTCGGCAGTGCACAAGGTGCAAAAGAGTTAACTATTTCTCCGGGAAGTGAAGCAACAACAAAATTATACTTCTATAATATCTATGGCAACAGGATTACTCATATTTCTTTATCAGTGGCAGAAGCTCCTAAAAACTGGGATATAACAATAGAGCCTGCATTGCATGAAACAACTGTTAGTGTTAGTGGTGTGCCTAAAACTATTGAAGAAAATTTGTTTGTAGAACCACCTTCTGATGTTGCTGAAAGCATTCCTGCTAATATACCTGAAGGTATAGAGTACATATCGAGCCCTGTAGGTTTTGTTGGAGCTAAACCAGTTAAAATCAAGATAAAAGTGCCTTCTGATGAAAAACTAGGCATAGTTACAAATATTAGAATAGATGCTACAGCTGCATGGTTAGGTCAAACTGGAACAGCAGCTATAACGCAAGGAAGAAGCTTTGAGTATAAAGTTACTGTTTTATCAAAAGAATTCACTGAAACCATTTTAGAAAAAGCACCTGAAAGAAAAGATGAAGTTGTGGTTGTTAAAGAAGAAGAAAAGGTTGAAGAAGAGAAAGCGCCTAAAGTTGCAGAGAAAGAAGCACAGGTTGGTGTACCTACAAGTACATTTGTTGGCGTTGTCATTGTATTATTAATAATTATAGCAGGATTGTTTATATTTTTTGTTATGAAAAAGAAATAATTTTTTAATAAATTTATTAAAAAGCGATATATTTTTATATTTTCAAAGTAAACTATACTTATGAAAAAATTATACTTTTATTTTCTAATAACAATGCTTTTTTCTATTCTAGCTTATGGCATAAGTGAAGAGCAAAGTCTTTTAGCAAAAGTTATAGTAAATCCAGCTATTGGAATTTTAAATGTTTCTCCAAGTAATTTATCGATAAATGCACCCCCTTTAAGCCTTGTAGAAAAAAACTTAACATTTTCTCAAGAATTAGGCAATCAAGACCTCAATGTTACACTTTTCTTGGAAATAAGTGAAATAAGCAGTTGGATTTCTTTTTCTGATAATAATTTTATTGTAACACTAAATGAAACAAAAGATATTATCGCTTTTATTGATATTCCAAATGTTACAACAAGAACTTATTCTGGAAATATTCATGCTCTAACTAATAATAGCCAAGATTTAATCATTCCTGTAAATATAACTGTAACTGATAAATACAAAATAGATGTGGAAATAGATGCACTTGAAAAGAAAATCAAGGCCGGAAATAATATTTCTGTCCTTACACAGTTAATAAAGGATAAGGAAAAAATGCCGGATCCTGGTGTAGATGGAAAAATTACTGTTGACTTATTGTATAATGTCCTGAAAGGAAAGGACATAATTACAACTTTATCTACAACAATGGATGTTGCAAATTCAAATGAAAAAACAGTTTCTATTCCTATTCCAATAAATGCAACCAAAGGCGGCTATACAGTTAAAGTAACCGCAACCCATTTGGATAAGATTGCTAACGATAAAGATAATTTTTTGGTTAGAGAAAATTTGCTTGCAATATTTTTAAAATTTTTTAGATGAGGGTGGAAATTGAAAACAATATTTTTGATTTTAATATTTGGAATGATTTTTGTCAGTGGATGTGCTAAAGAAAAAATTACACTTACTGTTGAAAATTTAAATGACAAACAATTTACTGAAGGAATTTATTATGAATATAAATATAGTGATGAAGAATTAAAAGGACTAAAAGATATTAATGTTGATTTGATTTTAAATAATTTAATTCAAAATAATATAAAAATAACCGATGTCTGGTATAAAAGTTATGCTGCTTCTTGCTGTCCTCCTGACACAAACAGGTGCATGACAGCTATTGTAAACCCAGTCTTCATAATCAAATTAGACGAAGAAACAGAACTAAATAATTTCATCAAAATAAATGAGCCAAAAATAGGCTGGTGCGCTTATGCTATAGCCCATTATAAAATAAAATGAAAAAATTATTAACAATTTTAATTTTTGTATTATTGCTTTTAACTATTGTTTATGCCCAGGAAAATTTAAAATCAAAAGATAAAATATCAAAAAAAGCAAATTTAGAAAAGTCTTCAGAAGATTTAGAAGATTCTTCAAATAAAGTTTTGCTTAAATCAAGAGAGTTTATTCCTCATAAAGGGACAAGCGAAATTGTAAAAAATAAAATAAAAGCAAAAGCACCTGAAAAATCACATATACTTTTACAATTTGATAGTATTCCTAATGAAGAAGAAAAAGAAAAGCTTGAAAAACAAGGAATAAAATTATTATCTTATATTCCAAATAAAGCCTGGTTTGCTTCTATTTCAGGTGATATAGAAGAAATAGAAAAAATCTCTAATATAATGGCAATTGATGAAATATTAAAGGAAGATAAAATCTCGCAATCAATAAAAAAATATGGAGTTGGTGAGTGGGCAAAAAATAATGACGGAACTGTAAATTTAACAATCATATTTTTCAAAGATGTCTCTTTAGATGACGCAAATAATTTAATTTCCAATTATGGCGGAGTAATTGGCAGGGCAGAGATAATTAATGCCTTAACTATAGTTGTTCCAGAAAATTCAATAGAAGAAATTGCTAATAACGATATTGTTCAATGGATTGAAGAGGTACCTCCAGAACCAAAAACTTTCAACGATGGTTCAAGAGCTGCTATTGGAGTAAATACTGTTCAAGCTTCACCATATAATTTAAATGGTGCAGGGGTTGTAGCAGCAGAATGGGATGGAGCATGGGTTGACACCACTCATGATGATTTGCAAGGAAGAGTCACAATAGGGGATACAGGCAGTTCAACAGGCGACCATGCTACTCATGTAGCTGGCACAATGTTAGGAAATGGTACATTAAGTGCGACTAATGGTGGCACTGCATTGCAATGGAGAGGAATGGCTACTAATGCCACAGTAATCTCATATGAATGGTGGAATGATGTAACTGAGCTAAACTCCGAATATAATAATGCTATTAATACATATGGAATAGATCTTTCACAAAATTCTTGGGGCTTCACTTATGGACCTCCTAATAGGTATGGGCGTTATGATAGCGCAACTGCTGCGATTGATGCGGTGATAACAGGAAATAAAGGTAAACGTATATCAATAATGTGGGCAGCCGGGAATGAAAGGCCAACTTGTGATAATGGCCAGTATGATTGCATCATTATTCCTGGTACTGCAAAGAATACAATAACAGTAGGAGCAACTAATTCTGATGATGATTCCATGACATCTTTCAGTTCATGGGGTCCTACCGATGATGGTAGATTAAAGCCAGATGTTGTCGCTCCTGGGTGTGAGGCAGGAGGAGAGGGATTTATCAAATCAACGTTACCTGGCGATACCTATGGCGGTCCTGGGTGGTGTGGAACCTCAATGGCAACTCCTGCAGTATCTGGTAGTGTTGCCTTACTGATTCAAGATTTCAATGAAACTCATAACATTTATCCTTTACCATCAACAATAAAGGCAATTTTAATTCATACTGCAAAGGATTTAGGCAATGCAGGTCCTGATTACTCTTTTGGCTATGGAAGGATAAATGCAACGAAAGCAATAGATTTGATAAAAAGCGATACAGAAAGTAATAATACTATTATTGAAGATGAAATTCCTGAGCAGGGAAAAGAAGACATATACGAAATAAAGGTTCCTTCTGGTCAAATACAATTAAAGGTTACTCTTGCATGGGATGATTATCAAGGAACACCAAACGCTGCTAAAGAATTAGTAAATGACTTAGATTTATTATTGATATCCCCTAGTGGAACTAATTACTATCCATATGTTCTAAATCCTGCTAGTCCAGGCAGTGTAGCAACTACTGGCACAGATAATCTTAATAATGTTGAACAAATTATTGTGAATCCAGAAGCTGGAATTTGGCAAGTAAAAGTGAAAGGAACTTTAGTTCCTCAACCAACTCAGAAATATTCTTTAATTAGTATCAATAATTTAAGTATTGTTCAATTTGGACATCTGGAGCCATATTTAATCAATCCTGCAACAAATATCAATGTTACTCAAAACAAATTTTTTAATTTTAGTTCTGGAGTTAAATGTGTTGGCGGAAAGTGTGGAAATGTTACAGCCACATTAGACCCAGCAGCCATTCACTGTACCACTTCTCCTTGTACAGCATCTTCTGCATTAATAAAATCTCGAGATAATATTGGACCAGGGACACAAAACAATGAGCCTAATCAACCTAACACAATAGATAGCTGTAGTGATGGTACAAGTGGAGATTATCTAACAGATGAGTCAGTAGAAAATATAACAATAACTGATTTAGAGCATGGGGTATTCAAAATTGGTGATATGGTAAAAGTAGATATTACAGCTCATTGCTGGACTGGTGGATCATCAAATGACAATGTAAACTTTGTCTACTCAAACAATACTATTTCTCCTACGTGGCGCGTAATTGGTTTTATTGCATCTTGCCCTATTGGAGGATTTAATAAATTTACAAAAACTTTTAAGCTTGATAGTATCGAAAGAAACCATACTATTAGGGGAATGATACAATTTGAAGGCTCTACCTCAGCCACATGCGGAAAACAACAACCACTTTCACAAAGTTTTGACGATGCTGATGATGTAACAATTTTTGTTTCAGCTGAAGGCATTAAAGGAGCAATCCCAATGAACAATGGAACACCATTCTACACTATATCAAATAATCCCCAAACTTGTGTTAATATGCAAAATGGCGATACATGCAATCAAACTTGGCAAGTAAATGCAACTGGTAATATAAACACAACTTGGGAATTTTTTACAATTTATGAACCTACAACCTATGCTTCAAATATCGGTAGCAATAAAACAAAAAAAATTAATATTACAATAATTGAGTCTGTACCATCAGCAGGGTTGATAAGCATAACATTGCTTGGTTTTCCAGTCAATTTTGGTAGCATAAATCCTACTACAGCAAATTCTTCTGCTATAGGAAACATCAATGATACATATATCATTAAAATAGATCCAGTAAGCACAGTAAATGTCGACATATACAAAAGAGGAGACAACTTTAGTAATGGAGCAGACATATTAGACATAAAAAATGTAGTATATGATGATGACAAG
>JAGVYA010000012.1 GCA_018303505.1 Candidatus Woesearchaeota archaeon
ATGATGTTGTGTCATATCGATGTGGGGAACATGGCTCAAGCCATCACCCCACATAATTTACTATTGAATAAATGGTTTATCTAACTTTCGGAATCTCTATAAAAGTTAAAAAGATTTGACAAATAAACTCACATAGTTATTATCTTTCCTTGCTTTTGTAAACCTTCTAGTCTTCTATTTTGTCCCAAATCATCTTCAGGATGAACTTTTACTTGAACAAGCATCGATTGTGTACCTAAAGAGTTTGCTTCCTTCATTATCTTTTCCATATCGCTTGAGTATGGATCTAAATAAGATCCTCTCCAACCTTGTGCAACTGCCATGCCAACGTAATCATTTCTAGGTACATGTGTTAATCGTCTGTCTGGTGGTAAGTGCGGCTTTATTTTTCCTAAACCCCAATCAACAAGACCATGAGTTCCATTGTCTAAAACAAATAAAACTAATCCTAAATCCTTCATTCTACCTAATGAGGCACCAAAGTATTCATGGCAACCATCTCCAGTAACTGCAACTATATGAAGATCAGGTCTTGCAAGTCTATCCCCAAGAATTTCTCCACCTGCCTTACCCATTAAAGAGCCTTGGTGGAAATATATAGATTTAATGCCATTAAGCGGATGAGGGTTCACTCGCTGAAAATCTAAATAACCCTTACATACATCTGCACAATAAATAGTTCCTGGTTCCATTAATCTTGCAAGCTCTTGATAAAACAATTTCATATTTGTGAAACCTGAAGGGGGAGCCACATATATGTCTTCATTTAATTCTTTAGGAACTTTGACATGTGGTCTTTTTAACTGCTGTCTTCTAAAATCTTTCATCATTTCCGTTAAAACAAGATGGAGGTCTCCTTTGACATGATGGTATTTCCCTTCAAATCTGTGTGCAAAAGTTCCATTTTTTGTACCATAAGCATGATCATAATTTGTTATCACTATCCCATTTGCCTTGATTCTTTCCTGATTTGTAGAATATTCAAAAGGGTCAAAACCAACACAAATCATAGTGTGATCGGTAGTCAAGCTTTCCCATAATTTAAGTGCATAATCATTATAGCCTAGCATGACATGCCCTGCAGCAAATTCATTATCTGGAGAAACCGCTGAAACACCAATTTGAGTGTAAATTGTCGGAGCTTTTAATAGTCTAGACAGCTGAGTAATTAATTCATCAATACCATCATATCTAGCTGCTTCTTCTCCCACAAAGATAACAACTTTTTTTCCATCAGTATTTTTAGCAAAATTGGCTACAAGGGTATCTAAACTGGCTTTGTCATATTCTCTGGGTTTTTCTCGCCATGGAACCTCTAGCCAAGGGACATCTTCTTTCATAACTTCAGGATGATACACAACTACAACTGGCTTTGAATTTACTAATCTGTCTTGCATTTTATAAAGCATTTCTTCAAATTTAGTTGGTTTACCTAAAAAGGAACGATCAACCACTACACACGCGTCAGCTCCATATCGAGCTCTCATAGTACCTATTGTATTATAACCGTCTTCGCTTGTGTCCTGCAGGACACCCAACCAACGTGACTCTTCAGGGCTTAATGCTGCAAAAAGTATTGCACCAATGCTATGGAACTTTGAATCGGTGAATGAAGAATTAGCCAAGTCAGCTGCACCTCCTGTAGTAACATTACACACAGTAGGTCTACCAGATAAAAGTGTATAAGCAAGTGCTGCAGAACCAGCTCCAGTTTCATTTATGACAAATGCTTGGGGTTCGCCTCGAGCTAATGCGTGTACGCTACTGTAAGGATTTATATGCTCGGCCCAATGGATTTTGCCACCTCCATTCGTAAGAAAATTTGCATTTGCTCCCCAAGCAGTTAAATTAGCAAGTACTAAAGTATTGCCTGTTCCATCATACAAAGTTTTTGGATCAAATGTTCTTTCATAGCGCAGTCTTTCTGTTAATAATCTCATCTTCACTTCTCCCTAAATTCTTCCATTAAATCGTTCAAATTGATTGTTTGAAATTCTGATTTCATTTTTAACCTCCATATTTTTATTTTATAGTTCAATCTCAAGCTGTTTTTGATGCAAGGACCAGAAAATATTTGGCCCTTACAAGATAATGATGACAATCACTAACAGAATTGAGATGCTCAAAATTGAAAATGATTTTATTTTTTGATTTTTGTTCATTTTATTTATATTGATCTATAAATTTATTATTAAAATATTGCATTACAAAATCTATTAACCCAGTAGAGTCTCCATTAACTTTGGTAAAAGGAACTATTGATACAACAGGATTGAAGTAAGCGCCTTCGTTAATATCCTTTCTAGCGTCAGGATCTGTTTCAGGAAGATATATTTCTCTGACTGGATCGTAAAAGCGTCTTAATCTAACTTGAAGATCAGCTTTCTTTGGTGTTCTGCTGCCATTTAAAGCGTCGTATGCAACTGTAATTTCCAGAAGGTTGGCTGTTGGATTAATTATTCTAGGCTTTCCTTCAATTTTTGCATTTTTTACAGCATTTTGTAACGTCATATTGTTTTCTCACCTTTAATCTTTATAGAATTTTTAAGCAATCAAAGGTGGATTTATTCCACCAGAATTAGCACTAGCAAAATCACAGAAATTAACAAGCTTAATTTATTGCTTTGTGCCATTTTAACATTGTAAACTAAAAGGTTCTATTTAAATCTTTTGGTTTTTAATTTTTATGTTTGATATTGTTTTTATTTCAATGTTTATTCGTTATTGAATTTTATTTTAAATGCTCTATAAGCAATTACATCATTGGGGGCATTCCACCCATTCCCATTCCGCCTTGCGGCATCGGAGGCATAGGAGCTTCTTTCTTGCTGCCTGCAACAACATCATCGATTCTTAAAATCATGATTGCGACTTCGCTTGCCGAGCTTATTGCCTGTGTTTTAATTTTTAACGGCTCAATAATTCCCTTGTTCCATGCATCAATCACTTTGCCTGTAAAGACATCAATTCCAGCCCATTTCTGCTTTTTGTCATGAGCAGCTCTTAAATCTGTCAAAACATCAATTGGGTCAAGGCCGGCATTCTCTGCCAATGTTCTTGGAATCACTTCAATTGCTTCTGCAAAATTTGCAACTGCGAGCTGCTCTCTCCCGCTTAATGACTCAGCAAATTTCCTTAACTGCCTTGCAAGCTCTGTTTCTGTCGAGCCAGCTCCAGCAACCACTTTGCCTTCTTTCAAGGCAGCTGAAACATCGCCTATTGCATCTTCAAGAGCCCTTTTTATTTCATCAACAACATGCTCTGTTGAGCCTTTTATCAAAATTGTGACGGATTTTGGATTTTTGCATTCCCTCACAAAAGTCATATTATCGTCATTAATTTTTACTTCTTCAACAAATCCAGATTTTCCAAGGTCTTTCTCGCTTAACGAGTCCAGATTGCCTACAATTGATGCGCCTGTTGCCCTTGTCAAAGCCTTCATGTCTGATTCTTTCACCCTTCGCGCTGCATAAATCCCATTTTTAGCCAAGAAATGCTGCACAACATCGTCAATTCCCTTTTGGCAGAAAACAACATTTGCTCCTGATTTGGCAATTTTTTCTGCCATGGACTTTAGCATCTTTTCTTCCTGCTCAAGAAAAGTCTGCATTTGGGAAGGGGCTTTTATTTTAATTTTTGCGCTTGTTGTTGTGTCTTTAATTTCAAGAGCAGAATCAATTAACAAAATTTTTGCGTTTCTAACAGATTTTGGCATTGATGCATGAGCCCTTTCCTTGTCTAAAACAATTCCATTGATTAGCTCTGTTTCATCAACCCTTCCTCCAGATTTTTTTTCCAACTTTATATTGTCCTTGTTGATATTAATAACATTATTTTCCTTGCCCATAACTTCCTTGACAGCCTTTACAGTTATTTCGCTCAGCTTTTCTTTGGCAATTTCAGCGCCTTTGCCCGTCATTGCAGTCATTGCAATCTGCTTCAGCATTTTATTGTCCTTTTCAGATATTGGCTCTGAAATATTTTCTAGAATTTCATTTGCCTTAATTGAAGCCAATCGAAAACCTCTGGCAAGAATTGCAGGATGAACACCTTTATCTAAAAGCTCTTCAGCATTCTTCAAAAGCTCGCCTGCAATAACAACAGCAGTTGTTGTTCCATCTCCAACTTCATCTTCTTGTGTCTTAGCAACTTCAACAATCATCTTTGCAGATGGATGCTCAATCTGCATTTCTTCAAGAATTGTCACACCATCATTAGTAATTGTTATGTCACCCATAGAATCAACAATCATCTTGTCCATTCCTTTTGGACCTAAAGTTGTTCTTATTGTTTCTGCCACTATCATGCCTTCCGGCAGGATAAATATTGGTTGTACTTGATTCATTAGTTAAACCACCTTAAATTTGTGCATATTTGGTTCTATATAAAGCTTTTGGTTAGTTGTTGTTACTATATAAAGGTTAAAAATAGAAAGGTTTAAAAATACTACATTGTGATAAGTTATTATGGATACAATAAGATTCGGCAGAGAAAATAGAAAATATAGCGCTTTGTGGCAAAATGGGTATGGTGATGCAAATTGGAGAAGACTTGCTAAATATGTACTAGCTAAAGTAGATACAAGCGAAAGATTATCTTTGATAGACTTTGGTTTTGGAAGAGGTGCTGCATTAGATTTTTTTGAGAGACATGCCTTTTACGTAGAAGGGGTAGAAATAAGTTCTTATGCTGTGGAAAATCAGCGTTCAAAAGGAAGGAGTGTCCACTATTCAAGTTTAGATAATTTGCCTATGCTAAAAGACGGTCAATTTAGCATTGGATTTTGTAACGACGTAATAGAACATGTTCCTGAAGACTTAGTAGCTCCTTCATTAGAAGAAATGACCAGAGTTTGTTCTAGATATTTATTTATTAGTGTTTGTCCAACGCCATCACATCATTTATCTTTAAATGAGGAAAATTTACATCTCACTGTTAAACCAGTGCTGTGGTGGGAGGAACAATTTAAAAGATATGGAGAAATTGAAAGATTAAGATTTTTATTTAGTAGGTCTGCAAGATATAAAATTAATTTAAATCCAAAAATAATAGTCAAAACTCCTTCAGAAACCTAACTAATTCATTAGCCTTGTCAAAATCCATAAATTCTTTCTTTGTCATTGAAGGAATGTTCTTTGGCTTTTTCTTCTGGAAGATGACCAAGTTGTCAGCATGAAGCAATTCTGACAGGGACTGCATCTGAGGATTTACTTTATCGCTGACTTCTGTAAAAATAAGCTCGTTTTCTTTCCTTGCTATTATGTCAAAAGGGGTTTTTTTTGTTTCAATTGCGTCAAACCCAAGCTCTACATATTTCTTTGAAACCTCTGTCTCAAATTTACTCTCTGGATGCTGGTGCTGGCTAAAAATATTAACCTCGTTAAAAACATTATCACCAAACAAATCATACAATTTCATTGCCCTGTTGACAGTTACTTCAGAATTTTCGCTTTCGTATTTTATTATCATCCTGCTTGTAACTCCTACCTTTTTTGACAATGCGTTCAATGAGTAACCCATTTCTTCTCTTTTTTCCCTCAATTTTTTGCCGATAACAGAGACTGTCAGGCCTGCATGGCTTCTTTTGATAAATGGAAATTTGTTATTAATACAGTTCAAAAATGTGCTGAAGTTTAATGTATATATATCAAATCTGGAATAAACAATGTTGTTTTCCAGCCTGCTTCCAGCCTTTTCAGCTATTATCAAAGGGGATGCATTAATGTAGGATGCAACAGCAACCATCTCCTCTGTGTATTGCCTGCTGATGGAGTTTGCATCCTCAAGAACCTTGACAAGCAGGATTTGGTCGCTTCTTCTTGCAAGAATATCAAAGCATGTCCTTGTTAAATTTTTTATAGTAAATCCTTTCTTTAATAAAAAGATGTTGAGCTTGTCCAGAAGTGTCTGCTTCATATTTCAAATAGAAAAAATGAATGTTTAAAAATGTTTTTAAAATTAATAGAATAAAAAAACAAAATATATATACCAATTGCTAAATTAGTGATATATGCGAATAACTATATCTGGAAAAGCTGGCTCTGGAAAAAGCACTGTCGCAAAGCTGCTGTCTGAAAAACTCAAGCTAAAGCATTATTCTATTGGAGACTTAATGAGGGTAATGGCAATAGAAAAAAGATTAAGCTTGCTTGAATTTAATAAGCTGGCTGAGAAGGACAAATCCATAGACTTTGAAATGGACAACAAGCTAAAAGAGCTTGGAAAAACCAAAGACAATTTTGTTGTTGATGGAAGGTTGACAGCTTTTTTCATTCCAAATGCTGAAGTCAAGGTTTTTCTTGATGCTGCTGACAAAACAAGAGCGCATAGAATATTAAAAGACAAAAGGCAGCAGGAAAAAAGCAAAAGCCTGAAAGAATCCATAAGCAATATTAAAAAGAGGGAAGAAAGCGAAAGGAAAAGATACAAAAAATATTATGGTGTTAATTATTTGGACAAGGAATTATACAATTTTGTAATAGACACAACAAAGTTGAACCCAAATCAGGTTGTTGAAAAGATAATAGGGTTTGTGAGAACAAAGCAGAAATCTTTATAAACAATTCATTTGTCCTAAAAGTTGCTTTCTGATATGCCAACTGTAAAAAAGCATGATTTTGTGGAAATAGAATACACAGGCAGGATTAAGGAAGACGGCACAATATTTGACACAACTGAAGAGAAGGTTGCAAAGGAAAATGGAGTGTATAACAAAAATGCTGATTATTCTCCTGCAGTTATATGTGTCGGGGAAAACAACATTCTGAAAAATCTTGAAGAGCAAATGATTGGAAAGGAAACTGGAAAGGAATACGCATTTGAAATAATCTCTGATAATGCCCTTGGCAAGAAAGATGCAAAGTTTATACAATTAATCCCGACAAGCAAGTTCAGGCAGCAAAACATACAGCCAATTCCAGGGCTTCAACTGAATATAGATGGCGTTTTCGGTGTTGTTAAAACAGTAAGCGGCGGCAGATGCCTGGTTGACTTTAATCATCCGCTTGCAGGCAAGGACTTAATTTATAATGTAAAAATAAACAAAATCATTGATGACAGCAAAGAAAAGATTAAGTCGCTTCTAAAAATGCATTTGCACATCAAGGATGCGGAAATTGAATTAAAGGAAGAAGGTGTATATATAAATTTAAAAGAAAGCATGCCAAAGCAAGCCCAAGAAGAATTCAAAAAGATTGTTGAAAGGACAATTCCAGGCATAAAAAATGTAAATTTTACTATTCCTCAAGAGAAAAATAAATAAATTTAAATAGTAGTTACAACCATTTTTCACTAATAACAAAATAAAAAAGCGAGGGCTCAATTTGAGTCCATGTCGGGTGAGTTTGTGGCAACTATAATTGAGCAGGCAATGGAAGCTGAATTAAATAATGAAAATCCTAAACTACTTTCTATAGACCTGAAACAAGTACGGCAAGACAAGAGTGTTCAAGATATTGATGCAGAGCTAGAACAGCTTCTTTCAAGGCAGCGCGCAACAATTAAAGTTGTTGGATGTGGGGGAGGAGGCAACAACACTATCAACAGAATGAGTGAGGTAGGCATTGTTGGAGTTGAGACAATAGCTATCAACACAGATGCACAAGACTTGCTTTACACAACTGCCAATAAGAAAATCCTGATTGGAAGAGAACTGACAAAAGGACTTGGAGCTGGCTCTGAGCCTCGCTTGGGAGAGGAAGCAGCTCGTGAAAATGAATCTGATATTAAAAAAGCGCTTCAGAATTGCGACATGATTTTTGTTACATGCGGATTAGGTGGAGGGACTGGAACAGGCTCTGCTCCTGTTGTTGCTGAAGTTGCTAAAAAGCTTGGAGCTTTGACTGTTGGAGTTGTTACAATGCCTTTTTCAATGGAAGGCCATAGAAGATATGAGAATGCAGTTATTGGCCTGGAGAAGATGGAGCAGGTGGCTGATACATTAATTGTTATTCCGAATGACAAATTGCTAGAGTTAGCGCCAGAGCTGCCATTGCACACTGCTTTCAAAGTGGCTGATGAAATATTGACAAATGCTGTAAAAGGGATTGCAGAGCTTGTGACAAAAGCTGGCTTGGTAAATCTTGACTTTGCTGACATAAGGGCTGTTATGAAAGGAGGTGGGGTGGCTTTGATTGGTGTTGGAGAAAGCGACACTGAAAACAGGGCAGTGGAGGCTGTTGAAAAAGCTATTAATAACCCATTGCTTGATGTTGATATTTCTGGAGCTAATGGCGCTTTGATTAATGTAATTGGCGGAGAGGACATGACGCTTGACGAAGCTCGCAAAGTTGTTGAGACCATAACAGAAAAGCTGGATGAGGATGCAAGGGTCATATGGGGAGCTCAAATATACAAGGACATGGAAAAGACGATAAGGACAATGCTTATTGTAACTGGCGTTAAATCTTCCCAGATTTTTGGCTCCACCAAGAGAACAGCTGAAAAGAAAAAGAAAGAGATTGAGCAGCATTTAGGAATTGAGTTTTTGGATTAGATAAATTTTAAAATAATAGACATATTCTTCTAAAAATGGATGAGCAAGACACAACTTCTTGGAAATACAAAATAAGGTCTTTTATCATGGAATCTTTAAGAGTGCTGAAAATCACAAAAAAACCAGATGCTATAGAATTCAAAACAATAGTTAAAGTAAGCGGGCTTGGAATTTTAATTATCGGATTGATTGGCTTTATTGTGCAGATGATTAAATTGTTGTTTTTTTGAGAAAAATACAAAGGTTACTACTTCTTAATTATGAAAAAGATAAAATTTATATATTGATTCTCTTTCTCTAGCAATTGAAAATGGTACATGATGAAGGTAAACTCTTATTTTTACCAAATCCAAGAAACCTGTTTGAACTTAAAGCAGAAGATATTGGAGCATTAGTTAGCGCAATAAATGTTATTTTTCGAATTGGAGATAAAGTGGATGTTTATACTGGCTACACTGAAAACCCATACAATGAGAAGCCAAGACACTGGGAAAAAGAGGATTTTCCAATTTATTATAGAGGACTTCAAGCATCCCAAATTGTTGAGCCTATTTCCCTTGATATTATGCTAGCAGATGTGCAAGGAATTGTTCATAGAAAAACCATACAACTTACTCTTAAACCAAAATTTGGATTTTTGCCAGATGGAGTCTGTATATCTCAAGGAATGGTTGATTATAATCCTTATTCTAGAAGAGAAGAGCTAGTAATAAAAAAAGCATAGAAATTTCTTAAGTCACAATATCCATTTTTTATTTTAACAAACCTTTATAAACCATTAAAAAATCCAAAGTATTATATATCTTAAATTTTTTATTTCAAAACTTAAAACCTAGTTCGTGAACCTAAAATGTCAAGAGAAGACGAGACAATATTTGCATTAAGGACAACAGCCAATAGAGAAGATCAAGTTATGGACTTTGTTGCAAGCAATGCAATAAAGAAAAAACTTGAAGTTTATTCTGTGGTAAGGCCGCATGGAATGCGAGGCTATATTTTCGTAGAAGCTGCTACGAAAACAGATGCAGAGCAGGCTGCTTTTAATATTCCTTATGCAAGGGGAATTTTGGCCCACCCTGTCAAGTACTCTGAGATAGAGCACATGCTTGAGCAGGTAAAGCACGAGATGAATATTCAAAAGAGCGATATTGTTGAAATTATTTCTGGTCCATTTAAAAGAGAGAATGCAAAGGTGACAAGAATTGACAAGGTAAAAGAGGAAGTTGTTGTTGAATTGCTAGAGGCAGCTGTTCCAATTCCAATAACTGTAAAAATGGATGCTGTCAAAGTCGTGAGAAGAGAAACAGAAACAACTCATGCTGAAGAGGATGAAACTGGGGAAGAATCTTTGTAAAGGTTTTTAAATGGACGTTTGTTACTAAATTCAATTAATGAAATAAATCCGTCGCTTCGCGACAAAATTTACACTCGGCGAAAATTTTCCTGAGTTGAACGCGAGCGTGCGAGCGGTGAGATGTGAGTGAAGAACTCGCTCACAAGTCGGTCGCACGCAACTCACTAAATTTCGCCTCGAATCTATTGTAATAAATTGGCGAGGCATTGCGGTATGGCAGAAAAGCAATGCCGAGCAGTAAAATTTGTGCCGAAAGCACGGATTGAAATTTTCAAAAATTATACAACAATTCAAATAAAAATGCCAAAAGAAAAAGTTGAAGTTTTAGTTGAAGGCGGCAAAGCTACGGCAGCGCCGCCGCTTGGACCAGCTCTAGGACCAATGGGAGTTAACATTGGACAAGTTGTTTCTGACATCAACAAAAAGACTTCTTCATTTCAGGGAATGCAGGTTCCTGTCAAGATTTTCATAGACAAGGAAACAAAGCAATACGAGATCATAATTGGAACCCCCCCTGCTTCTGGCTTGATAAAGAAAGAAGCTAATTTGGAGAAAGGCTCTGGCAAGGCAAAGCATGAGATGGTTGCTGACATTCTTATTGAGCAGGTTATCAAGATAGCAAAGATGAAGGAAACTGCAACATTAGGCAAATCATTAAAGGAAAAAGTGAAGGAAGTCATTGGAACTTGCCAGTCAATGGGCATTTTGGTTGAAGGAAAGCATGCAAAAGAAACTTTAAGGGACGTTGAAGCTGGATTGTTTGATGAGGAGATAAGACTGGAAAAGATAGAATTAACAGCAGAAGAGCTTGCAAAGCTTGAAGAAGAGAAGAAAAAGCTTGCTGAAGAGCTTGCTAAGAGAAAAGCTGAATTTGAGAAGATTGCCAAGGAGCTTATTGCCCAGATGGCAGGCAAAGCAAGAGGAGAAATTAAGGCAAAGCTCGTTCAAGCTGGTATTCCAGACGACATGATAAAGGAATTACTGCCTGTAGAGGCAGCAGCAGCCGCTGGAGCAGCTCCAGGAGCGGCACCTGCAGCAGAAGCAAAGAAAGAAGCTCCTAAGAAGGAAGAGAAGAAAAAGTGATTCTTTCTTAATTTTATTTTAATTTCATTAAAAATTCCTTCAAACTCAAAACCTCAAACTTCTCAAATTTTCTTGATTTCAAGAAATGCCTATTTTCTGTTACCAAATAATCAGCTTCTACAGATTCACAAAAGGATGCAATTGCTATATCTCCTTTCTTTAAGCCAAGTTTTTTATGTTTTTTAAGCAGCCCAAATGGCAATTTTTGATCATATGTAACGATATTATTGGTAAATAAAAAATCATAAAACCTTTTTTTCAACTGCTCATTTATGTTGTTTAAAACTTCTTTTGTTATCGTCTCATTTATATGAATTGTAAGCTTGTCATTCCGAGTTATTTCATCAAGAAGCAAATTTTTCTTGCTTAAATAGTTTATATATTCGTTGCTATCTAGAACAATTATCAATTTGCCAAGCCCTCAAACCAATGCTTATATTTTTCGTCCCAGAGCTCATTTCTTATTTTTCTTATTCTCTTAATTAATTCCTCTTGCGTTAAATGTGATGTGTCAAATCCTTTTCCTTCTTCTTCCCTAAACCATTTATCAAGAATTCTTTTTTTCTCAATTAAGCTTTGGTCCAGCAAAAGCTCATTCTTTATGCTTTCCCTAACAAGTTCGGAGAAATTGGAGTATATGCCTTCTTCTATCAAAATCCTTGATTTCTTAACAAGTTTCTTGGGCAATGTTATGTTTATTCTTTGCACTTCTGACATAATACACACTCAATACACACTAATATTTAAATTTTTCTACCTCAAAATCTGGTCTGTTCTCTTGAATTCTAAATTTAAGTTTTTTAACAAATCAACAATCCTCTGCTTTTCTGTGCCTAAACCTTTCCAGTCCAAAACAATAAAATCAATTTTTTCAATTGTTTTTTGAATTGATTGTTTTATTAATTCTTCATCGAGTTTATCTAAATTATGCTTTGGGCAGATATGAGAAAAAGCAATGTCTGTTCTTAAAACAAGCTTATTAAAATTATTGCAATAATGCCCTCCTCCAATTCCAACAGCAATTTTATAATTTTCATTTTCATCATTTAAACCACTCATTATTGTTTCTGCGATTATTTTTCCATTATTTTTGTCATTCCATTCCTTTTCTGTGCTTCCTATTTCGACAAAAACAGCAGGCTTGTCAACAAAAGGGCCGTGATGGGTTGCTTCCATAGTTAATTCATGTAGATGTGAGCGAAGATCACTCGCATTCAACTTCGTATCTTTTGCAATATTGTTTAATTCAATAAAAAGATTTTTCAACAAAACAGCAGAGCTTGGGCATAATTTTTTTTCTTCTCCGCCAAAATCCGCATTGCTCCAGTTTCCTATAGGATGGACTGCAAAAGAAGGAATGTTTTCCTTGCTTCTATGCTTTGATGCAAAAATAAAAACATCTGCAGGAATTTTTTTATCTAAATGTTCTGCAAATATTAAATCTTGATTTGTTAGATAAAGTTTTATTGCTTTATTTTGAATTTTATCGTATTGGTAAACGTCATTATCGTCAAATTCCTCACTATTTTTTTCAAAATTAAATAATTCAATCAAATTATTTCTAATGTTAATTCCTGCTGGGTCTTTGGAAGAAGAGATGATTGCGATGTGGTGCATATGTCAAGAAAAATAATAAGCTTTTTAAATATAACTTCATAACTTGGACTAAAAGGGGTTCTTTGGTTATTTGGTTTGTTAAAATGAGCGAACTAGAACTAGCTGTGAGAGGACATACTAAAAAGGTTAGGACTTTCAGAAAATTTATAGAACTTTGTGATAATAAGCGCCCTTTAGTTGCAATTCAAATTCCTCGAGGTGATAGAGAAGAAGAAATATTTGTAGCATATTTTGTTAAAGGTTTGAAAGAAGTAAAATATGGTTATATTCCCTTATCTGGCAGTCACATTTATAATGCTATTATAACAAGAAAAACAATAGAACAAAGCGGTGATTGGGTATTGCCTCCGATGAATTATCAAATAGTTGTTACAGAAGACGATTTCATACAAGGAAAGATTGCTGTATTAAACCAAAAATCAAATTTGGGAACTTATATAAGAAGATATTTTAAAGAAGGCAGACTTACTGATATGGACCCGTTGCATTTAAGCTTTTATTCTCTATTCAAGCTAGCAGTTGAGGATTTGTTATACAGAGCTATTTCACGAATAAGGACTCAAAATTAAATAAGTATTTAAATAAGTAATAAAATAAGTATATTTTGACTAATTCTGTTAATTTAGAAACATTAAATTTATAAATAAGTAATTTAATAAGTATAAAAATAAGTAAAATGGTTGAGATTAGAAGAAAGCTTTACAAAAGGGGCTCTAGCTTTGAGACTACTATTCCAATGCCTATTCTTTTGATGCTTGACAAGAAAAAGAAATACAATGTTATCTTTGCTTATGATGAGGAATCAAACAAGTGGTACATTAAGTTTGAAGAATCAGGAGGTGAGAAATAAAATTTGGATAAAAGGTTGCAATAAAACAAATTACAATAAAATATTTTCCATTAAAAAAATAAAATAAAAATCCGAGAACGACTTTTTGATTAACAGCGTGATTAAAGTAAACCGTTTGCAAATAAATAGGCGAGGTGTTGCGATATGGCAAAGAAGCGACACCGAGCACTAGAATTCGCGGAGCATATTGAAAATAAAATTTGATAAATATAAAAAAACTAAAACAATGAGGTGGAACAATGAGCAGAAGATTTGAGGATTTATTTGACATATTGGACTACAATGAGTTGATGCGCTTCAAAATCGATTTGGACAGCGGAGCAATCACAGTAAAAAGATTATTGGAGGAAAGAATAAAAAAGAAGCTCAAAGAGCATGAAAAAGTATGCGCAACCTGCTCCAGCCAGATGAATTTCTACAAGACAAACAACTATACTTTAATATTCGGCCCCGATGACTTCAAAAAGAAAGCAAGTTTTTGCGGCTTGGACTGCTTGGGTTATTTTATCATTAAATTAAAGGATATGAAAACAAAACCGAAAGAGGATAATGTGAGCGAGGATAATTATTTCTGAACAGAATGCATAACAAAACCATAGGGCAAGTTTTCAAAGAATTAAATTCCTCAGAAAAAGGAATTTCTGAAAAAGAAATAGAAGCAAGGCTCAAGCAATACGGTTTAAACGAGATAAAGGAAGGAAAAAAAATTTCTCCCTGGGAAATTTTCCTAAACCAGTTCAAAAGCATTGTAATATGGATTTTGATTATTGCTACTATTATTTCAGCCTTTCTTAAGGAATACATAGATGCAATTGTTATTTTAGTTATCATTATCTTAATTTCGGTCTTAGGATTTTTTCTTGAATACAGAGCAGAAAGAGCAATTGAAGCGCTAAAAAAATTGGCTTCACTAAAAGCAACTGTGCTTAGGGATGGGCAAAAAAAAGAAATTGACTCAAAAGAGCTAGTTCCTGGCGATATAATAGTTCTTGAAACAGGCGACAAAATTCCAGCAGACGCGAGATTATTTGAAGTATTCAACCTGCAAACCCAAGAAGCAGCTTTAACAGGTGAATCCCAACCAGTAAAGAAAAACACAGATGTTCTGCCTGAAAAGATTCCTATAGCTGACATGAAGAATATGGTTTTCTCCGGCACTATTGTTGTGAGCGGCAGGGCAAAGGCAATTGTTGTTGCAACTGGAATGCAAACCGAAATTGGCAAGATAGCAACAATGATAGAAGAGGTTAAGCCAGAACCAACTCCGCTTCAAAAGAAAATGGATGAGCTTGGAAAATGGATTGGAAAAGTGGTGATAGTAATTGCCGCAATAATTTTTGTTGTTGCAACTTTGTTTCAAGAAAAATCCCTGCTTGACAACCTGATAGTTGCTGTTGCTGTTGCAGTAGCTGCAATTCCAGAAGCTTTGCTTGCAATTGTAACCATGGCCCTTGCATTAGGCACGCAAAGAATGCTGAAGCGAAATGCGTTGGTAAGGAGGCTGCCAAGCGTTGAAACTCTTGGCTCAACAACAGTGATATGCGCAGATAAAACAGGCACATTGACAGTAAATGAAATGACTGTAAAAAAATTATTTGCAAATGGCAAAATTATTGATGTTTCTGGAGCCGGCTATGAGACAAAAGGGAACTTCTTATACAAGAATAAGCCAGTTGAAATTGGCGAAATAGAGCTTCTTTTGAGGATAGGGGCATTAAACAATAATGCAGAATTGAAAGATAAAGATGTCATCGGCGATCCAACTGAAGGATGCTTGATTGTAAGCGCTGCAAAGTCTGGCTTGGCAAGAGCAGATTTGGAAATAGAATACCCAAGAGTTGATGAAATAGAGTTTACAAGCGAGAGAAAGATGATGACTACAATCCATAAGCATCATGGGGAAAAGCTTGCTTATGTCAAAGGCGCCCCAGAGGTTGTGCTAAAATTGTGCAATTACATTTACATAAATGGAAAGGCAAAAAAATTAACAGAGGACATGAGGAAAGAAATTCTTGAAACAAACAAGGAATTTGCAAATGACGCATTAAGGGTTCTTGGGTTTGCGTATAAAACAATTGTTGCGGACAAAGAGCCTGAAAAGAATCTCATTTTTGTCATAAAAGTTATAATGATTACAGGAGACCATGAAATAACTGCAAGGGCTGTTGCAAAAGAAATTGGATTGGAAGGAAAAGTGATTAACGGCCAACAATTGGATGAAATACAAAATCTTGACGAAATGGTAGAGTATGTTGCAATATTCGCAAGAGTCAATCCAGAGCATAAAATAAAGATAGTTGACGCATTGAAGAAAAAAGGACATGTTGTTGCAATGACAGGTGATGGCGTAAATGACGCGCCTGCATTGAAGAAAGCTGATATTGGAATTGCAATGGGCATCACAGGGACTGATGTAAGCAAGGAAGCAAGCGCAATGATTTTGACAGATGACAATTTTGCATCTATAGTTAATGCAGTTGAAGAAGGAAGAGGAGTTTATGACAACATAAGAAAATACATAGGTTTTCTTCTATCAGGCAATATAAGCGAAGTACTTATAATTTTTTTAGGCATTATATTTGGGCTTCCTTTGCCATTGACAGCTACTCAGATATTGCTTATTAACCTTGTTACAGATGGTTTGCCAGCTCTTGCTTTAAGTGTTGACCCCTTTGAGCCAAATGCAATGTCAAGGAAGCCAAGAAGGCAAAACGAGCCGATTTTTAAAGGACTTAACCCATTCTTGATATATTATCCAATTGTTATGACTATTACTTCTTTGTTGATTTTTAGCTGGTTTTATTTCAATAAGGGCAATCTTTTACAAGCACAAACTGCAACTTTCTTGACTATAAGCATGTTTGAGCTTTACCAGGCATTTGCATCAAGATCGACAATTTATCCTGCATTTAAAGTCGGGATTTTTAAAAACAAGTTTTTAATTTTGGCGGTGTTAAGCTCTTTTACAGTTATTGTGACTTCTATATTTGTTCCATCCATTGGCAGGTTTTTGGACATGTCACCTTTAAGTATTGCAGAGTTCGTTTTTATAATCTTGATATCCAGCATCGGAGCAATTATAATAGAGATTTCAAAATACATAAAATCAAGAAACGAGGTTATTGAAGCAGTAAATTAGAGTTGATGGTTGGAGTTAACTATCTAAATTAACATACTTATTTCTATACTAGTATATAAAAAAGAAACATTTAAATAGTGGCTTTATAATTATTAATTTGGAGATGTAGCTATGGGATATTACAACCATCCATTAAGATTTGCAAGAGTTTACAAGTCAAAGTACCCAAAATTCTTGCTGCTTTTCATAACATTTATGATTGCTTACTTGCTTTTTTACAGCAGGGATTACGGGCTTTTCCGAGATTTCATAGCTGGTTTAGGCTATTCTGGGACTTTTGTAGCTGGCATGCTTTTTACGTATGGATTTACAGCTGCGCCGGCAACCGCAATATTTTTGATATTGGCTGAGCATCAAAACATATACCTGGCAAGCTTGATAGGCGGAATTGGAGCTTTAATAGGAGACTTGTTCATCTTTAGCTTTATCAGGCATTCTTTTGCAGATGAAATCAAGAAATTGTCAAAAGAAAAAGTAGTTTTGTATATTAACCACAGAACTCCGAACATCTTTAAAAAATATTTATTGCCAGTTGCAGCTGGATTTATAATAGCTTCCCCATTACCGGATGAGATTGGTGTATCACTGCTAGCAGTTTCTAAAAATATATCAATGAAAATATTTTCTGTCATTTCCTTCCTTTTAAATAGTGCAGGCATATTTGTTATCTTAATGATTGGGAGCGCTTTGTGAAAATGGATTGGAATATTTACATTCAATTTCTGAAAGACTTCTTTATCGATAGGCAGTTTTTGATTTTGTTAATCTCAACCATAGTTTTATTTTTGGCAATTTTCATTATGTGGTATTTTTACCACAAGCAGTTATCTAAAAAAGATTTATTTGATATTCCAAAAATAGATTCTAATAGCAAGTTTGTGAGTTTCATTAACCGACTTGTTTACTTCTCTAAGTACATAATTGTTTTTCCTCTTTATTCATTTATTTGGTTTCTGATTTTCTCATTTCTTTTAGTGTTGATCGCCAAGTCCATGCCTATAGGGGAAATCATGTTCTTTGGGATAGTTATTGTTTCAGTAACAAGGATTGCAGCATATGTCAACCCAATATTGGCAGAAGACATGGCAAAATTGCTTCCATGGGCGCTAATAATAATTTTCCTGACAGATCCACAATCAATTACTATTGAAAGTATTCAGATTTCCTTTAATAATTTCGTACAAGAGATTCCAAAAGTAGCCAAATATCTGCTCTTTATAGCATTTGTTGAATGGTTTTTGAGAATCGGCAATTGGATTATTGGTTTTGGTAAGGAAAAAGGATGATTTTTTGTTCTAAATACTAGTGGAATTTTTGCCGTTTCTGCAACTCTGCCCAAAGAAACCTCTCTTTTGGAGTATTTTTCTAATACTTTGTCCAAAAGTTTTTTAATGTGAATATTCTACTTCAAAGCCTATGGGTAGTTTATTTATCCAAAATTGATTTTATTGACTTTAAACTCCTGTATCAAAGTTTCGTAGAAATTTGAAATAATACCCTCTTTGCGCAGGATGTCCCAAATCCAAAACCATACTTGTAAGCATATTTTATCTTTATTGACATTTCTAATGAAAATTTTAGGCTCTAATACTGCTAAGTTTTTAGGCATAGCAAAAAACTTCTCAATTATTGTTAGCTCTTTCCTTGGGACATGGGGCAAAATATTAGAGTCTTCATGAAGTATATTGTTTATTATTTCTATTGATTTTTGATAATTTGAATCATTTTTTATATCTATGTTCAAATCAATACGAATAAATTCTCCTCTGCTGTAGTTTATAACCCCTTCAGTAATAAACTTTATGTTGGAGACAGTAATTAATTTTCCATCAACGGATCTTAAAACTGTTTTTCTAAACATAATATCTTTAACTAAGCATATAACGCCATTATATTCTACAATGTCATTTTCTTTAAAAGGCCTTTCCAAATTTAAAACAATACCGGCAAAAATATTTTGCAATATTGGTAATAT
>JAGVYA010000013.1 GCA_018303505.1 Candidatus Woesearchaeota archaeon
ATGAAATAATAAAAACATATTCTTTTTCTTTTTTACATTTTTTATTTATTGAATATTCCATTAAGAATACAGATGCTAAAATTAAAAAAGCTTGGATTATGTCATTAAATGCTGTTCTGCTGTATATCACATGCAAAGGCAGTACTGCCAGTAAAATAGCTGCTAAAAATCCTGTTTTTTTATCGAAAAGTAATTTTGCAAAATAATAAACTAATAATACACTAAACGTTCCAAAAATTACAGAAGATATTCGCATAGAAAACTCATTTAATCCAAACAATCTTACTGGTACAGAATTAATCCAAGTGAATAGTGGAGGTTGCCAAGCTGCAGTCACCCATGGAGATATATTATTATAAACAAAATCCTTTGCAATCACTGCATAAATTGACTCATCATAATAGAAATTCATACTTGATATCGATATAAATCTTATAAAAAATACTATTAATATTATTAAAGATAAAAAGAAAAATTCACTTGATTTTATTTTTTTTATATACATAGCTATCAAACTACATACTTAATATAAAAAACTTATGATTAAGAATTAGTTGCTAATTACAGCCTTTGCACCTACATAAAGCCTTTTTATGTCATCAAAGCCTCTAATCTCTTTTAATTGTTTCCAGATATATTTTGGTCTTAGATAGAACGAACTTATGGCTTTCTTGTGCATTTTTATAAGCTGTTCTTTAGTCACATGCTTTGGCACTTTCCCAATAAGGTATGCTTGAATATGTGCCATCTTCCACAGCTCTTTTGTAATCTGTAGTTCCAGGAAATGGTACCCATAAAGTAAATCCTGCTACATCAGGGTCAAGCTCTTTTGCAAAATCGATTGTTTGCTGCATTTCCTCCAAAGTTTCATCATAAAGTCCGAGCATAAAGTAACCTCTAATCTTTATTCCTGCCTCCTTAGTTATCTTAAAGGCTTCTCTTATTCTATCCTTTGTCTCTAATTTTTTGATAACGTTTAACATTCTTTCACTACCCGTTTCAACACCATATGATATAAATTCACAATTTGCAGAAGCCAGTGCTTGTAATAACTCAGGTGTTACTGCATCTGCTCTTGAGACGCAAGACCATGGTATATCCAAATTTCTTTCTTTGATTAATTTGCATATCTCCATAACCCTTTCCTTTAGTAAGGTAAAATGATCATCCCATATGGCAATCTCTCTTGCATCGTATTTTGTTTTTAAAACTTCCATCTCTTCAACAACCCTTTGCGGACTGTGTTTCCTATAAGTCTTGCCATAAAGGTCTTGGTAGCAAAATGTACATGGAAATGGGCAGCCTCTGCTTGTCATCATGGAATGTGATGGTTGCCTATTAGTTCTTCCTTCACTTGTTTTATACAAATGCATAGGTAAAAGATGTCTAGCAGGCATTGGTATCTCATCCAGATTCTGAATTAAAGGTCTCGGTTGTGTACATGTTAGTGTATTTGTATCATCCATGAATGTCAACCCTTTTATCTCTTTTTCATTCTTTATGTCTTTCACTAATTTACCTTTGTCAACTGCATTGGCTATTTCAACAAAAGTGTACTCTGCTTCACCTATAACAGCAAAATCAAATTGGGGATGTTTTAGCAAATCATAAGGAATGGTATTTGCATGTGCCCCACCTACAACAGTAACAACATCATTGTCCATGTCTTTGATTATCTTAGCAACCTCTTTTGCACGATAAGCAAATGTAGAAATAGTTGTTAAACCAACAATATCGTGCCCTTTTAATCTTGGTACAACGTCATTAACTGTACATCCTTCTGCAATGCCATCAATTATTCTTACATAATGCCCATGCTTTTCAAGCATCGCTGCTATGTAGGCGATTCCTAACGGAGGTAAAATACTTCCAGCTGCTTTTGCTCCTCTCTTAAACATTTCATCCCGTGTTAAAGGAGGATTCACCAGTAATACTTTCGCCATGAACATACAGAGCAATAATGCATACATTTAAACTTTTCTAAAAGTTAACAATTGTTAATTTTCAAAACCTTTTTATATAGGTAGCTCCTATTTCAGCTTATTGGTGATAACATAAATGAATAGAGAAGTGTTATTAATACAGCCAAAAGCAGGCAATTGGGAAAATCTAGGAATAAGGTCGCCTGATGGACTACTTACATTAGCTGCTTTGCCCAAAAAAGAGGGTTATAATGTACAAATTCTTGATTTAAGGTTAGAAAAAGACTGGAAAACTGTTTTAAAAGAGCACATTGAGAAAAATCCTTTATTGGTAGCTACCTCATGTATGACAGGTATACAGATAAAATATGCTCTTGAAGCTTCTAGCTTTGTTAAACATCACAACAAAGACATACCCATCATTTGGGGAGGCATACATCCTACATTTATGCCTGAACAAACCTTGGAGAATGAAAACATAGACATAGTGGTTATAGATGAAGGTGATATAACCTTTTTAGAACTTATAAAGACATTAGAAGCAAATAAACCACTTAATGATGTGCTTGGAATAGCTTACAAAGATGAGAATGGAAAAATCCATAGGAACTCTCCAAGACCTTTGATTCAGGATTTAGACTCTTTACCAGACTTACCTTATGAATTAATAGATGTTAAGAAATATTATGGCTTTGACTTAGAAGATGGAGGTGGCTCAATAACGCTAAATACAAGCAGAGGCTGTCCTTTCAAATGCAATTTTTGTTACGATACAAAAATGTATGGCAATACGTGGCGAGGATATTCTGCAAAAAGAACTATCGAGATTATTAAAAATGTTGTAAACAAATTTGGTATTAGAAACATATTCTTCCAAGACGATAATTTTGCAACTAATTTAAAAAGGTTTAAGGACATTGTTTATGGCATTATAGATGAGAATCTAGATATAAAATGGGGCTTATTAGGAATAAGGTTAGATGCATTGAAAGTTTTGGATGACAATTTTTTAAGAGATCTTGCAAAAGCAGGTTGTGTGAATATGGACTCCGGTGTTGAATCAGGGAGCGATCGTATTTTAAAGATGATAAGAAAGGGTATAACTGTGCAGGAGATTATCGATATAAATAAAAAAATGGGAAAACACTCCTTTAAAGCAAAATACACATTTATAGTTGGTTATCCTTCTGAAACTGAAGAGGAGATGCTCCAATCTGTGGAACTAGCTTTGCAGTTAGTAAAAGATAATAAAAATGCTTACACTCCATTCTTTATTTATACAGCTTATCCGGGTGTTGAATTGTGGGAAATAGCAAAACAATATGGTGTTGATGAACCAAAAAAGCTAGAAGACTGGGAAACTTTTGATTATGAAAATGCTTACTTGCATTACAAATGGTTAGATGAAAAAAAGATAAGGATGATGCAAAACTTAGCATTCACTTCGAATTTTGCAAATAAAAATATAAGATATAAGATATCAAAGAACTACCTTAAGTTACTTTTTAACCTTTATTATCCAATAGCAAAATTAAGATTTAAATATAATATATATCAATTTCCAATTGATATAAAGTTTGCACATACAATTGCTAATGCTTTATATTAGATTAATTTCTATTTTTCATTAATTTAAATCTTAATATAAGCATTGTTATTGCGATTTTAATAATATCTGTAATAGTCATTTTACTTTTATTCCTATAAGCCCATCTTATTGGCATTATATACAAAGAATAGTTATTTTTTCTTATTTTATAGAATAATTCAACATCAAAAATCCACCTATTGTCTATAAGATTTTTAAAAAGATTCTTTGCAACTTCTTTTTTGAAACCTTTAAAACCACAGAGTGTATCATCTATATTTATGTTAAACAATAAATTTGCATATTTGTTAAAGGTTACACCAGTACATTTACGAAAAAAAGGTACTTCCACTTCAGATTCTTTTGAAGTCCTTGTACCAACAACAACATCATACTTCTTTAAGTACCTCAACATATTTTTTATTTGAGAAGGGTGGATAGAGCCATCAGCATCTATAAAAATTATATATCTACCTTTAGCTATGTTAACTCCAGCCTTTACTGCATAACCCTTGCCTTTATTTATCTTATAAGAAATAATTTTTTTATTAATGAAATGATATTTCTTTAATGTATTTAATGTTTGATCTTTTGAGCCATCATCTACAAATATAAATTCCCAATTAGGATTATTATAATTTAATAATGTATTCAAAAATAGTTTCATCCTTAACTCTTCGTTATAGAAAGGTACGATGATTGAGGCTTCTATTTTATTGATCATTCTTAACTATACTCACTCACATAAATGATTGAGCAATAGATGCTCGTTCGTAATATGTTGGAAATTGCAAAGTATATAATAAATTGTTGCAATTTCCGAGCATGCTCAAAAATCTTTGATTTTTGACAAGCAAAGCACAATTTTTATGCTCAAATATTTGTGTGCTTTGCTATATTTCAAATGACTCCGAATATTATAACGCCATTGTTACTAAAAACTGGTTTAAAAAATTTGCTTGAATTTAAAAATTCTTGTATTTTTTTATTTGTTTCATTTACTCCAAATTTTCTCACAGCTTGGCCATCAATTATAATGTACGTATACTTTTCTTTTTTTAACCAATTATAATTTTGCTCAACACTTTGATTAAAGCCAGTGCGCTGATAATCTTTAACATCGTTACACCAATGGCAGATGAATTTGTCAAGTCCTATTATAATTCCATTATTTGAAAATGTAAAAACTTTTGTTTCAGTGGGAATATTGTCCTTAAACCACATATAACCTTGCAATTCCTCGCTTGATGTCCAAAAGCCGCCAGGCGGCCATTGAGCTGTATTGACAGTGTATTTCTGATAGCCTGATGTAAAAATAACTCCGACAACAATAACAGCAATTAAAATAAATTTTGGAATCCTAAAGTTTTTCAGCAGCGAAGCGAGAAACCATGCGCCTTCAGCAGCCAAAATAGCAACAGGGATTGCAAAAATAGACCATACTCTGAATGGGGATATCTTGTAATAAAAGGGTGCTGCATTTACAGCATAAAATGCAAAAATAAACCATGCAATTACAATTGTGCACCATTTGTCTTTAAAATCATTATTTGTGTAGCTCGCAATTAATAATGAAACAAAGACAAAAATCATAAGCGCAAGTGTCAAAACAAGAAATCTCTGGTCGAACAAAAATTCTGAAAATGGCACGGTGCCTTTTTCTGCTATAGAGACTCCTTTCTTTAGTACATTTTTTGTATAAGTGTTTGACAGGAAAAACAGCAATGCACCCGTTATCAAAACTGATATGATAAATATTTTTAATCTGTTTTTGTTTATTTCATTGTAATTTTTATAGATTAATGAAACAACAGCAAAAGCAACAAGCAATGAAACCACCAAGCCAATTCCGATTGGATTGTTTATCATATTAACTTTTTGCGCAATAAAAAAATCTTTAACTGTGTAGAGCCTGTCGGCTGTTCCATGAACGCTTACAATTTCAGAAACTTCTCTTAATCCAATTCCATTTAGCATACCATTAAGCCTATGCTTTATTATGGATGGAACCCACCATAAAAATGAAACAATAAGTCCAAAAAATCCTGCGGCAGCATGATAAATCAAAATATTTTTTTCAATAATTGCTTTTGTGCCATAATAAATAGCAAACAGCAAACCAAAATATGTGCTGTGCGTTGGGGAGATTGTCAAAGAAGCCCCTATTATTATTGCAGCAACAATAAACCATTTTTTATCATGCTTGATTTTTTCTGTTGCGTAGAAAGAAACAAAATAAAGGGGCACACTCAACGCAATCGCCCATATAAAATGACTCGAGAAAGCCGGAATGGAAGCGATGAAAAATGTCGATAACAAAGCTTTATTTTTGTCTGTAAGCTCTTTTACAAAAAAGAAAAAGAAAATTATGCCAAGAGATATTATGAGCGCATTGAAAAACTTCAAAGTCCAATAAATAGAATTATTTGTCTGATGTAGAATGCCTAATAGCATATCGTAACTTGGTGGGTAAGGGTCTATATATCTGAGCGGTTGCTTTGAAAATACAGTCTTCTCAACTGCTACATACTTAACTCCAATTGCATGCCCCCATGAGTCATCATCTTCTAACCAAGGATAGGAAAATGCGCCTTTGGAGTACATATAAAAAGCAGCAAAAAAAATCAATAGCATTATTAATATTGATAAATCATACTTGGTTATGCTCGGCTTTAAATTAAATTTGATATTTTTTATGTTTTTCAAAAAATAAAAAACCGGAATAATCAAGCTGGCAATAAGAAAAATTCTCCAATCAAGCGGCACTCTAACAACATTAAAGAACAATCCAAGAACTATAAAAAATCCTAAGCCAAAGCCTATCCTCATCAAATTCCTTTCAAGAAAATTGTCTGATTCCTTCACAAATCTTGTTATTGTAAATCCAAGCCCTAATATAGTTACAAAAAATACCAATATGCTGATGACAACCATAAGAATGAAGATAAAAAGCAATAGTATTTAAATAGTTACGTTTCCTAAAAACAAAATTATGTTCTTAATAAAATGAAAATCGTCGTTACTGGCGGAGCAGGTTTTATAGGCAACCATATTGCTGAATTTTACTCTAAACAAGGCAATGATGTTTTTGTTTTTGATAATTTAAGCAGAGCAATCTTATTAAAAAAGAATATTAAAAATATTGATTATAATTGGAACTATTTAAAGAAGTTCAAAAATATACAATTAATAAAAGGAGATATAAAAAATTTTAAAGAAATTGAAAAAGTTTCTAAGAATGCTGATGCCATCATACATGCAGCTGCCCAGACTGCAGTCACAAGTTCTGTTGTTGACCCGTTAAGCGATTTTGAAACTAATGCTTTAGGTACATTCAATGTTTTGGAGGCTGCAAGAAGAAATGACGTCAAAAGTATCGTTTATTGTTCAACAAATAAAGTTTATGGAGGGAATGTAAATAATATAAATGTTTATGAAAAAGAATTAAGGTACATATTTGAAAAAAAATATCAAAAAGGTATTTCAGAGAATTTTCCTATGGATTTATGTGAACATTCACCTTATGGCTGCTCAAAATTAACTGGTGATCTATATACACAAGAGTATGGGAAATTATATGGAATTAAAACGGGTGTTTTTAGAATGAGCTGTATTTATGGCACGAGACAATTTGGAGTAGAAGATCAAGGCTGGGTCATGTGGTTTACAATAGCAGCTTTACTTGATAAGCCAATAACAATTTATGGAGACGGTAAGCAAGTGAGGGACATTCTTTATATAACTGATTTAGTTGAATTATTTGATAAGTTTATTAATTCTAATTTAAAAAATGTAGTTCTAAATGTTGGTGGTGGTCCAAGAAACACATTATCCTTATTAGAACTTATTGAGCTTCTAGGAAAAAAAACTGGTAAAAAAATAAATATAAAATTTAGTAATTGGAGAGCCTCTGATCAAAAAGTTTATATTTCAGATATAAGTAAAGCGATAAAAATGCTAGGATGGAAACCAAAAATTAGCACGCCTGAGGGTATAAAAAAAATATACGACTGGGTTTCAAGCAATCTTATTCTTTTTAAATAATTTATATAAAATGAAAAAGAATATAAAAATAAAAAAAGATTTAATGAAAATATATTATAGTCAACCACCAGACATAGACACAAAAGCTGTTGAAAGCACCCTTAGAGTTCAGAGAGAGTGGCATAGAGAGAAACTTGAAAATGTTATTTCTAAATTAAATTTTGAAGGTAAAAAAATACTTGATTTAGCTTGTGGAAGTGGAGGTATCACAAGATACTTGAAGAAAACAGTTCCATCTGCTAATATATATGCAGTAGATTTTAATGTAAATGCAATATCTTATGCCAAAAAGAAAGATAGAGCAATAAAAGGATTGAAATATTTTGTGGGAGATGCTCAAAAAATACCTTTCAGAAGTAATTTTTTTGATGTTGTTATAGGTTTGGACATGCTCGACCATTTACCAGACTATAGAACATCCTTGTCCGAAATTAACAGGGTACTAAAAAAAAATGGTGAAATTGTTCTTACAGTTGAAAATCACCACTCTTTGTGGCCTTTGGTTGAGTTTTTTTGGGATCATTTTGGATATAGCAGGGATTATAGCCATGTTCACGTTGTGCATTTCACACCCAAAATGTTTAGAGAAGTTATAGAAAATAGCGGTTTTTTTATCAAAAATTTTTACACAATACATAATATCAACACTTTTTTTAATCTAATAAGTGACCATTATCCAAAAAATATAAATTCATTTATGAGCAGAAAATTACTTGGACTTACACTTTTTTGTCACGCAATAAAAACATAGTTTAAGAAGATGCTGATGTGATATATTCATATGAAAAAAATTTATTGTTCTGTTGTAGTGCCAGCACATAATGAAGCTGAAAATCTAAAAAGATTAGTTTTAGAGTTAAAGAGTGTATTATCCAAAATAAGGAAAAAATATGAGATTATTATTTCAAACGACAATAGCACAGATAATTCTTTGGAAGTACTCAAAAAACTGAAAAAGATAGCGCCTGAGTTAGTTATAATCAACAGGACTAAAAACCCAGGTGTTGGTTACGCCATAAGAGACGGATTAAACAAAGTTAGAGGTGAGATAATCATATCTATGGATGCAGATTTATCTCATAATCCTGCCGAAATTCCAAAATTTTTGAAAGCTCTGAAAGGCTGGGATATGGTATGTGGTTCGCGTTACTTTAAAGGTGGCAAAGCCGAGATGAGTTACAGTAGAATTTTTATAAGCAGATTATTTAATTTTATTTTTAGGAACATTATAGGAGTACCGGTAAAAGATTTTACATCTGGATTTCGAGTTTATAAAGCAAAAATCATAAAAAATATAAGATTAACCAGTAAAAAATTTGGGATTTTTATAGAAATTCCTTTAAAGGCGTACAATGCCGGTTTTAGAATGACGGAAATTCCAATAAGCTACAGTAGAAGAACTTTTGGAAGATCAAACCTTGCCTATTTAAAGCAAGGTCCCGAGTATCTTAAAGTAGTTGTTGAAGCAATAATAAGTAGATTTACAAAGTAATATTATTAATCTGTCAAGTTATATTATAAACAAAAATAGAGTAACCAATTTTTCTGATGGGCTCATATTTATTAAGCCAGTCAAAGCATGTTTTATTAACTAATTGTACATTTTTAAGATTTGTAACACTAATTGCTATAATCCCCTTTTTTTCTGAACAATCCTCTTTTCTCTCATGAAGCAATAAAATTGTATAATCAGGTACCCATGGAAACCAGTAAGGTGATGGGAGATATTCGTAGGAGATGTTGTAATCCTTAGGATCAACACTACCAAAATAACTTAGTTTTATCTTTTGTATGTTATTTTTCTCCATATACTTCGCTAGGCCGTACAAATCCTGTCCACTATCTATATTGGAGCCAACAGTTATTTTGTGAGCATTATTTGGTCCCAATCCTAATTCATTGATATAAGACAAATAGTAAGGGGCTATCAGAATTGTTGAAAGGGCATAATAAAATAATAAGATTAATGTTATAATATTGTAAGTCTTCACTTTATTGTCCTTTAAATTAACAACATTGCTAGTCAAAATGAAAAGGAATAGATAAACAACGAGAATATGCCTCACTCCAGAGAATTTATTAGTTATTGAAAAATTGATAAACAGCAAGACTATTGGTAGCCAAAGGGTTGAAGCTGTAAACAAATCTTTTTTAGGCAGTTTTCTACGTAAAACAAACAGGAGTATCAAAAATATCAATAGGGGTATGCCTGTCTTTATTAAGAATGTAACATAAACAAGGTACCAAACAACATTATCTGTTGTCTTTCCAAAGACATAGCTAGGTTTTGGTTGTGATGATATATAGAACAAGTTTCCAAGTTCTCCAATATATGAAGATGCAGGCAGACGAATATTATCGTATATGTAGACTAATTGTTTGGAAAAGATTGGCGCTTTGCTTAACTCACTTCTTGCTTTATCACTATAATGTTCTACCGGTAGAGAATTTCTTAAATTATCGAATTGAAAGCCATAAAATATAAAAATTAAAATAAAAGCTATAGAAATCATAATTATGAGGTTCTTAATAAGCATTTTTGTATTAATTTTATATTTTTTTTGATAAACAGCGATGAGTCCTAAAATTATAAAAATGGGGATAAGCAGTATAGCTGTTATCTTAGATAAAAGTGCCAAGCCGAGAAATATTCCCGTTAATACCAAATGCTTTTTTGAAGGCTCTCTTATCAATTTCCAAAAATAATATATAGCAATAAAAAACATCATTGCAACTACAAAATCAGTTAAAAGCAAACTAGAATAAGCAATAATAGACGGATTGAATGAGTATAAAAATAATGCTATGAGCCCACTTTTAGCACCATACAATTCAGTTGCCCATTTAAATACATAAAAAGCCAATATTATTGATAAAAAAACAATAGGTAGTCTTGATAAGAATAATATTTTTTTGGGATTATGGCCTGAATGAAACATTACATCTTTACCTATTTGCCAACAATCATTGCTTTGCCAGATACTTTTATCAAATTTTAGAGGCAGCAAAAAAATACTTCCAATATAATAAGACAAAGGTGGGTGGTATACTAGCACATTATTCCTCATATTGCCTGTTTCAAAAATTGCTCTGCCAGCTCCAATATAACATCCCTCATCAGCTGTTAGAGAAGTCTGTTTAATGCTTATCAATTCTTGAACAACCATAACTAGTATCAAAATAATTATTATAACTAACTGGATTTTAGAGTATTTTTTAGATTTCATTAAACCGTCCCTTCTTAGTTAACCACATCAATTTGGGATATATTTAAATATATTACCATTTTAACTAAGAGTATGAAAATAATAGTAACTATACCGGCTTACAATGAAGAAAAAAGTATAGGTATTCTAATTAAAAAAATAAAAAACGTAATGAGTAAAGTTAAGCACAACTATCAAATTCTTGTTGTAGATGACGGCAGCAAAGACAACACTGCTTCAAATGCAAGAAAGGCTGGCGCTGTTGTTTATTCTCATCCCAAAAATTATGGTTTGGCGGAAACCTTCAAGACTGAAATTGCAAAGTCTCTTGAGCTAAAGCCTGATGTAATTGTGCACATAGATGCTGATATGCAGTACCAGCCAAAAGAGATACCAAAGCTTTTGGAAGAAATCAAAAATGGCTATGATCTTGTTTTGGGGAGCAGGTTTAAAGGCAAGATAGAAGAGATGCCTTGGATTAAGAGGTTTGGAAATATTGCCTTTTCAAAGGTTGTATCACAAATAACAAGCTTGCAGATTTCTGATGCACAAACAGGGTTTAGGGCATTCACAAGAAAGGTTGCTGAAAGCATACCGATAACATCAAATCATACATACACACAAGAGCAGATTATAAGGGCTGTAAAGCAGAAGCTTAAAATAAAAGAAGTGCCGATTTATTTTGCAAGAAGAAACGGCAAGAGCAGGCTCATACCAAACCCATTCAGCTATGCAATAAGGGCATGGATCAACATAATAAGAACATATAGAGACTACGAGCCATTAAAGTTTTTTGGGGTTATTGGGAGCATTATTTTTGGAATTGGAATATTGCTTGGGCTTTATCTAGTTTATTTTCAGTTTTTTGGGGGTGGCGCTTTTAGGCATTTGGGATTGATGATGCTTGACATATTGATTCTAAGCATTGGGCTGCAGATAATAATCTTTGGCTTTATCGCTGATATGAACAGGAA
>JAGVYA010000010.1 GCA_018303505.1 Candidatus Woesearchaeota archaeon
CTCTCCAGATGATTCTTGTATTGTGTTGCACAATTCGCCATTATCGAGCTTCCACCTTAATGGAATCCTGTCAAATGTCAAGCATACTTCTGTGTATAAGACATTGCTGTCCTGAACAATTGCGTTTCTGCCAGTTCTTCCAAATGACGAGCCTCTTTTTACCTTTTGCTCTTGCTTGAACACATTTGCAGTTCTTTGCCCTTTTAAAACAACATTAATGTTTATTTCCTCAGGCGCTCTTGGGTCTTTGTCATAGTCGCCATTTCTTACATTAAAGGTAATTTTGTAAATGAACTCTGTTGCATTTATAGCTTGTATTGGCTCTGACCTTGTTGCTTCGATATGAGCGCCTACTTGAGCAAGTCCCTGTGGAGTCTCAGCATAAGCAATTCCCTCATCTTCGCCATCAAGGTATGTGCCGCATATTGCGCTACTCCAGTATTCTGTTCCAAGATAGAAAGTTGCGAATATCTTGTCAACGCTATCTCTCCATTCCAGCAATGAATCCTCATCAAAGAATAATGTTGCATAATATCCAAGACCTTGGAATTCTGTAAGGACACGTTCTGCTTCAGCGAAATAAGTTCTTATTGTATGCTGAGTTCTCAACGTCTGCAATTGCTCTGCAACTTTTTTGTCTCCTTCAATTTGCTTTGTTTCAGGATTATACTTTGCATAAGATTTTTGCCCAGATTCAACGATTTCTACCTCCAAAGGTTCTCTTGTAACAGCATCGTATTTAACTAGAATATAATCAGAATTTTCGTTAATTGAGGACAGTCCTTCTTGAAATTTATAAGTTTTTTCAGTTATGATTAATGGGGCTTCTTTTTTTGTGTCATAATCGTATTTGAATTGTGTATGTATTTCTGTTAGTGTTATGATATTGCCGTCTTTATCTTTTACCTCAGTTGTAGTTGTTTTTGTATATTGGTCTCCTTGATATTTCCAAACCGATGTAACAGTAGTTTCCTTGTATGGGTCTGTTCCTTCTTTTCCTTCTTTTTTTGTGGATTCTTTGGAAAAAGATACACTACCATCATCTGCAATTTTCAATTGTGAATCTCCAATATTTTTCTTAATGAAGTTCAGCATCTCCTTGTTGATGTTAACTTTCTTATCACCTATCTCTAAAATATTTCCACCTGGAGAATATAAAATCTCATAATTATGATTTCCAATTTTTTCGGTTTTTGTGTAATCTGTAGGTTTTATATCAGAATTTGACGATGATGTAGTTGGTGATATTTGACTTGTCGAACTGCTACTAGGTTTATCTTGAGGTGTTTTTTCTTCTTGTGATTGAGCTTCTGCTAGTGCTTCTGCAAATCTTTGTCCTTGTTCTGCATCTAATGCATTAACAGCTGCATAAAATTGCTCTAATCTCCTTGTTCTGCATCTAATGCATTAACAGCTATATATAATTGCTGCAATCTTTGCTGTTCTTCTAAAGACTTTGCTTGTGCAAGTGCTTCTTCATACCTTTGCCCTTCTTCTCTATCAATTGTTTCTAATGCTAAGAATAATTGCTGTAATCTTTGTTGATCTTCTTGTGTCTTTGCTTCTTGCAATGCTTGCTGGTACAATAAGCCAAGCTCTTCGTCATTTCGATCTATAACTGCAAATAACTGCTGTAGGCTGAACTGAAAGTTTATATTACCCTTAGAATCAACTTTGTATATATCATTTTCAATTTGTAACTTGAAAGTTCCGTCAGGGTTTTTTGTCATTTCATAAATAAAGCCATCTTCTGTTGCATAAAATATCCTATCATCAACTTCAACAACATCAAAGCCATTACCTTTGACCAAAGTAGTTTCAGCTGAACTGATTACGCTTTCAAATACGGTTGCTTGAGTTTCTTGTGGCTGTGAAACTTCAGAAGTTATTAAAACTGATGCTCTTTCGTCAATGTTAGTTCTTTCAATAGCCTGTGAAAATCTAGGATCAAAAATTGATTGTATCCAAAAGCCGGATTCATAATCAAAAGTTTCTAGTTGTTGTCCTTCAATAAATCTATACAATCCTTTATTTTGAAAATCTTCCCAATTATATATCGATTTCCCATCTTGACTTTTTTCAAGTTTAACGTATATTGGTATGTCTGAACTATCTTTTATTAGCATATAATTGTCACCCACTTCGTATATTGCCCCAGTGTTGAAGTTTATCGAATCTGCGCTAATTGATTCAGGCAAAACAAATGTAACATCTACTAATTCAGCTTTCTGACCAGCAATTTTTATAACATTTCCATCATCATCCTCCTCAATTAGATTAATATCTTGTATTGCTATTATTTTATTTTTATCATCCAAAATGTTTATTTTATAATTAATACTATAAGGACCCCGAATACCTGTATCCTTAACTTGAATGTCTTGGTATATTATTTTTCCTGCATAAAAGCTTCTTGCTTCATCATTAAACTGCGCAACTACAATACCATTTTGGTCATGTACTTTTCCATCTTCGTCTACTGTATACTGTTTTAATAAGTTAATTCCTATGCTATTTGCAAATTTATTCTCTGCATCTGAAATTGTTGAAAATGTTGGGGGATTTTTAGATACTCCAACATAATTTTTTGGTAGCTCAATAACTTTAGCTAAATTATCAAATGGGGATAATGAATATTTATCACCCTTAGGTTGTAAGCCATTAAATCTATAAGGAACACCATTAACATATACAGTTTCACCATTAGTTACGCCCTCTAAAGCTGGTGTGCTAGCTTCTGCCCTTTTAGGGGTTAAAAATGATGACGTACTAGAAAGCAGACTTTGTCCTTCAGAACTTTGAAATTGAGCTAAATATTGATTAGACCTTCCTAGCAAAAGTTGTGTTGGATTTTGTAAACCTTCATTGGTGTATTGGGCAAATAGGGCATCAGCCTCAGCAAGATAAACCTCTAGTTTTCCAGCTTTTGCAGATTTTTCAAGTAAAGCTGGACCTTGATTATAGGCCCTCACTGCACAATTAAAGTGTTCGCCACAATAATCGTATAATTGACCAAAAAATTTTGTTCCAGCCTTAATATTCTCAATTGGATTTTTAAGCTGTGTCTCGGTATAGTATTTCTCATTAAGCTGAGCTGGTCCAACACTTACTGATTCAATTTCTGGAGTGCCTGAACTGCTTTTTTTATAGAGAGGAACAACAAAATTTGTATTTACTCCGTACTTATCGCCATACTCTTCTTTTTTTTGATTCACAAACTCCATTGGAGGATTTTTAGGATTTGGAACTTTAATAACTAAATTTACTGCATGCACAAGTCCTGACTCAGCTGCAAACAAAGATAGTGCCTGTTCCCTTGTAATCTTTAGATTATTTTGCTTGATAGTATCATCAATAGATTTAATGTACCCTGACTTTGGAATAAGTGTCGGTGGTTGTTTTAAATTTGGAACTTGCGGTATTACACTCTTGACTTGGAATACACTCACACTTTCCAACCCACTAACTCTTCCAGTAATTTGATTTTGAGTTGATTCTTCGTATTTCTTATCTACAACTTCTTTTTCATTTAATCTATTAACATTATTATGAAACTCTATTGCTCCATTAGCATCAACAACCAATAAACCATTCTGCTGCTCTAAATTCTTTACTCTGATATAGAGCGGAACATAAGAATTGAAAGTGTCAAGATAAAACACAAATCCATTCCTTATTTCATACCATCCTTCATTCAACTGGCTTAATTCTTCAATGTCGTTAACTTCTGTTATTGTAATTGTTGCTGATTTTGGAATTTGTGTTGTTTCTCTTATAACATTAGCAGTTATGTTGTTTTGATAAACAAAGCTTGTAGCCAATATGGAAGACAATAATACAATAATAGTAATCAAACTAACCAATCCTTTTGCGATTTTATTGTTGAATAGTTTTTTGTTATTCATTTTCATTTATTAAAACACTATTCAGCACATATCCAATTCTTCCTTGAGCATCAATGTAAATAATCCTGTTTTTTTGGATTTCATCAATAGATTTAACTTTGGCTATTGCTGGCATTGATTCATCATCAATCCAATAAACAATGCCTCCATTATCAACATAATAGTTTCCAGCTGATAGTGTTTGAAGCGATTTAAAGTCATTAAACTCCATAAGATCATTTGAAATGACAACAATGCTTGGCTCTGTGCTGATGGCTGCAAACCCTGTTATCCTGCTGTCCTCGCTTATGAAAGCAAATAATGATACTGTCACAACTAAAAAAATAATAAGTAAGCCAAATCCAAATTTTTCTCCTGATTTGTTTTTGTAAAGGTTTTTGCCCTTCATAATTAAATTGTTCATTTTTTTGCACAATTGTTCATTTTTTTGATGTGGTTGCTGGTTTCTTAACATTTTTATCATCTTAATTATCCAGCCTTGAGCAATAGTCTGTTCTTATCTTAAAGCCTTCGTCGATTATGTTTTTGACATTGCCTATCACTTCTCCCATCGTTGAAAATAATTTGAAACCTTCACAAGCAGTTAAAACAGCAGTACCTGTAGGTGCAGGTGCTGCACATGTAGGTTTACAAAGTAACGCTACTCCCACAGCAAGAGCTGAAAATGGATTTGACATTGCATTCTTGATTAAACCAATAAAATGATCAAACACTGCAGTCCAAGGTAAAAAAGCAAATATCTCCCCAGTAACATACTTACACGTGGCATAAGATTTTTGATCTTCACAAGCAGTTACAGGCAATCCTTCTTTACCAACTGCATTTTGCAAACAATCAGCATACAAACATTTGATTTGTCTATATTTATCTAAACTATATATTATTCCAGGCAAACAGGCAAATAGAGTCGCTGTTATAAGATTGGTCTGCGGATTGCTATACTGAGCTAAACCGCTATTTAATTCGCTTTTTAATTGCTCACTTGTCACCGGATTACCGTCCTTATCTCGTGTAGGAAGATACCCTGCTAAAGGAAGCTCATTAATTTTTCCTGCTAACCACTCTTTATAGTCATCAATGGCGTCAATTCCTGTCCACTTGCAATTGACAAATTTGCAGAATTTCTGGCCATACTCTGAAAAGCCTGTTTGGGCCACTTCTCTTGCAGCTTGCTGTCCGAAACAGGAGTTGGTAGCAGAACTGAATGCTGCCGGGCAGACATTCCAAATAGTATATGGATTACTGCAAGTGGTGTCTTTTGTTATTTGAAGGACTATTGCTATAGCATAAAGTATTGCAATAATATTATATAAAACACCAAATAAATGACAAATCTTCTTCGCATAAAACACAAACTTATTCAAAGTTTCGATTAACTTCCAAATTCCTTCTGCATCTTTTTTGGCATCGTCAATCTTGCGCTGCACTTCTTGGCTTACTTCGCCCAACGGCAAGTTAAAGAATGAAATGTTTATGTTGACGTTCTCAATTTCTGGATTTTTTGTTATAGTTGTTGAGCTTCCAATCTTTGAAAAAATATTGAAAGAACAGCTTAGCTCAGCATTGTTGATTTTAAAGTCATCTTTCTTCAATGTTATTTTTATGATTGGCGATTTGCTTCCAACCTCTGTGTTCAAAGTTTCAACATTTTGAACAACTGCTGAGCCATTTCCAGAGCAAGTAGCTGGACCAATAAAAATAGTTGAGACTGCTTTTGTAGTTGATTTCTGATTTAATCTAACTTGGCAGTAAACTCTCTGGTTTATTAACGGGCCTAGCTCTCGGTCTATTGTCCTTGGCGAGCAGTCAACTGTATTGCTCCAGAAATCAGGCACAGTTGTATTTTCCAATCCAAATGTCTTAAAGGATCTTGTAACTATATTTGTGTTGCCTGCATTGTCGCTGAAGTTAAAGGTAATGACATCAGATGCCTGCAGATTTATTGAGTCAGTAAGCCAAGCGCATATGTGCTCATCTGCTTGGATTCTTTCGCATTGCCCAGCTACCTTAGATGCGCCGCTTATAAACTTTGAAAAATCAGCAACTGCAAGAACATCATTGTCTTCTGTTATATTTGCAACAACAGCTATTTTGTCGCCTATTTTTGCAAATCCCGGAAATGCAGGAACTAAGCCTCCAACAGGTGTTATGTTTATGCTTCTTAAAACAGGCGCTTGCTTGTCAAGAGTTATCTCAACATAAATATCTTGGCTTACATGATTTCCTAAGATATCAGTGGAGTCAGCCTCTATTGACATTTTAGACACAGGGTTAAAGTTTACATTTTCCCATATGCATACCCAATTAGTTTCTTTTGCGCAACGAGTAGCCTTTATTTTTGAACTGCCAACATGCAAGAACATTTCGTCTGCGCTAAGCCCAGTTGCTTCTTCAAACACAGCAATTACTGTATTGCCGCTTGTCTTTGCCAATACTTTGCTTTCTGCTGTTGTCAATGTTGATAAAGACTCGACAACAGGGCCTTTTTCGTCAATAGACAAAATTTTGCTTATTGTGGCGCTTTCCGTATTGCCTGATGTGTCAGAAGCGTTAATCACAATTGTTTTCAAGCCGCCTGTTTGAGGGTTTAACTCAATGCCCCATTTGCATGTGCTCAAGCTGTCTTCAACAGCAATGCAGCTTGCTTTGACTTTTTTTAGACTTTGGGATGGATTTAAAGCCGATAAATCAGCTGTTACAGAATTCAAATTTAAGTCACCCCCAGAAATATTAACCACAACATCAACAGCAATGCTAAGAGAAGGGAAAGTGCTTATGCTTATCCCTTTCCTTAAAATTGAAAATGAATTAGCCACAATTGAAGGGCCAGAACTGTCTACTGTGAATGTAATAGATGTCTCAGGAGAAACTTGATTGAATTTGTCGGTTACTTTTGCAAAGACAGAGTTTTTGCCATCGTTGAATGTTTTTGGGTCAATAATAATGCTTGACTTTACATTGCATTCGTTTGTTACTGGGTTGATTGTTTGCTTGAACGCTCCATCTTGAGTGAAAAATTCGATGCTTTTAATGCCGACGCATTTGTTATTGCATGATGAGTCATCACATGCAAAATCCGTGACATCATAGTCAATAACAACATTTTGCTGAGAGGAAAATTTGCTTTGAGAGTTTAATTTAACTTGAGGCGCTTTATTGTCGATAGTGACGCTGCCTGTTTTTGAGTCATCAAGGCTTTTATCGTCTTTAAATAAGTTAATCGTAAATGGTACTGACTTTGCCTCAAATTGCTCAGTGCCATTGCCCGGAAATCTTAAAGTGCATTCAGAGCCATTACTAATCGACGCTGTGCATCTATCAAATTGAATATTAGAGCCAAGCACAACTTGGTCATTTGTTATTGTGTCATTTGTTATTGATGCCTGAACATTGAAGTTAAGGAAGTCAGTTGCTTTTGCATAGCTTTCTATGCCATCGCTTCCTTTTACAGTCACTTTGCTGATTGTCGCATAAACGCTTGTTGTGTAAAATGGAATTGTAAGTACTAAAACTATCAAAAATGATGCTATAAACTGCAAGTATTTTTCTTTGCTCATTTTATTTTTCTTTATTAATTGTTATCTTTTGGTTATTTACAGTGTAGTGCCTTACAACAAATTGTTCTGATGCTTGTATTTTGTATTGCTTTATGTCATGAAATTCTGAAAATTTCTTTTTCAGCAATATTGCTATTTTTATCAGGTTCATTTTGCGAATGTTGGCTGCAAAGCCAATTGGTAAATTTTTGAGTACTCCTCGATTTTGTTAATTTGCTCTATGTCCTCAACAACTCTTTGCTGTTCCGGGACATTTGCAATGTCTATGCTTAAAACATAAAGCACCATTGTATTGTATTTCTCAAGGTCATTTGCATTTATCGTAAGATTCAACTTAAGCCCGCCTTCAGGAAATCTTTCTTGTCCAGGAGTTGATTTTTCTCCAAAATCAATCTTTGGGATTGTAAAGCATTCTTTCTCGCCAAATATCCCTTTTCTAACGCATTTTTGCTTTTCAGGGATTATTATTCTTTCATCAAGTATCAATGTAATGTCAGCAGCATAAGCGCCAGGCGCAATTTCTATTTCAGAAGGCTGCTGGTTTTCATAACTTGCAATAGAAGAAAACTCCAACTCATTTTCATCATTAATTCTGGTTAGTGTTACAGCAGCAGACTCCTTATTGCTTAAGTCAACAGGAGCGTCAACAAACTGCCATCCTTGGGATGCTTTGACAATATTTTTCTTTTTTACAATGAGCTTTTTTGTATAGATAGGCTGTGTTTCGACTTTTAATGAAGCATCAGTCTTTAATTTCGGATCAAACTCAACTGCTTTTCCGATATAGTTATCTTTTACAACATTGACAAATCCTCCTACCGCCACTGGAAATCTTTCTTTTAAAATGCCCTCTGAATTAGTCGAGCCAATAAAGCAGCTTTCACCAGTGACTGTATAAAGAACATTTGCATCTTCAACTGGCTCTTTTGTTGCTGCATTAACAATATTTATTGTCACATTTCCGCTTGTTTTTGCATCGCAGAGAAGCGAGCTTTCAGACAAAGAAGCTTTTTCTAATGGAGAGAAATCAACAGGCATCGCCTTGTTGTTTCTTATGTTTCCTTCCAGAAAGAAGTTAAAGCTGTAGCCCTGGCCATTTAATGCAAATTGGTCCTTCAATTCAACCAAAACAGGAAATGACAAATCATAAGCAAACTTGTATTCCTGTATTCCAAAAAATGAGATTAGGCTGTTTGCAGAGCTGGGAATGCATCTTTCGCCTTTGCAGTTCAAGTCAAAGTATGCTGGCCAGAAATCAAGATATGTGAAATCGGCTGACAAATCTTTGAAAGAGCTGTTTGCAACAGGAATTATTGCTGAATCATAAAGCCTTTGCTTAAGCTCGGAATTAAACAAATTTCTTTCATAATTGTAAGTCCCATCCACTTGAAATAATGGAATGTAAGATATAAGCAAGCCAGTTATCTTGCTTTTGATATCGCTTTTCTGCCAGCTTGTTGCACTTCCAAACTTGAACTGCATGTCTGACATTGGAGGCAGTTTCTCCTTGTTTACGCCGGAAAACGCAACCAGCAAATTTAGAACATGCTTTTCCAAGTAGCGGTGCTTTATCTCCAGATTTGTTATTTTTGTTGCTAATTCATAAAGTTTGTCAAGATTAACAGGAATTATTACAAGAAATTGGCTTATTTTTGATTTTGCATCTTGCCTTTCTATGTTTAAGGGATATTCAACTAACACTATAACATCATTTGCGGCGATAGTTACATCTGTCTTTATTTTTCCTGCTTCACTTACTTCAAAGCCTTGCTCAAGGAAAGGCTCAAAATTTTTAAGGCATTCCTTGAACTTTGAATCAATATACCTTTCTAATTGCTTTTCAATTGAGTTGTCCGTTTGCCTTAACTCCGGCCTTTTTGATGCGAACTTGCAATCGCCCTTGCAGTTATTTGCTGATTTTAGGTACCACCAATAGGGTATTCTCAAGTCAGAGTCTTTTGTGAAAAGAACAGCATCGCTTTCAGTTGGATTTTGAATTATTGTGAAGGATTCCTTGTTTAAGGTTTTGTCTGCAAAGCTGATATAGCCTCCTTGCTCGCCTATAATTTTTAGTCCTTCTACACCAAGCGAATAAGCGCAATCATTAGCATAATTTTTTATCGGGTCAAATTCAACTGGAATCTGCTCCTGTACAATTTTTATTTCAGGCTCGAATGGCTTTGCAGCCTTTTGCGTTGAGTAAAAAAAGACAACTCCCCCTATGACAATAAGTATTCCAATTATCATGAAGATTGTTGTTTGCGATTTTTTATTATTTTTCATTTTTTGTTTTAGTATTGTTTTTATTGATGTGAATTTAATGTTGGTTTTTATTGTGTTTTTATCTTACATATCGCATTATTATTTTATTTTTAAATTCAAAAATTTCAAATTGGATTTTTATTGTTTATTTATCATCAACCTTTTTCATCCAAATCTTTCAGTTCCTTTTGTATTAATTCCAAGTCATACATTTTCTGCTCCATTAGTTCGCGAGCTAGCATTGATTTTTTCTTGCCAAGCTTTTTAGAAACCCTTTCTAACAAATTGTTGATTTCTTTTGATACTGTAATCCTTATTTGAATACTCATTTTAATCTTGATATATACATTATATAGTCTAACTTAAGTATTACTATTTAAAGCTTACTATTATTAAATTTTTAAATTTATACAAAATATAGCATAAATAAAGTATAAAATTAAGAAAAATAGTACATTATTTAGTATAAATAAGGTATAAAATAAAAATTTATTCATAGCAAGTTATTCACTTAGAAACCTAACAACAATCTTTAAATACAATAAATAAAATAAAATTTCCAATGGCAAAAAAGAGCTTGATAAATTATGTCAAGAGCCTGTTGCAAAAAGGCTATGATATTTCTGCAATAAGAAATGTTTTGCTGAAGTACGGCTACACTAATAAGGAAATTGGCGATGCTGTTAATTCAATATACAAGCCAACAATCAGGCATGAAATACACTTATCGCATACAACAATATTTGTCATTGTATTTATTTTCCTTTCATTGCTTGGCATAGCCTCGCTCTTTTATTACAGCCCTTCAAAAGCCCAAACAAAACTGCTTGACTTGAACCTTGAGCCAATAACAACAACTGTTGAGCCAGGAGAAAGCATTGTTTTTCTAAAGGAGCTTTCCAACTTGGGCTCTGCAGAAAGATACGATGTTGTCATCAAGCAGGAAATTATAGACCCTATTACAAACAAAGTTATAACACAAAAAATTGAAACAAGGGCTATTGAAACATTTGGCTCAACACAAACAAGAATTTTATTGCCAGAGGAAATTAAAACAGGAGATTACATATTAAGGGCAATTGTTGAGTACGACAATAAAAAAGCAGTTGCAACATTGCCAATAAAAGTTATTGCTGAGAAAAAAGAAACATGCTTTGACGGGATAAAAAACCAAAATGAAGGGGGCATTGACTGCGGAGGAATTTGCAAGCCATGCGAAAAGCAGGTTTTGGAATGCAATGACAATAATCCATGCACTGATGATATTTTAGAAAATGATGCGTGCATAAACAAGCCAATTACTCCCTGCTGCGGCAACAATGTTTGTGAAGAGCAAGAAACATGCGCTGCAGACTGCAAAAAGAATGAAGAGTTGCCGACATCGATATCGACTGAAAAGCTAGAAGAAATAAAGGAAGTTGCAAAATTGGATCCAAGCAAGGCATTGCAGCAATGCAACCAAATTGAAGTGCCTGACTTAAAGGACATTTGCATTGGCAACATTGGAGAGGTGCAGCGCAACAAGAATTACTGCAGCCAGATCAGCAATTTAAGAATAAGGGACTTGTGCTATTCAAATATTGCAAAATCAATTAATGACAATTCGCTTTGCGAGGACATATCAATAGACAGCAGGAAAGATTCCTGCTACATGACATTTGTTTTGGACAACAAGGATTACTCTGTATGCGGCAAAATAACCAATAAGCATTTAAGGCAGTCATGCGAATCTTTAAAACAGCTCAATGAATTGAACCAACAAACTACAGCCCAAGAATAAAAAACAGTCGAATGCGAGTGAGCAGTCGAATGCGAAAGCTCGGGTAGATGCGAGAGCTCGCCTCTCGCTCGCTCATTCACCCGCTCGCTTATCTACCCGAAACTTAAATTAACAAAAAATCATTAAAATAAAATGCAACTGCGCAGTTCTACTAAACGTAGTGCCTAAAGTTATGAAAATTTCTTATTTGGTTTTGAATATAGTAAGTGACGCAAATTTTAGGACAATTTATTTGTCACTTACTATCTTAGAAAATGACACAAATGTCCAATAATTAATGTCATTTTCTAATATTGAAATAAGTTTTTATCCGTGTGGCTGGCAATGCCACACTTGATTCGCTGTTTAACTCTGCTTCTAGCGATAAATTTAAGAATTTATTTAAACAAAAACACAACATTTAAATATAAGTTTAACATATGCTTTTTCACATGGCAAATAACACATGGATGGGAAAGTGCATTCTGTATACATTTAGGCCTATCCACAAATTTGTGTGTTAGTTGCCGATTTTAACCTTACTTTTTTCTAAACAGATTGGAGGTGTTAAAATTGGTGCAAAAGACAAAACTAAACTCTGCGGAAAGTGGATTGCGAGCACGCGAGCAAGTTCGCGTGCAGCTCAAGGAATTTGAAGAATTCCTTCAAAGCTTATCATTAGTAGACTTCAATAACCGCGGACAGGACAAGTAAAAAAGATGAAACATAAACATTTAAATATGCATTGGCATAACTTTCATGTCATGATTAGGCAAGATTATTATAGATGGTATTGTTGTTGCTGATTCTCATTGTTTTAGTTAGTTAAGCGAGGGGCAAAGTTCGCTTTGCGAGGGTTTTGGGTTTAAAACCTCAAAGCCAAGCGGCTAAGGCGAGCGTTTTAACTCTTAATGAGTTGAACTCGATGCTGCAAAGCAGCATTATGAGCTTTCAAAAAGCAATGAAATGTTGCACAAAGCCCGCTTATTCAAGGGTTCGAGTGATGTGAATTAACAAAATTTTGCATCAGAAAATCCCTTCCCTCGCTTTTTTTTATTTTAATTTTTTATTCTATTCAAATAAAATGCTCAGAACAATAAAAACTGCATACAAAAAGGATCCTGCATTAAAAAAGGGAATCAATTTTTTAGAGGTATTCCTATATCAAGGAGTGCATGCTATATGGCTGCACAGGATTGCGCACTCCTTGCATAAATTAAAAATACCTTTTGTACCGAGGCTCATATCACAAATAAACAGGCTGATTACCCATATAGAAATACATCCGGGAGCCAAAATTGGGAGGTACTTTTTTATTGATCATGGCTCTGGAATTGTTATTGGCGAAACGACAGAGATTGGCGACAATGTTATGATGTACCATGGCGTAACGCTTGGCGGCCACGGATGGTGGATTGACAAGAAAGGCCAGAAAAGGCATCCAACTATAGGCAACAATGTAATTCTTGGTGTTGGCTGCAAGATTCTTGGCCCTGTAACAATAGGAAATAACTGCAAAATAGGCGCTGGGGCAATTGTTATAGAAGATGTGCCTGCAAATTCAACGGTTGTTGCAGAGCTTGGAAAGTATATAATAAAGGAAGGCAGGAAAGTAAAGCGAAAAGAGATAGAAAAGGTCGAGGTGCCAAAAGAAGAATGGTTTGAGCTAAAAAGAAAAATTTTATTAATGGAAGAAATGAATAAAAGGAAATGAGTCTTAAATTATACAACACATTGACGAGAAAAAAAGAAATTGTCAAGCCAATTAAAGACAAGATTGTTAAACTTTACACTTGCGGGCCAACTGTCTGGGACTATGCGCATATAGGAAATTTTCGAGCTTACGTTTGTGTCGATATTCTTAAGAGATATTTGAAATACAAAGGCTTCAAAGTAAAGCATGTGATGAACATTACGGATGTTGATGACAAAACAATAAAAGGCGCAAATAAAGAAGGGATTTCTCTAAAGGAGTACACAAGAAGATATGAAATGGCATTTTTTGAAGACATTGGGACTTTGAATATAGACAGAGCTGATATTTTTCCAAGAGCAACTGAGCACATAAAGGAAATGATTGCGATAATTAAAAGGTTATTAAGCAATAAAACTGCTTACAAAAGCGAAGATGGAATTTATTTTGATATTTCCAAGTTTAAGGATTATGGCAAATTATCGCATACCAAGTTGGAAGGATTAGAAGCTGGCAAAAGAGTAAAGCAAGATTCTTATGAAAAGGAACAAGCGCAAGATTTTGCATTGTGGAAATCTTATGACAAGGAAGATGGCAATGTAGTTTGGAAAACAGAAATTGGAAATGGAAGGCCAGGATGGCATATTGAATGCTCTGCAATGTCGATGAAGTATCTTGGCAATCATTTTGACATCCATGCAGGAGGAGTTGACTTGATTTTCCCGCATCATGAGAATGAAATTGCGCAAAGCGAAGCATCAAGCAAGAAAAAATTTGTCAATTACTGGTTTCATAATGAGCATCTGCTTGTTGATGGGCACAAGATGAGCAAGTCTCTTGGAAATTTTTATACTTTAAGGGATTTGTTGAATAAAGGCTATAATCCTAAAGCAATAAGGTACCTTTTGTTGTCTGCAAATTATAGAGTTCAACTAAACTTCACAGAAGAAGCTGTTAAAGCTGCTGATAATTCAATCCAAAGACTAAATGATTTTATGATTAAATTGAAAGAGATAAAAAATAATACTAACAAAAAACAAATTGAAAATATAATCCACAAAACAAAAAAGCAGTTTGAAGATGCTATGGATGATGATTTGAACATTAGCATTGCATTAGCGCACGTTTTTGAGTTTGTCAAAGAAATAAATACATTGATGATGGAAAGTAATGTTGGAAAAAATAATGCAAAAAAAATAATTGAGTTTATGAATGAAATTGATAAAGTTCTTGGAATTCTTGAAGAAAAAGAGGAAAAATTAAGCCTAGATTTAATGAAATTAATTGAAGAAAGAGAAAAAGCAAGAAAGGAAAAAAATTATTCAAAAGCGGATAAAATAAGACAGCAATTAAAAGAAAAAGGGATAGTTCTTGAGGATACAAAAGAAGGAGTTAGGTGGAAGAGGGTAAAATAAAATTACTGCCTTGTTCTGGCAATAACTTTTTCTAATATCGGATGGGGTCTTCTGCTCTGAATTTGCGGTGCTGATGTAAGAATAGCTGCAACAATATCATCTGCCACTATTCCGGGCCTTTTGATTCTGTGGTGTCTGTCGACATAGTCGCTCTCATCTGTGTGACGAGGCTTTTTGGATTTGATTTGCTTAGGTTTTATCCCAGAAGGCTGTTCGATACTGTAAGATGTCGGAAAACCATTTACCTCCACCTCACCAAGTTCAAATTTATAAATTTTAGATTTCTGCAGAATGACGGAACCTATTTCTGCCAAGAATTGCTTATAAGTTTGTGCATTATAGAACAAGTGACCAGTCATTTGTGTCAGGTCGTGATATCTTTCCGTTGCTTGTCTCCAATTTCCCCTATTCACTGATTCAACAAGTTCGACTACTTTTTGAACCATTCTCCAAGATGGTACTCTCGATGCAGGAATTTTTCTTTTAATTCTGGTTCCATAGCCACCAGCTCTTCTACCATAAAGCACTCCCATTCCTTCGCTGCCATAGATTATCCATCTCTCACCTGCATGCCTTTCCCTTTTTCTCGCACGGAGAAGAGATGGATGTGATTCTTGTGATGTATCCGCTTCTCGCTGTTCTTTTAAATAATTGTCAACCAGATATTCAACATGTTCGTCTGTGTGCACTGCCCCACCATATTCTCTTACTAATCCAACAAGTGAAGGCAGCAATCTAGTCCTGTCCTTATCTGTTAGTCGCTCATCCTCCTTTAAACCTTCAAACAAGAGCATAGCAGAACCAATAACTTCGCGGGATGTACCTCTCAATTTTCGAGTTAAACTTCTTAGATATCTGTCAGGAACCCCTCCCCTGTAAAGCACAGCTTCCAATTTTGCACCGCTGTCAATATGTCTGTGCACACGCGGCAAAGGATTACTTTGCGAACCATAACCATCAGCAACCATTTTCTCAACCCCACTAAATTTTATTTTACAGATTTGAGTATCTCTATTTAAACTTTTTCAATTTCTAAAACTCAATCTCAATCTCCAAATCTTTTTCAGTATGAATGCCTCTTGTCGGCTCAAAAATAATATGCTCTGCGTTTGTTGCTGCCTTTATCTCTGCTTCAACATCATCAAAATCTTTTTCCTCTATTTTTGCCTTTATTGTTAATTTTTTGATAGGAGTTTTTAATGATAATTGCTTAGCGGTTTTTTGTTTCCTTGCAAATTCAACAACCTTGACAACAAAATCACCAATATGCTCTGCATGCTCGTCAACCATTTTTATGTCAGGCCATTTTGAAAGATGTATGCTTTTTGTATTTTCATGCTTCCTGTAATAAAGCTGATACAGCTCTTCTGTTATGAAAGGCATTATGGGAGCCATTAATTTTATTATGCTCAATAAAGTGTGGTACAAAGCATATTGTGCGGAAAGTCTAGCTTCATCTCCTCTTTTATCAGCATTATAAATCCTGTCTTTGATTATCTCAAGGTAATTGTCGCAAAAAGTATGCCAAAAAAATGTCTCTGCTGCAAGCTTTGTATGAGAATATTCATAATTCATGAAGTTTTCAGTGCTTTCTTTTACAACCCTGCTTAACTTTGATAAAATCCACCTGTCAATCATTTCAAGCTTTGTTGGTTTTTGCCCTTTGTAATCAGCAAGATGCATAAAAGCAAATTTTGACGCATTCCATATCTTTGTTGCAAATTTATGCCCTGTCGCCAAATCTTTTTCCTGGAACGGCAAGTCATCTCCTAAGCGGGAGCCAGCTGCCCAGAACCTTAATGAATCAGCAGAATACTTTTTAATCATCTCCCTTGGATCAATTACATTCCCTTTGCTCTTGCTCATCTTCTTGCCATGAGGGTCAAGAGCCCATCCAGAAACCATTACATCGTGCCATGGAATATTTTTGTGATGAAAATAGCTTTTGACAACTGTGTTAAAAAGCCAGAATGTAATAATGTCATGGGCTTGCGGCCTTAAGCTCATTGGGTATAATTTTTTTTGCAGCTTTTTATCAAATAACTCAATTGCAATATCTGGTGTTAAAGATGAGGTTGCCCATGTGTCAAGAACGTCTTTCTCGCCAATAAACTCATTGGAGCCGCATTTGCATTTCCGTAATGGCTTGTCAACTAATGGATCGACTGGCAATTGCTTTTCGTCCGCAGCAATGATTGCATTGCATTTTTTGCAATACCAAACTGGAATCGGAATTCCAAAATACCTTTGCCTGGATATGTTCCAGTCCCATTTCAGGCCCTTAATCCAGTTTTCATATCTTGCGCGCATATGCCCAGGATACCATTTTATTTTTCTTCCATATTTTATGAACTCATCTTTTAAGTCAAGGTATCTTATAAACCACTGCTCTGTGTTAAGAATTTCTATATCAGTTTCGCATCTTTCATGAACATTTACAACATGCCTTATTGGCTCTATTTTTGCAATTCTTCCTTCCTCTTCCAGTGCCTTGATGACAGCTTCTCTTGCTTTTTTTACATGAAGCCCTTTAAATCGGCCAGCTTTTTCATTTAAGATGCCATCTTTGTTGAGAATTTCAATTGGCTCTATTTTTAATTCTTCCAGCCATTTTACATCATCCATATCCCCGTAAGTGCAATGATAAACAATTCCAGAGCCAAACTCCATGTCAACATCCTTATTTGCAGTTATAGTAACTTCCCTGCTTGAAAATGGGATTTTTGCCTTTGCCCCAATAAACTTTTTATACCTTTTATCGTCTGGGTGAATATGAATTGCAACGCATGCTGGCAATAATTCTGGCCTTGTTGTTGCAATTGTGATTTGCTCGCCTAAGCTGGTGTCAAATTTCATATAAACCATTTTGCTGTCCCTTTCGCTGTCTTTCATCTCAACTTGGGCAATTGCAGTCTGGCATTCCGGGCACCAAACAAAAGGGGCTCTTCTTCTATATATGCGTCCCATTTTGTACAAATCGATGAAAGAGCGCTGGGATATTTTTTGGGAATGTTTATTTATTGTTGAATAAAAAATATTGAAATCTGCGCTAACACCTATACTTTTCCAATCATATACAAAATCATCCCTTATCTCTTCTACAGTTTTATAGCATAATTTAACAAATTCCTGTCGTGGCATGAACTGTCCTTTTACATTTTTCATTTTCTCAATCATCCTTTCAGTTGCAAGACCATTATCATCAACGCCAAATGGATAAAATACATTTTCTCCAAGCATTCTGTGAAATCTTACAACAAAGTCCTGCTGAGTGTATGAGAATGAATGACCTAGGTGCATTTTGCCAGAGACTGTTGGAGGGGGAGTGTCAACAGAGTAAATCTTTGCCTTGCTTTTAGGATTGAACTCATAGATTTTTTCCTTTTCCCAGAACTCGAGCCATTTTAGCTCAGATTCTTTTGGATTGTAGTTTTTTGGAATGTCCATTTTCGATTAAGATTTTAATAGTAGTATTTAAATGTTTAATTGTTGAGAAACAGTATTTATATCTTCACTTGGCTTTTCAACCACTCCACTTCCTCTTCATTCAAATTCAAATAATTGATAATATTGCTCCTCATCTCCTTATTTTTAAAAATAATCGGCAGGTAAGGCATTGTGCTTTTTATAATTTCTTTTTTTGAGGAATGGGTTTTTTCTGCAATTCTTGCAGCTATTTCTTTCTTTTTTGCAGCTTTTTGGTTTGCCCACCAGAGCTTTAAAATTCTTCCGGTTGGCTTGTATTGCACTAAGTTCTTGTACTTTTCATTCTTGGCAGATGCAATTCCTGCTGTGATTAAGGCATTGATATAAACAAGAAACCTGTAATGCTGCCATCTTTTAATGCGCCTTTTAAAAACATCTGCTTTGCTCAGCATTTCGTATGCTTTTGCAAGTTCTTGCGGCTTTGTGTATTCCTTAGGCAGATTTTCGTCAATCCACAGCAATTGCTCGTCTAAATCCTCTTTAACATTGTCAAATGCTGAAATTGCAATCTTAATGTCAGTTGTCTTGAATATTTTGTTTAATGCTGTCATTATGCTGTCTGTTTTATTTCTTTCTGCAAGTTCTTCCAAGCTTTCTTTTGTCAATTCTTTCTTATTTTGGGCGAGCATTTGCAAGTCATTTATTGCAGCTCTTGCATCTCCTCCAGCTCTTCTTGAAAGGGCTTTGAGGATTTCTTCATCGTATTTTATTTTCTCATTATCGCATATTTTTTTAAAAATATTAAAAATCGACAAGTAATCAAGCTGCTTGAACTCCATCAAATTTGATTTGCTTCTCAAAGAGCTGAATTTGTTGTCAAAGGGATTTGTTGCTGTCAATATTATTGGATATGAGGAATCTCCTATGAGCTTTGTTATTGCCTGTATGCCCCCTCTGTCTTCATGCCCTGATAAGCCGTCTATCTCATCAACAAGTATTATTTTTCCTTTTGCAAACAGGCTTTGCTGCTTTATTGCATTTCCGACTTTTTGGTTTATCTGCTCTGCGTTTCTGAAATCGGATGCATTGACTTCAATTACTTCATATCCAATTTCATTTGCTATTGTATAGACAGAAGAGGTTTTTCCTGTTCCAGACGAGCCATAGATTAACGCAGATTTCTTTTTTTCTTTCTTGAAATTGACTATAAAATTCTTTAATTGCTTTATACTATCGTCTTGTCCAAAAACGTCTTTTGTTGTTTTTGGAATGTATTTCTGTATTAAGGGTTGCATGGCTGCAAGGTATGGTTTTTGGTTTATTAAATTATTGATTTAGATTGAAATGAACCTAAATTAACTCTCTTTCAGCTCTCCATTCATTAACTTTTCTTCTACAATATTCTTGAAATTTTCCATCAGGATTATCGATAAAATCAGAACCAACTTGCCTCATTTGAACTCTTCCATTTTGAAAAGTTCTAACAGTTGTAACTCTTAATTCGTATCGGTCTAACCCAAAATAGTCTATCATAAATCTAGTGATTGCTTCCGCATAAGGATTAATAGGGTGTCCTATTTTTGCTAATTCACCAAAACTAGTTATATAATAGGAAAGGGCTACTTTCTCAACCCATGTTAATTCTATACAAAAATCTTTTCTTATGGTTTCGTAAGCTGCCCTCATTTCTAATGGCGATAACATACACTATTGTTAATAGACACTATTTATAAATTAATCTGTCATCACTCCATAATTCTAACAATCAAAAGGTTTAAATTTAATGGGAAGATACTTTGGAGAATGGGGAACAATTCAAGATTCTTTTTTGTTTTATTATCTGCAGCATCAGCAATCGGCATTGGGAATATATGGCTTTATCCTTATTATTCGTTTAAATATACAGGCTTGTTCTTTATACCTTATTTGATTGCTTTATTTGCATTAGGGTTTCCTTTGCTTATGCTTGAATTTTCAATCGGGCAGTATTTCAACAAGAATGCTGTTGATTTGTTTGCATCAGTAAGAAAATGGTTCAGCAGCATTGGATGGCTGATGCTGTTTAATGCTTTTATTGTGATGAGCTTTTATGCTGTTTTGCTTTCATGGCATGTAATCTATTTTTTTGTATCCTTTGGATTGCAGTGGAAGAATGACGCTAAAGGATATTTTTTTAACAATGTGCTTCAAGCTTCTGATGGATTTAATGGGTTTACCCAATTTTCATTGCCTGTTTTTCTTGCGCTAATTACAGCATGGATAATAATTTTTTTCTATGTCAGAAATGGTTTTGAAAGCATAAAAAGAGGGTTTTTGATAACATTTCCCGTATTGGCAATTTTGATGCTGTTTTTTTTGCTGTACTCTTTAACGCTTGATAATGCCTTGACTGGAGTTTACTCTTTTTTAAAGCCAAGATTTGGGAGTCTTTTTAATCTGGATGTCTGGCTTGCCTCTTTTTCCTTGGCAATAGTATCTTTAGGATTGTCTTTTGGGATAATTCCTGCTTTTGCAAGAAAAAGCAAGGGTTTTATTGCTGGAGCATCCTCAATTGTTGCAGTTTTTGAAATATTAACAAGCATTGCAGTTGGCTTTATCGTATTTGGAATTCTCGGGTTTTTAAGCATGAAGCAGGAAAGCGGCTTGCAGGCATTTTCAGATTTTGACTCTTCATTTACTGTTTTAGCGCAAGCATTGCCTTTCTTTTACAAGCCGACTTTATTGAGTATTTTATTTTTTATATTTTTATCAATATTCTTTGTATTTGGAGCTGCTTCTTTGGCTTATGCTATATCGCATGTCCTTGTGCACAAGTTCAAAACGAAAAGGGTAAATTCAGCAATATTTGTTGCTGGTTTTGGCTTCTTATTTGGCTTGTTGTTTATCATAAAGCCTGGATTTTACATAATGGATATTGCAAGCCATTTTGTTTACTACAATATCTTAATTGCAATTTTGCTTGAGGTGCTGGCTATTGGCTGGTTTTTTGATTCAGAGAAAATGTCAAATTATATCAATCAATATTCAATTTTGAAAATTGGAAATATGTGGAGATTTTTTATAAGGTACTTAATTCCAATGATTTTATTATTGCTTTTATTCACTCAAATAAAAAAGGACTTTTTGCTTAACTACAATAATTATCCTTTTATTTATGTATTAATTTTTGGTGTTGGCATTGTTATTGCGCCATTGGTAATTGCGTTTTTAATGCCAAGAAGGATATTGGATAAAAGATAATACCGCAATCTTTTTAATTGAAAACTAGTCTCTTTCTAATATGGATATTTTTTCAATCATATTAATAGTTCTTGGATTAAGTTTATTTGAAATAATAATCAGCGTGGACAATGCCATCATAAATGCTGAAGTTCTTGGCACAATGTCCAAGAAGGCAAGAAGATGGTTTTTGATTTGGGGCATTCTGATTGCTGTTTTTTTGATAAGGGGAATTCTGCCTTGGCTTATAGTATGGGCAAGCAATCCTTCTCTTGGCCCAATACAGGCATTCACAGCTTCATTTTCAAACGACCCAAAGATTGCCGAGGTAATTGAGCAAAGCGCGCCTGTATTATTAATTGGAGGCGGCACTTTCCTTGTGTTTTTGTTCTTCCATTGGATTTTCCTTGAGCCAAAGCATTATGGATTGATAGGAGAAAGCTTTTTCCACAGGCAGGGTGTGTGGTTTTTTGCAGTTGTATCTGTTTTGCTTTCTGTGATAGTATGGCAGGCAATTAAAAGGAATCCTTTGATGGCATTTGGCGCAGTAGTTGGCTCAACTGCATTCTTCATAACACATGGGTTTAAAGAGAATGCTGAAAAGGTTGAAAGGGATATGCTTAAAGGAAGTGGAAGTTTAACTGACATAAGCAAGATATTTTATCTTGAGGTTATAGATGCAACATTTTCCATAGATGGCGTTCTTGGAGCTTTTGCTTTCACTTTTTCCATACCTTTGATATTGATAGGAAATGGCATTGGCGCTTTGGTTGTGAGGCAGCTTACTATAAGCAACATAGAGAATGTCAAGAAGTACAAGTACTTGAAGAATGGAGCAATGTATTCTATATTTGCCCTTGGCATTGTAATGCTTGCTGACAGTTTTGGCTTGCATATCCCAGAATGGTTTGCTCCAATCGTAACATTTACGATAATAGGATATTTCTTTTATAAATCTTATAAGGAACTTAAAAAACAATAACAT
>JAGVYA010000011.1 GCA_018303505.1 Candidatus Woesearchaeota archaeon
ACTTTGTCTATTGCTTTTAAGAAATCTTCCTTAGTTACAAAAGTTCTGTTGCTTCTTATTGCAAAATATCCAGCCTCTGTGCAGGAAGCTTTTATTTCAGCGCCGCTAAATCCTTCCATTTTGCTTGTTAACAATTCCATGTTGATTTTCTTGTCAAAGCTCATATTTTTTGAGTGTATCTTGAATATTTCAAGCCTTGCTTCTTTATTTGGTATTGGTATGTTAAGAAGCCTGTCCAGCCTTCCAGGCCTTATTACAGCAGGGTCAAGAATATCTTTCCTGTTGGTTGCTCCTATAACCTTCACATTGTCTAGTGGCTTAAAGCCATCTAACTCTGCAAGCAGCTGCATAAATGTCCTGTTGACTTCCCTTTCTCCAGAGGTGCCTACTTCAATCCTTTTTGCTGCTAATGCATCCAGCTCGTCTATAAAAACAATTGCAGGCGCTTTCTTTCTTGCAAATTCAAAGATCTCTTTTACAAGCTTTGCTCCTTCCCCAATGAATTTTTGAACTAATTCAGAGCCGACAACTTCTATAAAAGTTGAATTTGTAGAGGCTGCAACAGCCTTTGCCAATAATGTCTTTCCTGTCCCAGGTTCGCCGTAAAGCAGGACACCTTTTGGAGGCGTAATTCCTATTTTTTTGAACAGCTCAGGCTTTTTTAATGGCAATTCAACAACTTCTTTTATCTCCTGTATTTGCTGGTCTAATCCTCCTATTTCTTCCCATGTGATTGTTGGTTTTTCAACAATAACAAATTTCTCGACATTAAAGCGCCTTGTTATTGGGATTTTTCTTATGACTGTAAGGTTTTTCTGCTCTACTAAAACTAATTCTCCAGATTTAAGCTTTTCGCATTCATTTGATATATTAACAAGAAACTGGTTGCCGTTGGGAATTTTTATAATGGTCGTATTCCCAAATATTTCACGCACTTCACATACCATCAGAGGAGAAGATTTAAACCTCTCAATCTCTTCCTTCAAGCGATTAATTGTTTCTTTCAGAATCCTGTTTTCTTCATCATAAGGATTTGCAGAAGTGGAATAGCTGTACATTATGCTATCAATTATGTTTTTTGGCTTTGATTCCTTTGCATCCATAGTTATTTAAGAACAATATTTAGTATAAAAAGATTTGGGTTTAAATATTAAATTAAAGAAAATACACCCTATTCTGTTTGCTAAAGCCTAAATATGCAAATACAAATGCATCAAAAATCGTGAGAATAAAAGTCCACTCCATATAACTCAAAGCCGAAATTATTCCCACATAAATTCCAAGTGCTGCAGTTATAACTCCAACTATCCTTGCCCATTCCTTCCTATTCCACAATCCAAAAGATATAGCAAAAGACAACACACCAACCAACAAATATTCAATACCAGCAAAAATAAAATCACTTGGTTTATATTTAAAAAATAATCCATTATCAGAAACAAAATTGCCTCCAATTCCAGATACTAGCGCAAGCGCAATAAGTATAGAATATAATCCAGCTAATAAGTAATAAAAGAATATTATTTTAATTGCAATTGGTTTAGATATTTCTTTTTCAGCCACTTAGAATATCTTCAATTGCTAGTTTATTAAACTTTCTATATCTTGATTTTCCCATCTTTCATTATCAAAACACCATCAGCATATATTGTCGGTTTTTTGATTACAACATCTACATGAAATGGCACATCAACCTTGCCGCCAAAATGCTTGTTGTTGCCAAAAGCAATGTGGCAAGTTCCCATAACTTTTTCGTCTTCCAAAACATTTCCCGTTATCTTTGCCTTGTAGTTTGTGCCAATGCCAATCTCAGCAATATTTTTGTATAATTTATTTTTTAATAATTTTTTGAATTGACTTGCGATTTTTCCGCCTTGCATATCTTCAATAAACCCATTTTTAACAATAATTTCAATATTTTTATCAATTTTTCCAATGCCGCCAACGCTTGCATCAACTACAATTGTGCCGTTTGTCTTTCCTTCAAGAGGAGCGATAAAAATCTCGCCAGCAGGAAGATTTCCAAATGCCAATTTTTTTGTGTATATTCCATCATCTCCTATCCATTTCCTTCCCTTTGTATAAAATTCAACATTCGTTCCTTTTTTAGTCGTAATTTTTATTTTATTTTTAATTTTTAATTTTGCAATGAGTTTTTCATTAATGGTTTTTATTTTATTGAAATCAACATTCAATGCCCTTTCCATCATTTGTTTTGTGATGCCAGGCATGCTTGCAATCCTTGCTCCATCCCTGCTTGCATTCTCCCTTGCCTTTGTATGGCTCAATGACTTTGTTGTTGGCATTAAAACAACATCATAATTGAGCATTTCATCTGCAACATGGTCAGGAGGCTCAGTCCCATGCGCTTTTGGAATTGTTGTTAGAATTAATTTTGTTTTTTTTGGATATTTTAATTGCATTTTTGAAAAGTGTTTTACCAATATATTTCAATTTCTTGTCGGTAACAATCAAACAACTTTCATTGCTCTTTAAATTCATGCAGTCTTTAAGAATTATTTCTGCAGATTTGTCGAGCAGCATTTTATTATTTTCTAAATAGATTTTTGTATTTTCTTTTGATAGATTGTGGAAGGTGGTTATAATATTTTTGTTGCCATTTCTTAGGCATTTTGAAGAAATCTCCATGAATCACTTTGCGGCAATATTTGCTTCCGCAATTGCATTTGAACTTCCAAAACCCTTCTCCAGCAAATTGGTCTATTGAAGTTGCTGTATAGTCGTGAGTGAGTTCTTCACCTTTATCAATATCACGCAAAGCGTAAATATCTCTTTTTGTCATTGAATTCATTTTGGCATAACAATTTGGATTGCATGAATGATTTATATAAGATGCTATTGAATTGCCTATCACATATTTTCCATTGCCTATAAAATCTGAATGAATTTTTTTCGATTCCGGTAATTTACCAATTTCTTTCAAATTGTATTTTCTGAGTTTTGTTAAATCAACCTGGAGAATTTTTTCATCTTTTTTAAAATTTTTAGAAGCAAAAAGACCAAATCCTTTTCTTGTTTTTTTAATTAATAATTTTTTAACCATGATTTATTTATGCTGCAAACTCCCCATCTTTCAAAATCCAATGTTCATTACCTTGCTTGTCAATTCCATAAACATCAAGCTTCTGCCTTGGAGCGTTAAAGACAATGTCCATGTGGTATTCTGTGCTTCTGTCAGGCTCGAACCCTGAACCAAGGGCAATGTGCATCATCCTTGCTATTTTCTCGTTCACAATGAGGTATTCGCATAAGCTGGCTTTTGGATTTGTGTTTATTGCAAATTCTCCAACCCTTTCAAAATTTTTCTTTTTCAAATCAATTATCTCTTTTGGCAGGCTCTTGTTCTTTTCAGCTTCAAGCAGCATTTTCATTGCATCACTCTTTCTTTTGCTGATTTTGTCTATAATGTCTTTTGGCCCGTCTATTATTTTATAATGATCATCGTAGCATTCAACAACTAACGGGTTTTTTTCATCCAATGGATAGCTCTGATCAACATGCACAACAACATCGCCAACAAAGATTCCTTTCATGTATTCTGGCGTTGTAAAGGCTTCTCCTCCTGGTATATTGCCCATGCATCCTGCTTTGATGCCTGTCATCTGCAGATATGTTTTGTTGATTTTTTCCCTTACATCTGTATCACTCCTTCTAACCCATCTTCTTGAGCCATCTTCTTTCACCAAGCCAACTTCAAGCTTTGTAACGTATTTTTCATTTAATTTACCTTCAATATAGATTATATCGCACTTATCCATTATGTCTTTTATTCTTTGATTTCTTGCCATTATGTCAGCCCAGTCAACAAGGTTTGTCTCAATAAAAATATCTATTGGTATTGTTTCTGTAAAGGCAACTCTTGCCATTGGCTCCCTATCATCATATTTCGTTTGCGGATAGAAATCAAGCTTGTAAATCATCTGGGCAGGGGTTTGCCATCTTGTTTTCTTGTTTAATGAAGGATACCCAATAACCTCTCCAAAGAGATGCTTTCCAGGATAGCCTTTTGCGCTTATTGAGAATGATAAGTCTATTGGCTTTATCCTGTCAAGCTTTAATAACTTTGATAATTTTTTGTATTTTTTAAACAAATCCTCATCAACATCTTTGTCCAATTCGCATCCAAGCAGTGTTGCCCTTAACTCAGAAATTCTTTCGCTTTTCTCAAGCATAGAGGCTCTGAAAGTGTAGGCATTCATTGTTGGCTCTGCAATCTTTTTTGCAGTTTGCGTCATTGCCCATATTATGGAATAAGAGTCAAGATAATCCTCCAAAGGATGCCCTATCAAATTTTGAGTAGGTATCAGCGTAAAGCCAATGCCCACTCTCTCGCCTTTTTTTAGAGCATAAACCTCTTTCCATAATATTTCAGCAGTCTGCATCAATTCCTTCATTCGGTATTCTTCAGACCATTCTGCATGAAATGGCAGTTCAATAGAGCCAATAAATTTATTTTGTTTTGCCTCAAGAACAACATCGGGTTTTTTGAATATTTTTTTAAACTCTCCTTTGGATTTTTTGTCTACATCCTCAATAAATTCAATCAAAGCTTTTGTTTTTTCATTATTTACTCCATTTTCATGATCTTCAAAGGCTTCCCATACGTCCTTTAAAGCCTCCAATCCCTCTGATTTGCCATTTATTCCCACGCAACTGGCATCATTTCCTAAGTCGTGCAAAGCCCTTGACAAAGGAGCAATCGAATAAAAGGCTTCTTTATCGCTTGTATCAAAAATCATGAAGAAATTTTTATTTTTTGCATTATTTATGCGTTTTTTATAGTCTTCAACAGCAGAATTAAATGTTTTTTCGTCATATTTCATAGAAAAAAGCAACACTTAGATTATTAATAAATCTTTTGATGTTTTTGTCAATATAATTGGCTTGTTTTTGAATAATACTGTATCCTCTATCCTGATTCCAAATCTTTTTGGAAAATAAATTCCCGGCTCAATTGTAAAAACCATGTTATTCCTTATTCTATCTTTTGAGTTCAATGTAAGATTCGGCAATTCGTGGATTTCAACTCCAACCCCATGCCCAAGCCCATGAATAAAATTATCTTTGTATTTTCCTAAGATTTTGCTTGCATAATCATATAGCTCAGAGCATTTTTTGTTATTTTTTATTTGATTAATCGTATTTTTTTGGATTGATAGCAGCAAATTGTACATTTCCTTTTCTTTTTTGCTTGGACTGCCAACATATATTGTTCTTGTAATGTCAGAGCAGTAGCCCTTGCATTTAACCCCAAAATCAACAACGCAGAATCCTTTTTTGATTTTTACATTGGATGGCTCATAATGGGGCATGCTCCCATTGCTTCCGGAAGCTACAATAGGGCTAAAAGAAAGCTCCAAGCCGTTTTTTTTAGTTTCATAATCAAGAAAAGAGCTTGCTTCGCTTTCTGTTTTAAAATCTTTAAAATTATTTATTGCTTTCTGGATTATTTTATCAGCATAATTGCATGATTTTTTAAGAATTTGAATTTCTTTTTCTGTTTTTATTTCCCTTAGTTTTAAGCAATCTAGATTGATATCCTTTGTTTTAATATTTTTGAATTGTTTTTTGAAGTGTTTATAAGAAGTCAATGTAAAATTATTATTGTCTATTGCAATATTCTTTGCTCTTAATTTATTCTTTTTGATAACTTTATATACTGACTCAAAAAACTTTTTCTTTTCCATTGAATACACTTTCTTAATCATGGATTTCTTTGCTCTTTCAATTTCCATATCAGGAACCACAAGAAAAGGTATTTTCTTTGCTGGCATAACCAATGCTCCCAAACCTTTATAGCCAGAAAAATAGAACACATTAGGATTTATCTTAATTGAGTCAGAGCTGTAGAATAATGCAAAATCTGCATTTTTTTTCCCTAAGACTGCGCTAAACTCCTTAATCCTCATTATAATTCAAAAATCTTATATATGATTTAAATTTTTTTGTTTTTATGAGGAAATACGGGTTAAAAAACGGCATAACCGTCATTTTTGATAAGAACACATCTAAATCAGTTGCTGTTGAAGTCATGTTTAAAGTTGGCTCTAATTTTGAAAGCAAGAAGATGGCAGGAATTTCTCATTTTCTTGAGCATATGCTGTTTGAAGGCACAAAAAACAGAAAAGACAGCAGGGAAATCGCTAATGAAATTGAAAAATATGGAGGGGAATTTAATGCCTATACGACAGGCGACAGGACATCATTCTTTATCAAGATAATCAATAAGAGGATTGACATAGCTTTAGACATTCTAAGCGATATGGTTGCTAATCCGGTTTTCGATGAAAAGGTAATTGAAAAGGAAAAACAGGTTATTTTGAAGGAGATAAATATGGTTACTGATGACTCCAGGCTTCACCAGTGGATTTTGTTTCAAAGAGCATTATTTGATAAGCATCCTGCAAAAAATCCGACTTATGGAACTGTTCAAACAGTGAAGGATTTTGACAGAAAGCATGTTTCAGATTACTATTATACACATTATATTCCCAATAATATGATAATTTCCATTGTTGGAAATGCTAAAAATGTAAAAGAGAAAATAGAAAAATACTTTGGAAGCTTAAAGCCAAGAAAGCTAATTAAAAGGGCAGAGGTAAAGGAGGAGTTGCAGACAAAAGTTAAAAAATTTGTTGAGAAAAAGAAAACTCTTAACTCTTATATGGTGCTTGGCTATAAAACCGTTTCCCGAACGCACAAAGACAGCTATGCTCTTGATGTGATAAGCGCAATTTTAGGAAGAGGGCAATCAGGATGGATGTTTGATGAGATAAGAAATAAAAGGGGCTTGGCCTATCAAGTGGGGATTAATGACGAAAACGAAAGCGATTATGGGATGTTTGCAGTTTATGCCGGATTGGATAAAAATAAAATAGAAAAGGCAAAAGAAATAATATTGCAGCAGTTCAGAAGATTAGAAAATATAAGCGAGAATGACCTTGAAGATGCCAAAACATTCATAGAAGGGAGTCATACACTTGCCATGGAGGATAATTTCCAGCGCGCAGACAATCTTGCTGTGTGGGAAACAATAAAAAATGCAAAGTTTGCTGAAGCTTATTTGAAAAGTATAAGAAAAGTCGCAATTAACGATGTAAAAAGAGTTGCTAAAAAATATTTGAATGATAAGTACACTTTGGTTGTGATAGAGCAGGAATAGCTAAGGAAATGCTTTCTTTATTAAATCCTCTTTGCTCTTCATTTTATGCCTTATAGGTTCTAATAGCTTGTTGACTTCTTCGGAAACAGCATTCTTAAGATCCATAGGGTGCAGTTTTTTATCCAAATAGTCCTTTTCAAGTTTTTTGTAATTGTCATAATCAACATTGCCGCCAAATTTTTCTGCTCGTCTGATTGTTAATTCTTGCTTATTATCTCCTTTATGGACAAATATCACATATTTTAAAAATGCTAAAACTCCGTTGTCTTCAACTGCAATAGGGCAGTGTGCGCTTTGAATTTTACTCTTTACTATGTCAGCCGAGTCAAGCAAATCTATTTTTGATTTTTCCTCAGAAGCTGACATTTTAGAGCCTTGAAGCCCTGGCAACATTGGAGTCATGACTTCTACTCTTGCCTTATAGCCAAGCTTAGGTAGATTCTCTCTTGCAAACACTAAGATTTTTCTTTGGTCTATGCCGCCGTATTGAACGTCCATATCCATGTACTGCTCGTCCAAAGCTTGAAGTATCGGATAGATAAATCCGCTAAGCTTGGGATTTTCTCCAAACCTTACAACACCTGCAGCTGCTCTTTTGCATCTGTCAAATGTGTTCAAAGCTGCTAATCTGTACATGTCTAGAGTGTATCTCTTATCCAATTCAAAATCTATTCCTCTTTTAAATTCGAGATTTTTTGTATCTATACCTAAAGCGCTTATCATAGCAGAGATTATTTCTTTATAATATTCAACCCTGTAATCTAATAGCTCAAAAGGCGCTTTTTGGTCATCCAAATGAGCGTGTATATCAGCCAAAAGTATTGTAAATTTAAATCCTGCCTTAAGAAAGTCGCCAACCTTAATCATTGGTATAAAGTAGCCAATATGGATTTTTCCGGTAGTAGCCAATCCTATGTATCCTCTTGGATGTTTTTTTTGCTCTAATAACTGCTTTAATTCAGCTTCGGTTATTATTTCATGGGTGTTTCTTTTTATAAGCTCAAGTTTGCTTTCTGCATCCATAAATTGTTAATTTTTTAGTTAATATTTAAAGTTTTAGATTATTATTTTATATTTGATTTGTTTTTTGAAAAAATATATTTTTATTGGAGTGCCCTATTGTGAAAGGCAAGAAGCACAAAAACATTTAATTTGTAAAAATTATTAAAAATTAAATCCGTTCGATTCGCTCACAAATTTTACAGCTCGGTATCGCTCTTCTACCATATCGCTCCACCTCGCCTATTTATTGAGAAACTCTATTGATTTTTATTATAGACATTCTTCAAAATCATCTGGCTTGCTGCACCAACAGAAATGCCGAGTATTTCCAAAGCAAAGAATATTATCATGCTGAAAGGCAAGTTGCTTACATAAGTGCTGAAGCCCGTAGTGCTTGAGATTGCATTGCCGGTTGGTATTATTGTTGCCGGCGCCCCATTGTCACCATAGATAGGCAGCATAAAGTACACAAGCAAAGCAACCAAAGCTCCTATATATGCTCCTTCTTTCATAATAGGTTTATTTGAAAGCATATTAAAATAGTTTTCTATTTATTGTATATTAATTAAAGTTCTAAGTGATTGAAATTCACTTTTCTGTCACCCACCCAATCTTAATAAACCAAAAATTGATTTCAAGATAAAATTTTTGCATTTCTTCATTATCACTTCTTAATAATTCTAGAGAATGAACTAATATTTAAATTGGCGTTTATCAAATTTTACTAGTAAATACTATACTTGACCACTGGACATCTTCGCATAAACTTTATAAATCCATTCTAAGGGTGGTTATATATGAAAATCTCCGTTTCTTTGTTATCATCTTATTTGTACTGCTCCAGAAAGCTGTTTCTTGAGAAAGTGCTTCTTCTTGAAGAGCCTCCTAAGGAAAGCCTAGTGCTCGGCTCAATCAGGCATGAAACCTATGATAACATAAACAAAAAGGAAGAGGAAATAGTAACTTCCATCAAAAAAAGAACAACTCTGGAGAATCTGGAAGTATTGTATAAGCAGAATTATCTTCAAATTTTAAGAAAAGCAATAGCAAACAACAGGAAAAGGCTGGAAGAAGTCAATATCAACATGCTTGAAGCCTATAAAAAGAGCTTTCCATTTATCATGGAAGAATCTTCGATAAGAGCAAATAATATTTTCAATTTTATAAAAACAAACAATGTTTTTGGAGATGAATTATGGCAGAAATTGACTCCAAAAATACTATCGGAATTAAGGGTTGAATCTGAAGAGCTGAAACTGAAAGGAATTATTGACCAAGTTCATGTCTATGATAATGAGTATGTGCCTTTTGAGCTTAAAACAGGCAGAACTCCAAGTGATGGTGTCTGGCCATCTCATAGAATCCAGATAGCAGCTTATTCTTTGCTTTTACAAGAGAAATTCAATAAGCAGATAAAAGAGGGCTTTGTAGTTTACCTTGACTCAAAGGAGAAAAGGCATATTACAATAAACCCATTCATGAAGCAAGAAGTCAAGCAAATAGTTGATGATATAATAGCATTGCTTGAAAGCAAAGAATTGCCGGATTTTTGCAATAATGAAAATAAATGCAAAAAATGCGGCTTAAGGCAAACTTGCTACAATGAGGAAGAGATCAATAACTTATTAAAAATAAGGATAGCATAAAATGGACTTGAAAAACAAGGTTGTTATGGTAACCGGCTCTAGCTTAGGCGTTGGAAGGGAAACTGCTTTTAAGTTTGCCAAAGAGGGCTGCAAGGTTGTAGTTACATATTTCAAAGACAAGAAAGAAGGTGAAGAAGTTGCAAAAAAATGCGCTTCTTTTGGGGCTGCTGATGTTCTTCTTTTGCAATTGAATGTTATGGACAATAAAAGTATAAAAGATTGCGTCAAAAAGACAATAGAAAAATTCAATCATATCAACATTCTTATCAATAATGCTGGCATTGTAATATGGAAGCAGTTAAAAGAGCAATCTTTTGAAGACATAGAAAATGAAATGAGGACAAATCTTGAAGGCTTGATAAAAATGACAAGGGAATGCCTTCCTTACATAAAAGAGACAATAATAAACATTTCCAGCAGCGCTGGGAAAAGCGCTTTTGCCTGCTTATCAACTTACTGCGCAACAAAATTTGGAGTTAGGGGATTTGCCCAAGCATTATCACAAGAATTGAGAAGTATTAATGTATACTCTGTAAACCCAGGCTCAACAGCAACAAGAATGACTAATTTTGCAGGGGCAAAGCCTGAAAAAGTAGCAGATGTCATTCTAAGAACAGCAAAAGGTGAGATAAAAGCTGACTTAAGCAGAGATATTGATGTTTGGAAGTTTGTTTGAAACATTATTAGAGATTCCGAAAGTTAGATAAACCATTTATTCAATAGTAAATTATGTGGGGTGATGGCTTGAGCCATGTTCCCCACATCGATATGACACAACATCAT
>JAGVYA010000021.1 GCA_018303505.1 Candidatus Woesearchaeota archaeon
CAAATATTTATAAAGACGATTATTTGACATGCATCTATGAAATTAAACAAAAACTATATTCAAACTTTCATCTTCATACTTGTCTATCTTTTTGCCATTTATTTCTGGTCGCAGCCTTATCAAGAAAGAAAACTTCCTTATGGCGAGTATGATGCAATGTCGCATTTTGAAGTAGCTGATTACATGGCTTACAATGACAAGTCATTTCAAAAACTGCCTCCTTATATTGATTTGAGATATGGATTGGACAATAAATTCAAGCCACATACTTTATGGTATCCTCCACCATTTCATACATCTCTTGGCATTATAGAAGTGATTGCAGGCGATAGGGTAATTCCAATCTTCTTGCTTAATACAATAATGTCAACATTTGTCATAATAAGCGTTTATTTTGTTGTAAATTCTTTATTCGGATTTCTGCCAGCAATCTTGTCAGCATTATTGATAATTTTCTCTCCACGGGATTTCATGCCTTATTTGTGGGGGCAATGGCCAGAGAGATTTGCATACGCATTTGTGCCAATAATCCTTTATTGTTTTTACAAGTATCTAATAAACTATTCAAAAGAAGATAAAAAACCAACATATCTTTACTTAACAGCCTTATTCCTTGGCATAAACCTGCTTGTGCACCCTCTTGTTTTCTTCCACTCTATTCTTGGCATAGCAGTGCTTTACGTATTTTTGGCTATAAAAAAGAAAAAGATTATCTTTAACTGGAAGCATTCGCTGATTGCAGCAATCATTTTTTTGGTGATTTTCTTGCTCTTTCCTTACCAGACATTTAATGTTTTTTCAAGCCTTGTTGGGCCAAGCTCTGATACAGAAGGCAAAAAATCAATAGACTTGTTAAGGCTTTTCCAATGGTCTTTAAACCCAAGTGATTACGCTGGCAGTGTGCCTCCTAGCTACTTTTCCTTTAGGGAGATGCATGGGCTTTGGACACTGCCTTTTTTGCTCATTGGCATAATATTCTTAGTTTTAAGAAGGGAAGAAAGGGATGTGTTTTTGATTGCATGGCTTGTAAGCCTTTACATTGCGCTTCATAGAGATATTTTTGGAATCACGTTTTTCTTGCACCGATCATTGTCTGCAACTGCACACATATTTGCTCCTTTGACTGCGATTGGCGCAGTTTATCTTGCTAATGCTGTAAAGCTCCCTTCGAACTATAACAAATACCTTAAGTACATGATTGCTGCAGTTTTTGTTTATCTTGCCTTGTCAATAAACATGGCAAGCGCCTCAAAAATGCTGAACAAGAACACATATAATGACTTTTTTGGCACATTAAATCAAGAGGAATATGAGGCAGCTCAATGGGTGCTTGAAAATGTTCCGCAGTCAGTGAATGTAACAGTACTTGGAATTCCCTACCAATCAAATGTGTTGAGCGTCACATCTAAGAAAATAAGATGGTTCGCAGCTGTGTCGCAGCATGTAACAAGATTTTATTATTATCTTGAGAATAAGGAAGAAGTTTTAAAATCCAAAGAGTGGTATGTGATGCTGGACTATACAATGTTGCCAGCGCTTAAGGACGTTGAAACTTTCAATAATATGCAGAAATTTGAAAGCGAAGCTTTGGCAAACCACACATTAGCATATAATAAAAATAACATAAGGGTGTATAAACTTGCTAAATAATGAGTCAAAGGAGTCAATGGTATTTTTGTTAATTACAGTATTAATAACTCTTGTTTTTTCATATATATTATTTGGAGTAACTGGAATTAGAGTTGTTCTTGGAGTTATTTTCATTTCATCTCCATTTTATCTTATGCTAAATAATTTTGAACTCACAGAAGGAGAAAAATTTGTCTTTTCTATTTTATTTGGACTTACCTTATTTTCCGCTTTAGTTTATCTTCTTGGACTTGTCATTTCATTTAGAATAGCAATTATTGCAACATTCTTGGTTTTTATTATAGCAGCATTTTTAATAAGGAAATACAAACCAAAGAAACAAAGCTAATTTTTAGTTCTTTTTTTCTTGTTGCTATAATAAAACCTGCTGCTATGATTGCTGGCGGCAGCAATATAGCATGGTACTTGATATTCAGTCCAAAGAGCCCAAGATAATAGCTTAATATGCCTGCAATGCCGGCAGCAACAGCAGTTCCAATAATCAGTCTCTCGACAAAATCCAGCTTTTCTGCCCAATAAAGCATTATGAAATAACCAGGCAAAACAAAAAGCCAGAATAACGACAAAACATTTCTAAACACAACGATTAAATTCTCATTAAAAAAGACAATTTTAAATATTATCAATCCCAATGCAAACAATATTCCAACCTGCTTAAATTCCTTTTTTACCAGCTCAAAAAGTTCTTTTTTCAATGCAATCAGCCCCTACTTTATTGTTCTTCAAAATAACCACAACATCATTCTGGAATACAACTCCAGCACCTTTGCTTACCATCTCATTAACAATCAATAAATTGTAATCAACCAAAACCTTTTGCCTGCTAACCTTGTCAAATACAAAGTAATCAAATAAGCATACATCAGCATGGTCCTGCCAAACCAGCAAGTTTCTTGCTTCCCTTTGATGCAGACCTATCTTTAAAAAAGATTTCATATAAGGCATTCCTGCTCCATGGTCTGCAGGAAACTCAGTTGCATAGTCCCTTACGATAGTTCTGTTCTTTATCAATTCAACAAAATTTTCTGGGATAATCTGGGCATGAACTCTTTTAGAGTTGCGCAAAATAGCATCTTGGTCATACACATCACCATAAAAGAAATAAATCTTTGCATCTTCATTTGTATTTTTGCTTATCCATTGAAAAGCATCCCAATGCCACTTGTCCATTAATCCTGGAGAAGAAATCTTGTAATAAGTGGGCACATTTGGGATTGGTACGGCATTAGATAAAGCCAAAATGAATAAAAAACTTAAAGCAAAAACAGAAACAGTCCTTAATTTTTGAGGTATAAATCTAACAATAGTGTATAAGCCAAAGCCAAAGAAGAATGATAAGTAAGTTGGCCATAGCAATCTTGGCTGAAAAGCCCTAATCCCAAAGCCTATGTAATTAGTATAACCAATCCCTAACATATACAAGCCAGCAAGTGTAACTGTATCAAACTTTTTCAGCATTACAATAGACATCACTAAGCCCAAACCCATAAATAAAAGAAGAAGTCTAAAATCAGATAAATAAAGTATAGGAGTTCCGCCCCAGTCATTTGAAATATTGAATTTGTATGGATTGACAACCATAAAGCTATTGATGGATACAAAGAGATTATAGAAGCCTATCAAGCCTGAAATAATGCCGGCAATTATTATTTTCTTAACAAAGCTCAGAGTAAAACTTTTTGTTAATATAAGCCACACACCATATACAAAAATAAATCCAACACCGTATATCAATTCCGATGTGTGTGATAAAGCTAACGCACCAATAAACAAGCCTAACAAAACTTCTATTTTTTTAATTTCAATTCTGGATAGTGCCCAAAAAATACATATTAGAAATAATTGGCCTGTTATTGATGCCCAGTGCCCCCATAAAAAGCCTACGTATGTTTTGTTGGAGAATATAAGTATGGATAATGGCAAAGATAGCATAGCGATATGCTTAGAATATTTTCTAATTAGGATGTACATTACTAAAGCTGCAAGAATTGCATTGAAAAAGACCATAAAGTAAATCGTATCGTATACAGGAATGCCTGATGCAAAATACAACAGAATTCCCAAATGATGAATTACAGGAGGATAATATCCAATTACATCCTTGTACCCTTTAACAATGTAAAAAGGCTCGAGCCTGTAATTGCCAGCATCTTTAATTCCTTCCACTCTGGTTTGCTGCTGAAATGCATCTGAAGCACCGTAAGCATAAGGAAAATCATGCTTTAATTTATGGTCAAAGAGGTTAGAGATTCCCAAAAACAATAAAAGTCCGAAAATAATAACCAAATAGGGTTTTTCAAGGTTCATTTCTTGCAATTATTATAATATAAAATCTTATATTTTCCTGGCATACATAGTCATTTTATAAAAAGGATTTACATAAATTCTTTTATTGCTTAAATTAAGAATATCAGATAATTTTTCAATAAATCCAAATATTTTTTTATTATAAATCTTGCCCCTTTTTATTGCAGAATCCACAGAAAAATATCTTCCAGCGCTTTCTGTCCTTAAGACTTTAAAATTATTCAACTCAAGCATACTTTTTAATGTGGACTTTGAAAAGAAATAAATATGCTCTCTCACCCTTTTAACCTCTTCCCAGTTCCTGCCAAGAATTTTTGCTGATAAGCTTCCAATGTCTGGCGTTGTTATGACAAGCAAACCATTTGGCTTTAAGATCCTTCTTATTTCTTTTATTGTTGCATTTGGGTTTGGCAAATGCTCAATCACATCGAATAATGTGACAACATCAAAGCTTTCATTTTTAAATTTAGCCTCTTCAAGAGCATTATTTAGTACTGGAAGCTTTAACTTATTTTTTGCGTACCTATAGGCAGCCTCGGATATTTCCATACCTTGCACTTGCCAGCCATTTTTCTTTGCCAGTTCTAAGAAAAACCCATATGCGCATCCGACATCTAGTAATTTGCCACCTTTAAGGTAATTCTCTATTTGGTCAAGACGCTTTTTGAATGTCGCGACTATAAAATCTTTTTCTTGCAGATACTCGATATATCCCCAAAGACTTGATTTTGCGCCGTTAAATGCTGGATTTTTGTAATAATTTTTGTTGTATATTTTATGCAAGCTTACTGGCTTTAGCCTTGGGTTGACATATGCTAATCCGCAGTTTCTGCATTTAACAATATGAAACCCGTTAATATTCATTAATGGCTTAGTCGAATTTGAGTTGCATAAATTGCAACTGACAAATTCCATCATTCTTCTTTCGTTGTAATCCATTTCCTTTTCAGGATAAATATCACATATATAAAGATTATCAGAATTGTAAATATAGAAATAAAGAGCCCTCGATTAAAAGCTTTAGGATAATAGGTAAATTTAATAGCGCCGGGCTTATAAACATATACAGAACTTATTATGCTATCAGCCTTCAAAATATCAATATTTCTGCCATCTTTCTCAGCTAACCACTCTTCAAAACCAGAGAACCTTTCGCTTAAAACTAAAAAGCCTGTGTTTTTTGGCATTAATTCTATTTCATTCACAGAAATTGTTTTTGAATCGACTTCAATTAAATCGCCTTTAAGAGAACTGAGAAAATTTTCAATTGCAGAAATATCAAGTGTGTTTTCATTATTTAGTATGTCTGGAAATATTTTGCCGCCGGAATCTTTATATTGTTTCAATAGCTGCAATGAATTTTGGTCTATAGAAGTTCTTGTTAGTATTACTGCATTAAAATTTTTCAAGAAATTAATATCATAATCATTGATTTTATTATGCGAGCCTTGGATTACTACAGTTGTTTTGGGATTGAAGTTTTTGTTGAGTAGAATAGAATAAATAAGCTCTTCTGAAGGCATATTCTCGCCAATCACCAGTACAGCATTTTTCACAAAATAAAACCTTGGCATAAAATCTTCATTTTCGTAAAGATAAGGGCCATCTATCCATTCCGTCGCTCCTATTAATTCATTGCATGGAATGCACTCCTCAAATTTCCTTACCAGCTTAAATCCAGGCATGCTAACTTTTTGGGTAGAAGTTGCATACTTCAGGTTTAATATCCCAGCTAATTTTGAAAAGTTATAGCTTTTCGCCACTGCTAAATACATAGTAAAATCATTAAACCAAACTCCACCGCCTCCAGATAAAGTTTCAAGTCCGTATTGTGCATAATAGCTGCTTCCGTAAAAAGACACCAAATCATTAACATCAAATGTGGTAATTCTGAATTTTTCATTCTGCTGCTGTAGATGCTTAGCAAGCTCATTTTGCTCAAGCTGCTCTTTTATATTAAAGCCCTTTGGCAAACCTTTCGCAACAACTAGCTCAATTAAAATCAAGAATATAATTACAACAAAAAAAGCATTTTTTATTTTGTTCGAAACATTGAATTTTTTTGACATTATTTCAGCTAAAAGACTGAAACCATAGCCTGCTAAAATTGAAATTGCAAAAACAAACACAAATAAAGATCTTCCGATATGCCTTGTCTGTGAAAAAACGGGTACATAATCATAAAAGAATCTTGAAATAAAGCTGCCGCTTCCTAACAATAGTATAAATGCAGAAGTTAAAATTAAGAAAAACGCCATTCTTTTCTTCCATAGAGACAATGAAACCAGTGCTAAAACAAAAGCAGTAACTCCAAGATATGCACTCGAAAATGGTTTAGTGAATACTAATATTTTAAAAAAATCCTGAAAAACAAATCTGTCACCGCCAACATACTCCTCATAAGAAACGCCAAATGCTCTATTTGTTTTATTTATGAAATCAAAGCCCGGCAGTAGCTTTACTGCGGCAATTCCAAAAAATATGGTGAAGGTAATCAATCCGATTACAAACAATTTTAAAAGATTTGAAGTAAAATTCTTGTTAATTGAGCTAAAAGCAAAATACAATCCAATAAATAAAGTTGTATAAATAAAAACCTGGGCTCCTCCTGAGAAGATTTGGAAGGCAAGCAAAATTCCTGCAGCAATCGAGTAATTGACAGGATTTTTTGATTTTCTTGCTTTTAGTATGCACAAAAATATCAATGGCATAAGCGAGTAGGGCTCTAAAATGCTTGGATTGCCGCCTGTAATAAACCCGTATATCAAGCCATTGAACATAAATATAATCGCAGCAATGAAAGCAGGGCTTCTTGAGCCAATAAGGTGTTTTGCAAGCAAATACATACCTAAGCCAGCAATAAAAAAATAAATTAATGTTGAAAGATTAATGGCTAAGAATATATTTTTGAGCAATATCATAAATATGTGTGTAAGATTCAGAAAAAAAACCTGCCCATCGCCAAAAAGAGGCTGCCCGCTGTACCAATAAGGTGTCCAAAAGGGCAAAGTTCCATCTTTAAGAGCTGTTTTATAGTTGTATATGAAAAATGTCTGCTCATGGAGATAATGCCCGTTGTTCATAAGAGTATTAGTGCCTATGACATTCTTGAAGAAAACCAAAGAAAGCAAGAATATTATCAGCACTGCCAATAAGTCATTTTTATTGCCCAATATTTTGCTTTTAAATAATGCTCCTAAATCAAACTTGATTTTTATCACCTGATTTATATTTCTTCATAAAAAAATAAAAGACAAGCGCAAGGTTCATGGCAAGATATATATTATTGAACAAATAAATTAACAAAAGATTCAAATCAAACATGTAATTTTCAGGAATAGCCAGCAACGGATGACCAGAATAGAAATAAGGTGTCCATAAAGGCAGTTCATTATTTTTGAGGGCTTCTTTTGTATTGTAAGAAACAAACATTAAGTCATTGATATAGTGAACATTGTTTAATATTACATCTCTATGCAGAATGCTATTTAAGAAAAACAAACTCAAAATAAATAGAACAGCAATAAATATGATATGTGCATTAATTTTTCTCATTTCACAAATACTCTATCCCTTTTGACTCTTCTTTCCACAAGCCAAGCGCTTCATGAGCCCACTTAAAAGGGTGCTCGCCTCTTTTAATTAGCTTTGAAATGATTGACATTTGTTTGTAGCCAACATTACTGCCATAAAGCTTCTTAGCGCTTCCCATTTTTTTAATTAATGCAGCATTATTTGTTATATGTGCTATCAATCTTACCATGTAATTGCTGCTTATAGGCGGCACAAGGACATTGCTTTTTGCGTCATAAACAGTTTCTGGTCTGTCTGTGCTGACTCTGCATGTCAAACATGCTTTTCCAATCAAATTTAGCTCTTCCTGCACACCACCAGAGTCGGTTAAGGCAGCCAAGCAATTTTTCGACTCAAAAAATTCAACAACATTAGCGTATTCCGGCCATACATTTGTATGCAAAAAGTTTTTATATTTTCTAAGCTTGTTCATTATATCGCGCATTTTGTAATAATCAAGCGCATTTCTTGTTGCACTCATCTCAATAAAATTGACATTATACCCTTTTTTTACCAAATCTCTTGTGGTTTCAACTATTGCCTTGAACCTTCTAGGCGTTAAATTTTCTCTTCTATGGATATCAACTCTTAACCATTGCCCTTTCTCAAGCTGAGGATAAACGTCAAAAACACTCCTCTCTGCTTTTTCCTTTCTTTTCAATTCAAGCGCATCCACCACAACACCGCCAACAACCCATATGTTTTTTTCATGATAGCCTTCTCTTAAGAGATGTTCTTTGTTTAGCTCTACAGGCGCAAAAAGATATTCACTTCCTGCCGCAGAAGTGTAAGTGTCCCATTGCTCTGGAAAAGGCTCATTTCTAAGCAACAGCCATTTGCCGTAAAATTGCTGGTCAATGAAGGTTTCAATATCAACATCTTTGTAGCGCTTCATAACCTCAGGGGCCATTGAGCGCAACCCAGCTTCTACTTGCACAGCTTTCTCAACCCTTGAAAACATCCATGCAGCTGGCACAATTGCAGTCATGATTGTGTCGCCTAATACAACAGGAACAACCGTCACATTTGGCCAATTCTTTTTCAAGTATCTTGCAAACCAGCTTACTTTCATCAGCAATTCAGCTGATTTTTGAGCTAAGTCCCCTCTTATTGCAAGATTGCATGCAATTTGAGTTTGCAAATTGAATTCTGTCAAGCCTCTTGTCAGCACATCATCATAATGCTGGTTGGAGTTTATTATGAAGTTTGGAATTCCAAGCTTGTTGGCGGCAACTATTGAGCCGTAAAACTTGTAAAAACAAGGCTTTGTTCCAATAACAAATATAAGCACCCATTTTTTTTCTTTTTTGGCTTTTTCCATTACAGAATGTATAAGCTGTTTGTTCAAATTCAATGGAAGAATGCTCGGCAAAAAGCTCTCTGTTTCTTCAACTTTGCTTCCAAACATTGACTCATACGCATCTGTTACTGGAAAAGTTTTTTGTTTAGCCATTTTAATTGCCTCTCATTCTTATATCAATCCACAATTTAAACATCTCCTTCAAAATATCTATAACCACTTTCGGCTTCGGTAGGTTTAAGCCTATTTTCCATTCAAAAACAGGCTTGCCTAAGATTCTTGGATAATGATTTACACCAATCTCCTTTATTTTAAAACCCCTTTTCCTCGCTTTAGCTAGTAGTTCAGTTGTTGCAACTCCTGTGCAGCATATTAAGCTGATATTGTTTATAACTCTTTTGTTGACTAACCTGAATGCACAATCCAAGTCGCGCTCTTTTGTACCAAATAAAAGACGCATCATTGCATTGTAAATTCTTGATATTATAATCCTTGTCTTCGGGTCATGCCTTTTAATCCTGTAACCTGCAATAATATCGTAATTATCTATATAGGGTAAAAATTTCTTAAAATCGTTTAAATCAAACTGGTTGTCAGAATCTGCATAAAAAATATGTGGATATTTTGCATTTTTAAATCCCATTATCTTTGCATAGCCAATCCCTTTTTTATCTTTTGGCTGGAGCAAAAGTTTTATTTTCTTATTCTTGTCTGTAAACTTTTTGACAATATCTATTGTTCCATCAGTCGAGCCTTCATAAACAATAACTAAAATCTCGTAATCGTTGGCGACCTCTTTCAGAATTTTTGTTGCTGACTCAAGCAGTTTTGGAATGTTTTCCTCTTCATTATAAGCAGGAAAAAACATAGTGATATTCGGCTTTTTCATTTTAATCTACAAATCTGTATTTAATGAGGTAATATGCAGCTTTAATCCCATCCCTCCATGTTATTTTCTTGCCTTCCTTAAACTTTCTTCCTACAAAACTGATAGACACTTCATGAATTTTGTAGCCTTTCTTAAGTATTTTTGCCGTAATTTCAGGCTCAAAATCAAAGCGGTTGGCTTTTAAATTTATATCCTTAATTACCTCTCTTCTAAATACCTTGTAACCAGTTTCCATATCAGTAATTTTTGCCCCATATAATAAATTTGTAATTAGTGTTAGAAATAAATTTCCAATGTAATGAAGTTTGTACATATTTTTTATATTCTTTCTTATGGCATCTAGTCTTGAACCATAAACTACCTTTGCTTTGTCTTCTATTATTGGCTTTAGCAATTTTTCATATTCATCTGGATTGTATTCCAAGTCAGCGTCTTGTATTAGAATTATGTCTCCAGTGGAGCTTTTGAGTCCTGTTTTTATTGCAGAGCCTTTACCCACATTTTTTTTGTGAAATAATATTTTTAATGAGATGTCATTAATGTTTTTCAATATATTCTTTGTATTGTCTTTAGAACAGTCATCTACTACGACAATCTCCTTTGATATATTTTTTAATTTTACCTTTTTTACTTTGTCTATAACTTTCCTTATGGTCTTTTCTTCGTTATATACCGGGATTATAACTGAGAGTTTTATCATGACACAAAAAAACTATAAATCTTTAAAAAATTATTGGTTTTTGTGCAATCTGAGAATTCTGTTTATTAATTTGGTTGTCGAATAACCTTTCTCCATTTTTGCAATTACAACTTTGCCGCCATTCTTTTCAACAACACCTTTTTCAATAATTTGGCTTAGCTTGTAGTCGCCAGCTTTTACATGAACATGTGGCTTTATTTGTGAAATCCATTTTATAGGGTTTTTCTCATTAAACAAAAAAACATAGTCAATGCTTTTAAGTCCTGCCAAAACTGCTATACGAGCTTTCTCATCATTGATTGGTCTTTTATCTCCTTTATTCTGCTTTACCGAAAAATCTGTATTAACTCCAACAATCAAAACATCTCCAAGCTTTTTTGATTCTTCCAAATATTTGACATGCCCGAGATGAAGAATGTCAAAAATGCCGTTTGTTGTAACAATTTTTTTATTTTGTTTCTTTAGTTTTTGGACTATTGGGATTAATTTTTTTAATGTTGTAATTTTGTTGTTTGACATCTTAATTTTTATTCACTTTTGATATTTGCTATCCTTCTTCAAAATCCATTTTGCAGCATCAAGCAAATTCTTTGCAAAATAATCCGGACTTACTTCATTTTTAGCATTAATGCCATAGCCAGTCAGCACGTGAATTGTCTTGCAGCCTACATTTTTCCCCATTTCAAAATCGCTTTTTCTGTCGCCTATCACAAATGATTTTTTCAAGTCAATTCCAAACTCTTCTGCTGCTTCTTGAAGGAACTTTGTTTTTGGCTTGCGGCATTCGCAGTTGTCCTCTGGCTTATGAGGGCAGTAATATGTTTTTTGAATTTTTATATTCTGTTTTTTCAATTCTTTAATTAAATGGTTATTGAATTTATTGAAATCTTCTAATGTGTAATATCCCCTTCCGATGCCTGATTGATTTGTGATAATAATTAGCTTAAAATCTTTTGATAATAATTTTAAACCTTCGACTGCATTTGGTATTAATTTGAAATCTTCCAGCTTATGATGGTAGCCAACGTCTTCAACCAAAACGCCATCCCTATCGACTAAGATTGCTTTGTTTTTGTTTTCTCCAATTTTTGTGGTATTCATTGTATCTCTTTCTATATTCTGGGTTTTGCATTCTTCTCTGATGATTTATTTGATGTTGCTTTTTTATAAGTTCATGTCTTATAGGATTTGCCATATACTTATAGTATCTAATCTTATCTTTTTGCCTTCTTTTTAAATTTTCTTCATTTAATCTTTTATTGTTTTCTTCTGCAAACGGTCCTAACTTGTAATTCATGCATTTAGGAATGTAATCTTTTATCAAATTTAAGAATTTCTTAATTTGTTGAACACTAAAATACAAGTAATATCTCTTATAATCTCTGTTTATGGTGCAATTTATATCAAATTTTTCTTTCAAGAAATCCACTAAAATTTTGTTTTCTTCATATGACACATAAGTGGCAATTTTCGCATTTTGATTTATATATCCAAAAGAACCATCATCACAATACCATATAGCCAATGCTAATGGTCCTACCTTCTGCAATGTTTCTTTTGCTATACATTTCTTATTATTTTTGTAAAATATTTTAAAATAACTGGTTAATACCGGGTGTGTTTTTGTCAATAATATTATATGGTAATAAACTTTGTTTGTGCGTGAATCAAAAACCTTAAATTCTAAAGTTTTAGGTCTAAAACAATCTAAATATTTAGCTTTATATTCTAGATATTTTTTTTGTTTGAGTGAATGCTGTATCCTAAAATTTGCATTTATTGCTTTGCCTCTCAGTTGTAATCCACCATCCCCTAACAAACTTCCAATTAAAACTTGTTCTGCATCTAAATCTACTTTAGTGTATACCATTTTAATAACCTCCGCAGTTTTTGAACTGCAAGAGTTTCCTAAAATTTTTGAGCCATATGTTTTTAGGCTTACCGTAGCCGACCTTTCTGAAGGAAAGGAAAAAACATAATGAGCGAAAAAATTACTCATTTAATCATCTCTCAAGAATTAGACCTTTAAATAGTTCACGCGAAAATGTCCAGTGCTTTTTTGTCCAGTGGTACGTAATTCCAACTAGAATTGCCTTTTTCATAGGTTCTCAATTTCCCTTTTTATTTCGTCAATGCTTACAGAAGCAGTTCCTATTTTTCCAACTTTTATGCCTGCAGCAATATTTGCTAATGTGGCAGCTTCTTCAAGATTTGCTCCTGATGCCATTGCAAGAGCAATTGTAGCAACAACTGTGTCGCCTGCCCCAATCAAGCTGTAAACTTCTTTTGCATTTGCCGGGATGTGCTTTATGCTTCCATCCCTCTCAAACAAAGACATTCCTTTTTCTCCTCTTGTTATAAGCACATTTGTGTTGAGATACTTCAACAGCTTATTGCCAATTTCTATTAAAGCATCATCACTTTCATCCTCGATATTAGTCATTTCACTTGCTTCTGCGTTATTTGGAGTTATCAAAGTTACATTTGCATATAAGTCACGGTGCTTTGGCTTTGGGTCCACTATCACGATTTTGTTGTTTTCCCTTGATATTTGGATTAGCCTTTGGCTTATCTCAGGAGTTATAACCCCTTTTGCATAATCTGAAATTACAACAACATCAATATCTTTGATTGTTTTTTCCAGAAAAGTTATCATTGCGCTTTCTATATTTTTATGAACATGCTCTTTTTTCTCATAATCAACCCTTAGCAATTGCTGGCTTCTTCCGACAATTCTCACTTTTTGCGTTGTTGGCTTGTCATTATCGGTGAAAATGCCGTTTGTGTTTATTCCTTTCCTTTTCAGCTCTTCAAGCAGAATATTCTTTGCTTCGTCATTTCCAGCTATTCCAACCATGAAAGCATTTCCATCAAGCGCAGCTACATTATTGGCCACATTTGAAGCTCCTCCCGGCTCATAGGTTTCTTTCAGCACATTTACAACCTGCACAGGCGCCTCTGGGCTTATTCTTTAGTAGTCTTTGTTTCATTTTTTAATTTATTTTTTTCAATGTTTTATTTAATTGATAATTTTTAATTTTTTCAATTTTAATTATGTTTTATTAAATATAAACTTGATGTTTTTTGTAATTTTATTTTTTACTTTCTCAGCGCATTATTTATATTATCGTTTCAAAAAAATCTCATCAAATATTATCAACAATCTTTCTATGCAGTGTTGGTATTGTTTTTTCGTGCTTCTCTATTATTATAAATCCTTTTCCTCCTAATGATGTCGGCCTTTTCACAACATTTTCTCTTGGGCGATAATGGTCTATCATGTCAAGGTTTGCTGCTGTTATGTTTTCAACTTTAAAGCCCAGATTTCTTGCTATTGTTAAAGCCTTCAAAAAAATTTCTGGAAGTATTACAGCACATCCTAGATTTAAGATAACACCATCTTCAAGCTTGCTCACGCTTTCTGCAAAAACCTTGAAGTCATGATAACTGGTTTTGCCAATTGCAGCTCCATCACAGCTTGGATGCTGATGTATTATATCGGTTCCGATTGCGACATGAACTGTTGCTGGCATGTTTAATTTGTAGGCATTCCATAAAATGCTGTATTCTTTGTTTGGCAAGTTTAAGTCATTAATTTTCTTTCCAATTGCAAAGCCCATTCCAAAGTTATTCTTTGCGCCTTCATTTATTGCCCCATTAAGAATGCCTCCAGTTTCCTCTATCATTCCAAAAGTGCCGTCTTCGATTGTCTGCTCGACATATTCCGATGTTTCTCCGATAAGCGCAAGCTCAAAATCATGGATTGGGCCTGCGCCATTCATTGCAATATGCTTTATTATGCCTTTTTTCATCAAGTCAATAATAAGCAAACTCATGCCAACCTTCATCACATGTGCGCCAATCATAAGAATTATTTGTTTATTGTTTTTGTAAGAATTAATAATTTTGTTAACCAATTCATTGAAATCGTTTGAATTCATCATAATTTTAGAATTCTCAGGCATAATCAAATCATTCAATCTTACTTTATTCTTTCTTTGCTTTATAGATATAGTTTTTATCTTATTAAAGTCCAACATTTTATTTAAACATCAAAATTCCACTTATGTATCATAAGTGGTTTACATATAACTAAACATTGCATGGAATTTGGATGTCAGGAAAATGCAATGCATTTTCAGGATCTCGAAAATCTATGATTTTCGCGATGCTCAAAAACCACTCAAATAAGTGGAATTTTGTAGCCATGAAAATTCAAGGAATTTTCAGGGTTTCGAAAATCGTGGATTTTCGCAATGTCCAAAACCAATGAATGTGATAGTAATATAATCATGCCACCCATCTATGATGTGTGGTTTTTGACAGATTAATAAAATTTTAACCAGCTAAGATATGCTCTTATCAACAAATTCGCAAATTATGTGGAAAACCATAAGATGGTTTTCCTGTATTACTGGAGTATTATCTGAAGGAACTATAATCTCTATGTCAGAAGCATTCTTCATCTTGCCACCTCCTTTTCCAAGAAGACTTATAACATTCATCTTCAGTTTCTTTGCTTCATCAACAGCCCTTATGATGTTTTCTGAGTTGCCGCTTGTAGATATTGCAACAAAAACATCATTTGGTTTCGCGAGAGCATGTAGTTGCCTTGCAAAAACTGTGTGGTACCCATAATCATTTGACCATGCAGTAAGCAACGAAGAGTCTACAGTCAATGCAATCGCAGGCAGAGCTTTTCTTTCCTTTTTGTATCTGCCTACAAATTCTGCCGCAAAATGGGAAGCCTGCGCTGCGCTTCCCCCATTTCCTGCAAGAAAAACCTGGTTTCCGGTCATGAAAGCTTTTAGTATTGCCTTCGCGGCACTTTCTATATCTGCAATTATTGACTCGTCAAGCATTGCCTTCTTTACTTGAAGGCTTTCAACAATCATAGTTTTTATGTCTTCTTTCATGCAATCACCTTAGTATGAATATTTCATACTTTAATTAAGCCTACTATTTAAATATTTTGTTTTTCCAAAGTATATATTCTACAATATAAAAATATATAAAGTAATACTTTTTACTACTTTATCATACCATGACTAAGTCAAAGATTGCCATATCGCTAGATAGTTCTTTGCTCAAGCTAGTTGATTCTAAAGTAGACGGCTCTGTAATAAGAAGCAGGTCACAAGCAATAGAATACTTTTTAAAAAAAGGTATTCAGGAGCAGTCAGTCAATGTTGCGGTGTTATTGCTGAAAGGTGAGCACCAGGCTTTTGCATTAAAAGATATCAAAGGCACATCATTAATCAAACACCAAATTAATTTCTTTTCAAAATTTGGCATAAGCACAATATACATCATAACGCAGCATACTAAAAATATAAATATGCTTCTTGATGAAATTTCAGATTCAAAAATAAATGTTGAAATTGTGGAAAAACAAGCAAAGGGAAATGCTGACGCACTCAAAGCTATTAAAGAAAAAGTAAATAACAACTTCATTGTAATGTCAGGCGACACTTATAACAACTTTGACATGTTAAAAATGATAAAAAAACATACAGAATCTGAGAAGATTGCCACAATGGGGCTGATGACAAGGGAAAAAACAAGTAGTTACGGCACGGCAATTCTTGATGGCGACTTAATTGTTGATTTTCAGGAAAAGCCAAAGCATTATTCCACCAATATAGTCAATGCAGGAATTTATATTTTTAATCCTGAAGTGTTTGAGATATTTGAAAATGCGGTTTCATTGGAAAAAGATTTGTTTCCAAAGCTGGCAAGAACAAAGCAGTTAGTCGGCTTTTTTACGTATGGAGAGTACAGGCACGTAGTTTAAATTAATTTCTCAACTTCTTTCAGTGCATCATTCACGCTTATATTTTTCATGCATTTCTGATAATCATTGCTGTCTTTTGGGTACAAGCAGTCTGGAACTTGCCCTTTGTGGACATTAATGCAGGGACTAAACTCGCAATTATTGCCTTTGTATAAACCAATATTTCCTTCTCCATAAGGTCCAAACCTTATGGGAAGATTTGGTCCAAATAAGCCAAGTGTCTTTACACCTTGAGCAGCTGCAATATGCATCGGCCCAGCGTCATTGCCAATAAAAAGATTAGATTTGCCAATCAAATAAAATAATTGTTTTAAAGTTATTTTTCCAGCTGCGTTTATTGTTTTGTTTTTGCTTTCCATGATTTTTTGTATATCTTCAATCAATTTAATCTCATCCGAAACACCAACAAAAATCACCTTTGCATTGTGCCTTGCTATTATTTCGTCGCAAAGCTCAGCATATCTATCAAATAGCCACATCCTCGCTTTTGCTGATTCTGCAGCGCCTGTAGCAACGCAAACAATAAAATCATTGCTTTTTATTTCATTATTTTTTAGAAATTTATCAACAATATTTTGGTCATTTTTTGAGAAATTCAATTTTGGTAAATTATTTATGGTATAATTAATATCTAAAACTCTTGCCAAATCCAAGAAAGTTTGAACAGCATGCTGTTTGTCGTTGTATTTTACTTTATTTGTGTATAATCCTGCTCTTGCATTATGGGAATAGCCAACAATTCTTTTGCCGACAAAAAAAGAAATGATAGATGATATGTTTAGATATTCTTCCATGTCTATAACCAAATCATATTTTTGAGTGTTTTTTATGATAAAATTTAGAATTGAAAATGGATTTAAATTCAACTTAACTGTTTTATTTATATTTTTATTATTGTAATAAACATCCTCATTTCTTGATGTAACTAAGACATTAATCTCTGCTTTAGGAAATCTTTTTCTTAGCGCTTCAATTGCAGGCAATGTCAAGATTGTTTCGCCAATGCCCCACAATTGAACTACTAATATTTTTTTAATTTCTATGCTGTCATGAGTTTTCCTATTAAATAAGCCTAGGAAATTACAAATAGTATTTCCAACATATCTGTCAAAAAATTTTATTATCGGTATCATGCATAGAAGCAAAATTATGCCTTATTTAAATCTATATATAGACAATTGCGTTGATTATTGGATTTGTACGCAATTGTCTATCTCGTAAATTGCGGCTATTTATTATACTAATCACCGCAATTTACGATATAAGAAATCTTATTTCTTTTTGCTTTTACTCGTAGCAATTGCCCTAACAATAGTTTCAAGCTGTTTTTGGTTTTTTCGCGCAATCGTGTAGGTATAGAAAATAGATGCTATTAAAAAAAGAAATCCACTTATAATCAGCAAATCAAGAGCCCTCAAGAATCCGCCTACCTTAACTATTGGATCAAGTATATTTGGAAACAACGAAATTAAAATAAAAACTCCCCAGACTAAAAACCAAAAAGTCAATTCTTTTGTTGAGAACTCTTTTCTTTTGTAATTTAGGAAAGAATAATACAGCATAAACAATCCAAACAAAAAGCCCGCTATCTGTATTCCTAGCGCCATTTTACCTGCTGTTAAATAATTTCCACCAAAACATGTTCAAGACTATTTTTATTCCATCAATAATTGTCGTGCCTTTGTACTTATCAGAGTATACTGTTTGTATCGGAATCTGCACATATTTTAATCTTTGCTTTCCAGCCCTTGATATCATTTCAGACTCCATTGAATAATCAGAGGCGTTCCATCTAATTTTTTTATAAGCCTCTCTTGAAAAAGCACGGAAGCCGCATTGTGTGTCATTTAAACTTATTCCATACAAAATGTTTACAACATTCGATATAAACATGTTTCCAAATCTGAAGACAATAGGCATTTTGTTGCTCGCTTTTCTGTAGCTAAAAACAATATCGTACTTTTTTAATTTTTCTAAAAACCTCGGGATGTCATCGGGATCATGCTGGGCATCAGCGTCCAATGCAATAATAAATTTTGCACCTTTTTTAACTGCTAAATCACAACCTGTTTTAAGCGCAGCACCTTTGCCAAGATTCACTATATGCCTAAGAACAATTGCGCCTGCTTTTTCTGCTGAAACTTTTGTTTTGTCTTTGCTGCCGTCGTCAACAACTGCCACATTGTTCACATATTTTTTTGTTTTTTTGACTATGCTGATTATATTACCTTCCTCATTATAAGCTGGAATTACAGCCCAAATATTGTTTATTTCCATTTAAGAATTTGTATTAGTTACGTTTGTATTGTTTTTTATTAAAGTTACATTTTCAATCATACTTTCTTCTTTAACTTGTTTTTTAAGATATGATTCAACAATTGTGGCATTTTTGCCTTCCCAATCAATCTTGTAAGTATAGATATCTGTTCCTGTCAAACCACGCTGATGGTTAAATAATTTAAAATATTTAAGACCATGACCTTGCATATAAAACATTCTTGTGAACATTCCTCCTGTAAGTTCTTTGCTCGATAAAACAACATCAAGCTCATTTTCATTTCTTGGGATTACTGTCATACCAAAATCAAGAGTGCTGCCATTAAACTCCTTGAAAAACAAGCCCTCTTCTGTAGTAAATGCCACTATCCTCGGCCTTACAATGCCTTGCTGTCCAATTGCAAAAACATCATAATTGCTCAAGTTGATTTGAAAACCATTGCCGCACACATAAATTTCTTTGTCATTTTTACTGCAGCTTGTTGTTCCGCCATAGCCTGGCCATGGAGCAACCCATGTGTTGGCTTCGCTATCACTCGAAATCGATTGCACCTCAAAATAAATGTTTTCTGCCGTTTCTCTTGTGTAATTGAACTTTTTTATCATGTATTCAACTGCTTTCTCCTGAGGCATTTTTCTTGCATTTTGCCATATGTCAGCCCTTTCAAAATTCCAAGAGCCAAAATGGCTCCAAACACCGCTTTTGCCAATCATGTCTTCAGACGCGATGAAATAAGCTTCAGGCGGGTTGCAATGCGTATATGAAAGGATTTTTTTAATCTGCTTGTCGCTAATTTTTAATCCTTTCAATTCTTTCTCAGCCTGCTCATTGCCCATTAGGATTATTTTGTTTAACACTTTCAATGAAAGATGTGTGTCATTAAACACTTCGTCTATGGCTCTAAAGCCTTCATAGTTGCCGCAGTCCAGCATCCTCAAAATGCCAACAGCCTGCCTTTCGTCATTTATCATTAAAAGTTTCCCAACCCAGTGTGCAGCAGGTGATGTCTGGGTAGTTCCGTCAAAAGTTACTGGCCTGTCAGCTATAGCTTTAAAATGATGCCCAAAATCCCACCATGAAGTTATTATTGCATCATCGCTTGAGTTTTGCTTTATTGCAATTAGAGCATTATGCCATGCATCGTTAATGATAGGTATATCAGACCCAGCAGTACTTATAGCACCTCTAATAGGGTTAACATAAATCAAGAGCAATAATACAATTAAAACACTGCTGCCTATAGCTTTATGAATCTTAAATTCTTTTGTTAGCCATTTCGACAAATAAACATAAGCTTTTCCAAGAGCAACACCAAATGCTACGCTAAAGGCAGGAGCTAGCAATAGAGTGAACCTAATGCCTTTTATACTCGCAAAAATAGTTGATATCACCCAAAGAGATAATAGTATTGAAAGTTTGAAATCGTATGATGAATCTTTTTTGTAAGTAGAAATACCAATCCTTATCAAAATAGGCAGCATTATCCAAATTAACAAACCAACAACAGATATGTCAAAACCCAACTTTCTAAATAAAAAGTATGTGCCATAAAATACAATAGTACCAATTATGTAAATGAAATCAATTTTTTTTACTCCTTCGCTTCTAGATATTGCCAGAGCTAACCCCACTAAACTTATGAAAAAAAGAAATGGGCCGCCAATTGAGTTTATTATGCCGTTAATTGAGCCTTCATTCAGCTCTGCAACAGTTGTTAAGACATTTGGCCATAATGAAGCACTTACAGGAGCTTTAATTGATGGGAAGCTTAAAGGCCCAAGAAAGCTGTTTCTAAAAGTGGACCAACCTGAAAATAAAGTAGCAAATATTGCTGTCGATAAAAAATAAACAAAACCCACTATCAAAATATTTCGCAAAGCTAAATTTAAAAAAATAGATTTTATATTTCTTTTTATATTGTCAAAATTAACAAATATTAGATATAATAATGTAAAGAAAATTGTTGCAAGCAAAAAATCAAATATGTACCACCATCCACTCCAAGCAAAAGTATAAAGCCCCGTAAAAAAACCAGCAAGTAAGGCTAGAGATACAATTTTTAAGGTATTTTTAACGTCTATGGTTGCCGCAAATATCCAAGTGATTAGCAAAGGAAAGAAAATAACCCATACATCATTATCCGGGTGTAAGGTTCTTGATAGAAAAGCAGCATTAACTGCCATAATCATGCCTGCAAAAAATCCACCAGTATTACCTGCAATCTTTTTTGCGATTAAAAAAACAAGCAGTACGCACAATGCCGAAAAAAATACGATAAGGTAAAACATAGATTTCATTAATGTTAAACTAGGAGCAAAAAAATGCAGAAATTTGTAAAAATAAGCATATGCATATGAGGGGAACATGTCTGGAAATACGAATCTTCCAACTGGAGCTAGTTGATGATTGTCAAATGGTTTTCCTTCTTTTAATATGTCGCCCGGGTGCCCGTGCTCGACAATATTTTTTGCGTATCTGAACCAGTAATATGGGTCTATATCCGGCATGTAACTTTTTCCACTTTCGTCCTGAAAAAAACTTCTGAAATAATTTGAAGTTGCCTTTATCTGCTCATCAATCTGCCCCTTATTTTGGGCTAACACCTTCTGCAGTTCTGTATCAACAAGCGCATTTTTGTTAGCATCAGGCAAATTTGGATATTGCTGGTCAATTCCTGCCCTTATCTGTGATTTTATGCCGTTGATTACACTATTTACTGCCCAGTCATCAGTTATCGGCAAGAATCCAGCCTGCATTCTGACATAGATTGAAAGAACTATTGGAATTAGCGCAAGAAAAACAATGCCATATTTTTTGAAGAAATCAATAACATTAGTCCAGTTTACAGATATTTCTTCACCAATTTCTTTTGTTTCTTCTTCGCTAGATTTAAAAATTTTTTTAACCTTGCCAAAGTCAAAAGACAATTCCATGTCCTCGTCATCTTTTGTGATGTGTCCTGCTTTTGTTTCTTCTTTTTTTTCACCTTTAAATAAATTTTTTATCTTACCGAAATCAATGGCTATATCATCATCTTCTTTTTCTACTTTTGCAGAGTCTTCTATAGCTTTTATATTTTCATCTATATTCTTGTCATCTTCTTTCTTATCGCTTTTAAAGAACTTTTTTATCTTGCCAAAGTCGATAGATATCTCTTCATCTTCTTTTGGATCCATAAGTTGTGACCACCTCTCTGAAGGTAAAGAGCGCTTTTTAAAAAGCTTTTGCTAAGCAAAAAGTATCTTTGAGAAGTATAAAAATCTTGGCTCTTTAAACAATAGATTGGTAACCAAAGGTATTGGAGTGTCTCTATCGTATTTTTTTAATATTTTTCTTACTTTTTCCTGGCTCATTAGATTGAGCAGTTTGTTGTAATCCTTGTCAGAGAACTTATTTAGCATATTTCTGATCCTTAAATGCAAAAGAAGCTCCTTTCCAGATTGTTTTTTGAATTCCTTATTGTAGTCTTTTTTGTTGGTAATGCAATCGCATAATGTTTGCGCAGCTTTTAAAGAAGGGATTATCCCGCCGCCGGTGGTTGCTTTAACTTGCGCAGCCGCATCCCCAATTAAATAAACATTATCTTTTTGTATGATCTTTTTTGGGTTGTACAATGGTATCAAGCCGGATTCCCAGCATAAAACATCTTTTTTGCCAGTTCTGCTTTTCAAGAATTTGTAAAAGTGCTGTTGTGCATTTTCGAAGCAGCCAATGCCAAGCCTTGCAGTATCATCACTTTCGGGCACGCACCACCCAAAAAAGTTTGGAAAATCATTTCCAAAGTATGTTTCAAATGCTGTTGTGTCCATTGCAAGCTTTACTTTTGCCTGCATACCTATATAATTTTTTGGGCTTGAATCAATGCCAGCTGCCTTTGCAACAGCAGAATAAGGGCCATCAGCTCCTACAAGTATACCGGCATTTAGTTTTTTTATTTTATCATTTTTTTTGTTTTTCACCTTGATTGAATTTTTCCCGTCAAAACCCAGAAATTGATGATTAAGCAAAATTTCAGCTCCTGCGTCTTCTGCCATTCCTGCCACAAACCTATCAAATTTATCGCGCCACATCACTATTTCATCGACATTTACAGTTATTTTGTTGTTTTTGCTCACAACAATTACTTTATCAAGCCTTTTCGCTATCACATCATTTCTAAGCTTGAAGAACTTTTCAATAGAATGTGTGACAATGCCAGTGCATTGTACAGGTGAGCCAACTTGGCTATGCTCTTCCAAAATTGTCACTTCCTTGCCCTGCTTTGCCAGCAAATAACCTAGGTAGCTGCCTGCAGGACCAGCACCAACTATTGCTATCATGGCTTTTTGGTAAATTTGCCCAATTTATATAGGTAATGCCCTGTATGCATAAATAAAGCCAAAATTGTACCTACTCTCCAATAACGAAAACTTTAAAAAGGGTCATATACTACCACATAACTAAGTATTTGGGGTTGATTATTTAATGAACAAGAAAATTTTTGGTTTGACAGCATTTTTGCTTGTACTTGTCTCTTTATTCAGCGCTATTGGCTATGCCGATGTTTTTGGCAATGCAGGTGATGTTTCTATTGACAGGGTTAAGGCAAATGGCAAAGTCCTTGCAGAAGGCAGAACAAACTTCTTAGAGGACGAAGATGAGATTGATTTGCAAATAAGCCTTACAGCTACAGAGGATGTAAGCAATATACATGTCGAAGCTATTTTGACAGATTTGAAAACAGGCAACACAGTTGCTGACTCAACAGGCACTTTTACTTTGAAGACAAATCAAAGCACTCTTGTAGCTTTGAACATGAAGCTTATTGATGTTCTAAAAAGACAAAAAGACTTCAGGCTTGAAGTGAGGGTTGTGGACGTAAAAGGAGGTACAGAGCAGAAATCATATGGCATAAAATTTACAGGCGGCGCTGGCGGAGGCGCAAGAGAAGAGCTTGACATTTCAATTGACAGCGTTGAGCTTGAAGGTGATGCTTTGGCAGAAAATGAAAATAATTTTGTTGTTATAGACAAAGGAGAGAAAAAGCTTAATTTAAAAGTAAGGTTGACAGCTCTTGAGAATGTTGAAGATGCTCATATCGATGCAGTTCTTGCTTTTGAAAATGGAGATGTAGTTGCTGATGCAACAACAACATTTGACATTGCTGATGGAGAAAATGCTGTTAAAGAGCTTGAGTTGAGTTTGCCTGTTAAATTTGAGCAGAGCAATTTTAGGCTTAAGGTAAAAGTTGTTGATGCAGAAGGCGACTCAGAAGAAAAGTTATACGGCTTGAAAATAAGCCAAAAGAAGTTCCCATTTGTTATAAGCAGCATTTCATTAACACCCGATAATGCGGAAGCGGGCAAAAATCTTATTGCTAGATTAAGCTTCAAAAACAGCGGTGTTGTTCCGCTCGAAGGCATCAATGCAAAAGTCAGCATTCCCGAGCTTGGCATTTCATCCACAAAATTTGTTGACCAGATAAAAAATAGCAACAAGCTCTCTGAAATAAGGGAAGATTTCATACTCAAAATTTTGGATAACACCCCAACAGGAACTTATACACTGAAATCAGAGATATCCTCGCAGTTTGGTAGCGATAGTGAAGTCAAGGAACTGCCAGTTTTTATCCTTGGCAAAAGCGAGCAAAGCATGCAGATAGTCAACGACAAGTTAGTCATTAATATTCCAATAGTAAATCAAGACATTTATAATGACGGCAGCGAGGTTATATACCCTTTTATTCTGACAAATGAAGGTCCAGACGCAAATAGCTATACATTGCTGCTGGACGGGGCAAACTGGGCTGATTTAAGGTTAAGTGAATCAAATGCATTTGTTATAAAACCAAAAGAGTCCAAGACAATAAATATTTTTGCTTCAACAAATGCAAATGCAATAGGCGAGCAGATATTTTTGGTTACAATAAAAAGCAACGACAAGATTTTAAAGCAGGTTCCGTTAAAAGGAAATGTTATTGCTGCAAAAGGCATGTCAATTGCCAAATTAAAGAATATTTTGGAAATAGTATTGATAGGAATTGCTATTTTCCTTGTCGCAATGGGCTTATTTTTCGGCATTAAAAAATACATAGAGAGCAATGGCAGCGAAGAAGAAAGCGAGATGCCAAGCATGGAAAGTGAATCTTATTATTGATTGTCCTGATTCTTTTTTATATTATTAGTTGAATTCATCCTCTAGGGAAACTATTCATGAACACAAACAAAAAGGCATTAATTGTTTTTGTTGTATTCCTATATCTAATTAGTTTTGTTTATGCTCAAGATTACGCCTTATTCTCTGGCAAATTTTACGAACTAAAGCAAGGAGAGGAAAAAATAGAATTTGAATTTTATAATGGAACTTATAACATCTGTGAAAGCGAGGAAAAATCAGTGTCAATCCTAGTTGTCAATAAAGAGGCTATTGACAACAGCTACAGGCTGGATGCATCAGGAGTTAGCTGGGCCAGCCTAAATGTTCAGGAATTTTCATTGCCTAAAAAGCAAAGCGGTGTTATTTTTTTGGAATTAAGCCCGGGCTCGAATACAAACGGCAAATATACTGTCGGAGTCAATTCTTTATCCTCTATTGGAAATGTAAGAAAAAACTTGAATTTGAATGTAAATGTGGAAAAATGCCATTCTTTAAAATTGGAGATACAAGACGAAGACAAGGTTTGCGGCGGGACAAAAAAGCAATATGATGGTGAAATAATCAATGACGGAAAGCAAAAAATTGATGTTGATTTAAACTTGAATGCTCCGAATTGGGTTAATCTAGACGACAATTCTTTTTCAATTGCTCCAAATGACAAAGAAAAGTTTGAATTAAATGCGGATATTCCAGCAAATGCAAAAGGCATTTTTAAATTGGTGGTGGGTGCAGTAATACAAGATTTACCCTCAATAAAAACAGAAAAAAAACTAAGCATAGAAGTTGTCCCAAAATACGACTGCTATAAAGCTGATGCAATAAGCGATGAAAAAATTGTAAATTCTTATTCAAACGAGTTTGTTCCAATAAAAATCAGAAACAGCGGCATAAAGCAAGCGAATTACGAGATTGTTATAGAAGCCCCAAGCTGGGTTTCTATAGAACCCAATAAACTCATAATAAATTCAGAACAAACTGGAAATATAAATCTTCAAATAAATCCAAGTTTTGAAATCCCAGAAGGAAATTATCCAATAAAAATTCATGTAAAATTTGATGATGTTGCATATCCAAAAAATATTGAAATTGTTTTAAGTAAAAATATTTTTTTAAAGAAATTTAAATCATTTTCAGTTTTTTACCAATATTATATCTACGTTTTGCTACTCATTGCAATTATTTTATTTATCTTCAGGCGGCAAATATCAAACAAAATTAAAATTTATTATAAAAATTATAAAATAAAACAAGCGAGGTTAAGGGCTTTAAAAGCAGCAAGAAAAGCAAGACGGCTGAAAATACAGCTTAAAAAGCTTGAAAAAGCGCAATTAGAAGTCAAAAAAATAGATAAATTCAGAAGGAAATGGATTTCAGTTGTGAGCGAGTTCACTTCGCTCACTCGCATTCGACTGTTTTTTATTGCAGTAATCGGAGCTGTTTTAATCTTATTTTTTTCAATTTACCAATATAATTTTCCTGTTTCAAAAGATTTCGTTAAAAGTTATTATGTTTATTTTATTGCAGGAATTTTAATCTCAATTTTTATCATTTTTTTAATCGAGTTCTATAAGCCGTTGTTTAAATTGTTGAAGAAAATAAGATAAATAAAAGTGGGGACGCGAGGATTTGAACCCCGATTTCGGCTCTATGCAATTTCTTGCAAAAGATCAGCCGGTATCGCCATAATATAATTCATTGTCTTGCGACTCATTTTTCCAGTTAACTGGAGCCGGCGATAATAGCCAGGTTATACGACGTCCCCATCAACGTTTAGAATTGATTATCGTTATATAAAGATTGTTGTTTTATTATTTTATTACTGAATTATTTTTTTATGAGAGTGAAAGAGAACAAATATGCGGTTAAGGCTATTAAATACAAACTTTTGATTCCGAATATTAGCGAGCTGTACTCTAAAGAGCCGCCTAATACGGCGCCTAATATATTTGAACCAAAAGCGCTGTGTATATCTTTAACTTTCTTAAACGATGTGGCAAATATCAAGCCTGAAAAAAATATCGGCAATGAAACAATCAGCATTGCAAAAATTTTAGATAAGATATTATTTTGGAGGAAACTGCTCGGCTTAATCATATAATTCATCACTATTACTACTGCCAAAAGCAGATAAGATATGCGCATATTCACCTTGAAGTTAAATGTGTAATAATTTGCTAACAAAACCATAATCAAAATGCTTCCTATAACAAATGAATTAACAATCCAAGTAGACCCAAACATTAATGCCATTTCTGTAATGCTTTTTGTCTCTATTAGCAAAAATCCAGATCCTAAAAAGAAAAAATGCCACGATAACGACTTTATGCCTGGGGTGGTAAAAATAACCAACATGACTGTTATGATTAACACAATAGCAAGTATTCTTATATAACTTGTATCTTTCAATCTATTTTTCAAATAAAGAAAAGGATAGTCGTCAGTTGGTACAACAACATTTAAATCTTTAGTCTTTGTGTATGACGAGCTAGAGGGAAGCTCTGCCCTTTTTACATTTTCGCCTATAACAAAAGTCTTTACATTCCCGGTTGATATAACAAGCGGTTCTTTACCAAAAGTTTTTTTTAAAAGGTCGTATATTTTCGCCTCTATAAAATCCTTTCCTACCCAAAAGCTCAATACTACAATGCCATCAGGCTTTAAGATATCTTTTGCCTCTTCAATTGCTTCTTCTGTGTATACAAAGTTGTCCAACCTAACACTTGATTGATGGGCAAAAACCCTATGGCTGTCTAGAAGCCCATATACAATCATGTCGTACTTTTTGTCAACATTCTTAATAAAATTCCTTGCGTCATTTAAAACCACATTAACATTATCATAGCCATATGGTCTATTAGGGTGTTTATCAGCAAATGAAATAATTGCCGGGTCTATTTCAACCGCATCAATTTCTTTTGCGCCATTTAAAATAGCTAAATACGCATCATTGCCTGTGCCAGCGCCAACAATTAGAACACTATTTGGCTTTTTGAACAAATAAGGCAGGAAGTAATGCGTTCCAAGCGTTTCCTTCCTGCTAAAGTTTAATGAAGATAGTATTGAGTCATCGTTTACAGTCATCGAAAACTCCCCGAATTTATTAGTTTCGGTCGATATAATCTTGTAATAAGGACTCCAAACAGTGCCTGCGCCGAGCAGCCCAACAATAATCAGCGAAATAATAAAGGAGAATGCGCCAAGCACTTTAAATTTAAAATTAGTCAAAAATGGAAAATAAAGAATAAAGCTTAGCAAGAACCACCAAAATGGCTGAATTGAAAAAAAACTCATTACAAACAAAGCTATAATTCCAAATAGCGAGCCCAATATGTTGATAGTGTAAGCTTTTAATGGGCTTAGTCCTTCCATTTTTTCTCCGAGAATTTGCCCGATTGGGATGAATACAAGCGCATTTAAGAGAAAAAACACCGGAACTAGATAAATCAAGAAATTGGAGGTGTTCCAAATCCATTCGCCTTCAGGAAGAAGCAACTTTGATAAAAAACTTCTTTGGGAAATTGTTTGAATTTTTTCTTCTACTTGATCTATTGTAACTGCACCTACAGAAAAAAAAAGCGAATAGGTTAATTGGTATGCGAATGCAGATAAAATCAGGAGTAAGATAAGGAATGGAAAATAATTAATGTATTTTCTCTTCTTGACAAGCAGACCAATGCCTCCTCCAAGAAAAGCCGATATTAATAGCATATTTGTAAAATAAGCAACTACCTTTACGTAACCAGAAACCCACCTTATCAAGGCTATTTCCAAGAATAAAAATAAGAAGCTTATTGCAAAAATTCCAAAACCTTTCTTGAATTTCTGGCTTTTTAAAATTTTCAACATAGCTTTAGGAATTGGTTTTATTATTTAAATTTTGTTTAAATTTTAAATTCCAATAATTTTAAATACACAATTTTTTTCCACGATTTTATGAATGTTAAGAACTTTTTAAAGCCAACTATTTTATTTTAAAAGAAATACATTCTCCAAATTTTCAAAATGTCTATCACCAGTTACCAGTGTTGCATTGTTCAATAGAGAAGAACAATAAATTAGGCTGTCTATAGTGTGCAACTTGTGCTTGATTGACAGTTCAACAGCACTATTGCATATCTTTTCATCAATTCCCAGCAACAAACTTCTTGTTTTTATAAATTTTAAAAACTCCTCAATTTTAGGCTCTTTAACATTTTTCATTAGTATCTTTCTTTTAATTTCAAAAATAGACAGTACAGAAGTCATTAGCAAGTGCTTGCCCTCTTCTATAAGTTCCTTGCTTAAATCGTTCTCAGCCAAAAAATAAGATAGCCAAACAGAAGAGTCTAATAAGACGTGCTCACCTATCGCCTTCATCTCTTAGCCCTCTCAAGATATTTTTCATGCTTTTTTCTTTTCCCAAAGCGCCGTACATAGATTTTTTGATTCCGCCTTTTAGTATGGCATTTATTACATCGTTATAGCTCTCGGCATTCAAACTGCTTTTAAATCTCTTCAATAACTCTAACGTTTCATTCTCAATCTGAATTGTAGTTGGCATTTTTGTGTCCATTACTATAAGGCTATAGGCTTATATATAAATTTTTCTATTACAAAATCTGCTGGTTTTCGTAATTATTTAGCTTTCTGAAGTTAAAATTCAATCCGTCGCTTCGCGACAATATTTTGTGCTCGGCGTATTTTTTCTGCCATTAAAATACGCCTCGCCAATTTATTCACTAAAAATAATTTTTTTCATTGATTTTAATGTTAGTTCATTGGCGAGGCAAAAATTCGTGACAGACAATTTTTGCCGAGCACAAGAATTTGTGCCGAAGGCACGGATTGAAATCCTAAATGTACAAAATGTGCTTCAATATACTGAAGTATTACAGTTTTGTATTATAGTTTTTTAAAAATTGAATAATTTTAAATATTCATGTTAAATCTTAATTTTCATGAGTGCCAGAAATTTTTTAAAACCCTCTATTTCCAAAATCTTGATTTTTTTATTTATCGGGATTTTATTCCTTTACTTTGCGAATGAATCTGCATGCGGCATTAGTTTCTTTTTTGCATTTTGCTACAAAGCTTATGGATTCCCGTTGGCGCACTTGATAACAGGCGACATTGCCAATTCAATGGGCTACATTAAAACCCTGCCTTTCGGGCAATTTTTCTACAAATCCGGAAATCTGCTGTTTAATCCTGCAGCTTTGCTGATAGACATTTCCTTGATTTATCTTTTAGCATGCCTTTTAGATTCATTATTTAGGATGCGAATTAAGAAATTTCATTCAGAATAAAATTCAATTTTGTCGCCTATACCTGTTTTTGTTTTTTTTATAAGCCCATTTGGCATTTCAATTGCGTAGAGTGCTTTTTTTTTGGAATTGTAGAATGTAAATGGCTTGAAATTCTCTTTCTTGTCGACAACAATCTTATTTTTATCCAGAAACAGCACGTCTATCGGATAAAACACAAAAAACATGTGCAAAGAAATTATTCTTTCTTTTTTGAATTTGAAGATTAATGCTTTGTTTTGTTGTTTTGAGAACATTAATCCAATAAATTTTGAAATGATATTATCTATTAAAATAGGCTTTTTTGAAATTATTGTTTTTTTTGTTGAATTTTCAATCATTTTATCTGTTACATTTGCTATTATTACTAAAAATATTCTTTAAAATATATGTATTGCAAAATATAAATTATCCAAAATATAAGTTATCCAAAATAACGAAAAGTTTAAATATAATCTCATTTTTGAATTTTGAAAGGGGGTTTGGTATTTTAAGAGTTCGAACTTAATTAAAATTTTTATATATAAAGCATATATCACTAATCAAAAGATTTAAATATATGTTGCCAAATCAATAACCTTTAATTCACCGCAAATACAAAGAGGAGTGATGATGAAAAAAGAGGGTTTAAGTGATTTTTTTAATTCTCAAAATGGCAAAGTAAACATTGTGCTGTTGTTCTCTATAGTTTTAGTTTTTGTTCTAAGCGTTTATTTTGTTGAAGCATTGACAATAACAATTAATGCACCTGGAAATTTATCTTACGTCGGCGGCAACAATACTAGAAATGTAAATTTTACATTTACACCGGTTTGGAGTGGTCCTGATGAAAATGCAACCTATAATTGTTCTTTGTATACTAACTCCAGTGGCATATGGGACAGTGTCAGGAACTTTACACCAAAAAGTGCTGGCACAAACATATCAAACAATACTCTAAGCTGGGTTAATTTCACTTTTAACAGCGAAGGTAACTTTACTTTCAACATAGGGTGCTATGCCACAAATTATACATCTTCTGCTGCCCTAAACTTCTCTGGTCTCGGCAATGGAAATGGCAATAGAACATTTTTCATTGATACTTTAGCTCCTACAATAACTTTGGACACCCCGAAAGGTGGTGTATTGGCTGATGTTACAGCATACAACATAACTTCTTACGAAACAGCCACATTCTATGTTAATGTTTCCGATAACTCTACTCAATTTGTATGGATGGTGCTGAACACCAATGCCACTGTTACTCCTCTAGCTCCTAACCCAGGACTAAATGAAAGTGTTAATCGCACTATGACAGGGAACGGAACTGGTATTTCTGCTCTAGACACAAGACAATATTTCTTCAATTTGTCGGGTATAATGAACTTTAATAGCACTTTTACAAGTCCAGGCCCACATGGTGTAAGTTTCTGCGCAAATGATACGCTTGGCAGGCTCACGTGCACCAATAAGAGTGATTACATCATAAAAGGAATGAATGTAACCCAGATGGAGAATATGTTTGCTGGAATGCAGCAAGGAATAACTGGATTTGCATTCGGTGGATTGAACATCACTCTTGGAAATGGAACAGAAATACCAGAAAGCACATTTATGAATCCAATTGATGGAGTTGTAGTTGGTGGCTTAACTCATAAGAACTTTACCTTCATATTTAATTTTTCCAATAAAGCAATTATACACATTGTTGCTGGCACAATTGACGAAGACCAGTTTGCAAACGCAAGCAACTCAAGAGTTAATAGTACGCCAACTACAGAGGTAAGGCAGCAATTAGGTCGTTACACACCAAATATGGCATGGGCTGATATTGCAAGCTTTATACCAAACGAAGTCCGTTACGAGTATGGAATAATACAAATAGGTGGTACAACCTATTCAAAGAAGATGTACTGTAATGGCACCTCAATGTCAGCTCCTCAGTGTCATACAATAAGCCAGTGTAATGCAACAGTATTTGGCATACTGAATCATTCTATTGTGATTCCGCCAAATGATGGATGCTGGCTTGAATCTGGCGTGATTAATACACAAAGCCTAAGTTCAGGCTATACATATATATTTGTTGACAAATTCTCAGGCGCTGTTGGCGGAGAGGACCGTGGACCGCCAAATGCAACATTTATTTCACCTGCTGCAAGTGAGGCAAATCATAGACTTAATAGGTCAACCACAGTAACCCAATTAATAAACTTTACAGTTGACGACACTGATAGTACAGGGCTTAACTTAAGCGCTAATTCTTCGATAAATGTTACAATTACCCTTGGCGGAAGTCAAGTGGCGCTGTTCAGTTATCTAAACAACGCTTCAACAAACTTAACCTGCACATCTGCAGATACAGTTTCTCCGCAGAACACAACCAGAATAACCTGTAATGTTACATACGGATTTAATTCAAATGGAACATATTTAATAAACGTTACTGGCAGAGACGCAAGCAATAACAGCAACGCTATGAATACATCATCTAATTATGTATATTTCACAGTCGATCAAATACCTCCTATTTTTATCTATTATAACTTTACAAATTCAAGCAATTTTAATACAACTGGTACTGATGCAACTGCTTCGTTTGAATTAGGAACAACTGCAGGCACTTCAAGAGCACAAGGAGATGCTAATACTGGAAGAATTTTTGCAGTTGCTAATTGGACAGACAACCTGACAGATGCAAGATATGGAATGCTGCAATTCTATAACACTTCTAAAGCAGCAGGGCAAGAATGGCGGACTTTGAATACAACAGCGGTAAATGGAAGCGGTCTCCAATTTAGAAGTGGCGGATGGACAAACTTCTCATTCCCCATCCCCAAAGGCCATAATAATTTTGAAGGCAAGAACGTAAGCTTCAGGATTATTGCCAATGATACTTTAGGCAATGTTAATAATTCCGATTTAGTTAAGAACTTTACAATACAAATTAATGATACAACTGTGCCTGCTACAACTATTAATGGGACTATCTCAACAAATAACACAAATACAACAAATACAAGACCTCTTGTAAGTTGGTTTATAAATGACAATAATAAACTAACAAGTATAAATGTAAGTGTTGATGATACTGTAGCTCCTGGCACAGGAGTAGAAAGTAATTGCCAAAAATATGCATTCTTTGACACAACTGCTGGTGCTAATAATGTAGAAAAATTCAGAAATTCATCATTCCAAATTTTAGATGATTCAGCATGCACCTTAGCAAATGGTACACACTTCATAAGGATAATAGCAATTGATTCATGGAGTAATTCCGAGACAGTTTTCCATAACTTCACAGTACAAAGCGGAAGCACGCCAGAACTTACATTAACAGTATTGCAAAACGGCTTATCTGCAATAAACCAGTCTAATGTAACGCCATACACCGGCATGAACTTTTCAGCAACAGTCGGAGCAACAGGCACACTTAAGAACATGAGCTTTACATCAAGCTGCAATTCAACTGTACAAACATTTACAAATAACACAATGATATGGCCATTTAATTATTCAGACTGTAAAAGAAGGGAAGCTAACCAGACAGTAACAGTGACTGTATTTGACGCTGCGGGAAATTTCATTACCAATACAACACAATTTTTGGTTGATGATTTAGGACCTTCATTAGCAGTAGATGATCCAACAAATGGATTTAGTGGTCCTAATGAAATAGCTCTTAACTTGTCTGCAAAAGACGGCAATCAGAGAATTTCATTCTTTGGATACTATTTGGACGACAGACCGATACTAAGATTGAACTTAACAGGAAGCTATGCAGGTGCAGCAGCAAATATCTCTTTATCTAATTATACTAACTTTACGCCCGGTACACATAGCATTAAGTTTACAGTTAACGATACTTTAGGCAATTCAAGAAACAGCAGTACCATCACGTTTACTGCAACTGGACCGATAATATCAGGTGAAATAGGTAATAGTACAAGCGGATACCTAACCAATTTAATGGGTTATCCAGCCAATGTAACTGTTAAATTAAAAACCTCAGATGGCAGCTATCAGCAAGTCGATGCAAATGCCACAGACGTAAGCAGCACATTTGAGCTATTACTATACTTAAATGAGACGAGCGCTGACAATCAAATAAATGTAACAATAACAGAAATAAATGGCTCTGGAGCTAATTGGGATAAGATAAACTTCTCTGTCTTAATAAATGAATCTAAAGTGCAACTGGATATACAAAATAATTGGAGCAATGCTATAAGGCATCTGGTATACTTCAACAGCAGCATTGATGAGTTTTTATCAAACGCTAATGATTACTATGGAATTGTTGTATTGCCAATGAATGTAAGCGGTGGCTTGGAGATATGGTGGATAGGCAATGAATCTAATTTAAGCAGAACTAATGTAAGTGCGTGCACTGGCGGCTTTAGCGCAACAACAACAACGCCATGCTTTAATTTTACTTCTGGCGGAAAAACAATTGTACAAGTACCTCACTTTAGTATAGTTGTAGTTTCTAACAATTCAAATGCTCCAACAATTAATGTAACAACTCCAGATTCAGCAGCAAATCAAAGCATAAGCATGTTTGTGCCTAATATAACAGTTTCGAATGATGCAGTATTGTGCGAATATTCTGTTAATGGGACAGTGCCAAAAGTAACAATGACAAAGAGCGGAAATATATGTCTTGGCCAAACTGAAAGGTTTAAAAATCTCAATGCGTTAGATGGAAACTATAACTTTACATTTAATGTTACCGACTCCTCAAGTAATGTAAACACTTACATATTGAAATTTAATGTTACAGATGGCACAGCGCCAAACACGCCAAACAGCACAAGAATATCGGTCAGTGAGAGCAGCACTTCTGCAACAGTAACCATAAGCGGAATGAATGAAAGCGTTAATGCGTCTATAACTGCCTTTTCCGGATCATCAAATGCAACTAGCACAATTGCAACCCCGCAGCCAGACTTTAACACCACTCAGGCAGTTTTATTCCCCACTTTGACCGCAAGCACAACTTACCATATGAATATTACTATATGCGACTTTGCAGGAAACTGTGCAACAAATAGCACCAATTTGGCCTTCACAACAAGCGCAGCAGCAGCTACTACAACTACAACAACCACAACAACAAGTGCAGCAGGTGGTGGCGGAGCAGCACCAACAAGCAATGTAGAAGCATCAGCAGCAAGACAATGGGACAGCATAGCAGCAGGCTCAAGTGGCGTATTAGCCATAAATAACGAGAAGATAGCTGTAACAGGAGTCATAATTGATGTGCAGAATACAGTTGCAAATCCTTCAATAACTGTTGAAAGCCTAACCTCAAACCCATTATCAACTGCAGCAACAGCAGCAAAAGTGTACCAATACTTGCAATTAAGAAAAAGCAATATCGCTGATTCAGACGCATCAAAGATTACAATCAACTTTAGAGTGCCAAAATCATGGCTGACAAGCAACAATGTTGCAGAAGACAACATTGTGCTGTACAGATACAGCGATAATAAATGGAATTCATTGCCAACAACAAAGACAGGAGCAGATGCAAATAATGCATTATACCAATCAATAACACCTGGATTTAGCACTTTCGCTATAGGGACAACAGAGGCTGCTCCAGCTGCACCAATCCCAGAGGCGCCGCCAGAAGAAGTGCCAGCAGAGGTGCCAGCAGAAGTTCCAGTAGCTCCAACAGAGGTACCAGCAGCACCAGAAGTCAAGAAGCCAGCACTAAGCAGAACAGCAATCGCATGGATTGTTGTTGTAATAATTGTAATTGTAGCAGCAGTTGGCTATTACATGTGGCAGAAGAGGAAAGAATAAGATTTTCTTTTAGATTTTTATTTAATTTTATTAACTTAAATGACAAGATTAGGCGCCCTCATACTTAAGTTGCACGATAAAGCCAATCATTAAGTGCTACTGTCATAGCGGGTTACCTTCAACACTATTACTTCCAAAGGTCGCTCGTGGATTGTTGAATTTTTATTTTATATTTTTCAATGAATTATTTTTATTGAGTTAATGTTTTGAAGGTCGTTGTAGGTTTGTTTAATATTGGTTGGTAAATTACAATAAAAAACAAAAAAGAAATAATATATTTACTCCATCCTTGATGTTATTTGTCCAATATTGTTATGGCTTAAGCCTGTTTCTGTTATGGTGTAAGAAATATTCAACTGTTGATTATATTTTGAACCGGGTAATGCTGCAGCACAAGTAATTGTTCCTTGAGTTGTTGTGGTCTTTTCTCCATTTGCAAGGTTAAAGCTTGCGCTCTCACCGCAACCACCAGCTTTAATAGTGACTGATGACATGTCATAGCCTAAAGAGTTTTGTATTATAACTTGGACTCGTCCTACACCACCTGCTCCACCATTATCTACTCTATGATCTAAACAAGCAATTCCCGATTGCAAACTGCACTTAGCTGGCAAAAACTTATCCGGGCTTAAAACTCCAAAATAAGCCAAGGCCCCTACAGCAACTAAAACAACAAGTATTGCCCACCCATAAGTCATTAAGAATTCCAATGCCGCTTGTGACTTTCTGTTAACCATCATTTTCACCTCATCATATGATTATTCAACTTTTGAGTTTAAATTGCCATACATTGTTTTTGTAAGTTGTGTATTTTTTTCAGTATAGCCTATTACTATTTCCCCTTTATATCTGTCTTTTACAGCGCCATTGCTGCAAGTGCCCCCTATTAAGAAATTACTAGAAGGTCCGCCGCCAACCAATTCAGTGTTTAATGATGTACTACTGCAACTGCCCACTGTAATGCTGTTGACGGTTACGGTTCTGCCTTCAACAGTATTGGAAATAATTAAAGTGATTTTGCTAGTTTCTACTTTATGGCCCTCGCAAAGAAAGCCTGGTTCCAAAATGCATTTTTCTGGAAGAAACTTTGCAGGGCTTAAAACCCCAAAATAAGCAAGAGCTGCAATTGCAGCAAGAACAACAAGGATAGCCCATCCATAAGTCATCAAGAATTCCATTGCGGCTTGAGACTTTTTGTTATTAAGCTTAGTAGAAATTCTCATCAAATACACCTCATTTTTAAAGCCATTTTTTATTTTAAATACAAATTGAATAACTAATATTTAAATCTGTCGAAATGCTTTAGGGCATTTCGGAGATTTAAATTCCGAAAATTTCTAATTTTCGTTATTTAAATATTTCTAAGTTTAGCTTTTTATTCATTAAATAAAAAAACCGAGCAATTTGCTTGCTATTCCTTGAGCTATAAAATATAAAGTTAATGAAACAAAAATAAATATGGGTATATATTTCACCCCTGACTTTATGTTGCCCCTTTTAATGGTTGAAATCATCATTGCAGAGAAGAGTGAAGTAAGAATTAGGGATACAATTGCAAAAATCCTGAAGTCAGATTCTGTCACCCCGGTTCCGGAGAAGCTTAGGGAAAGCCCAACCCCTCCTGCCACATTTGACGATGAGCCAAGCGCAGAGCCAAGATTCTTCACAACCTCTATTAGCACCTGGGACAATGCAAACAGGAACGGAGCAGCAACAACAGTTGCAAATGTTATGAATATCACATAAGTTGTTACATTTGCCGACATCTCCTTAAGCATGGCTTTTTGCTCCTGTATATTCGTTGCAATCCTGTTCAGCAAATCCCCTATTTTGCCTCCTGCTTCCACGCCCTCATTGAGCATGCTTATTGACCTTTTTAAAATAACTGAGTCGTATCTTGCTGCAAACCTCTCCAACGCTGTCTTTAAGTCAGTTCCGCTCATGGTTTCTTTGGCAACCATCTCAACCTCTTTTGCCAGCACGCCAAATCTTGGCCTAATGGCATACCACAAAGCCCTGTCAATTGTCATGCCTGCGTTTATGTTAGATGCTGTCAGCTGCAAAAAATCCGGCAAGACATCTTCTATGTCAACCTTTCTCCTGAAAATCTTTAAATCAACAGCTACGTAGAACATAATCCATAAGGCAAATATCAAAATGACAAAAATAAAAACCCAAAGTACAATCATTGATGCAACAACAGTGCCCCATGTAATGCCATACGTTACAGAGAAATAATAAATAAGATAGATTGATATTGCAAGATTTATCAGAACAGCTATGTTAAAAAAGGTTTTGGACAGTCTTTGAGGGCTTATATCAACGCCAGCCCTTTCAAGATAGTCTTTTATTCTTTGCTTCCTCTCCTGCTTTACTATGCTTTTTTGCTGGGCTTTCTTAAACTTTCTTTTGAAAAACTCAATTCTTCTTTCTGGCTGGACTATGCCAGTCTTTTTTTTAAAAAGATTTTTTATATTGAACATGGTATCTGAATATGGGTGTCTCACAAGCAAATCAAAACTCAATTGCCGGCCTGGAGAACTTCACCATTGCTATGAACATGAACTGCACAAATCCAAGGAAGCCTGCAAGCGCAAGCAGAATTGTCAGGCTAAGCTCAAATTGTATGAAGGAAGATAATATAATAAGCATTGTTATTCCCAATGACGGCAGAATCACAGCAACTATCATGTAAAACATTGCCAATGGGTTCAGTTTTTTCCCGTATTTATTGACCTCAGTCATCTGGTCCTTTGTTACCTGGTCCATGACAGAATAAAGGGATTTTGCCACATCAGAGCCTGTCCTTATGGAGTTTATTATCTGCCACAGCACTTTTCTGAAATCGTTTGAGGGAATGAACTCAACTGCCTCGTTCAGGGCATCTTCCATGCTCGTACCTAAATCAACCTTGTCTGTTATTTCCTTGAAGTACCTTCCTATGACTTCATAATTTTTTGATACATTGAGCATTGCATTATACAGAGGAACGCCAGATTCAAGCTCTATTATAATGAATCTTCCTGCAAAAACAATTTCCTTGCTGATTTCTTTTTCTTTTTTTGATATTTTGACGTCAGGCAGCCTTATCATGTAAAAAAACATAACAAAAAATATTATTGGAACAGCAAGAAACAACACGCCCTTGAGAACATTTAATTTAGCAAGCACAAGGAACAATGCAACAACTAATCCAGTTGTCATGTAAAATGCAGAAACAAATGTTTTTTTGATAAAATCCTCTGGTTTGTCCTCCATGCCCGCTTGCTTTAACTTTGCCTTAAGCGTTGGAAAGAATTTTGAAATCCTCTGGAACAATGTGTTTAAATTGCCTGCTTTTATTTTAATCACCTCAACTGCAGTGGAATGCGAGTGAGCTTCGTTCAGTCGAATGCGAGAGCTCGTGTGACATGCGAAAGCTCGCTTTCGCTCGCTTAACTCAACGCTCGCTCAGCTACCCGAAACTCGCTCACAACTCAATCAGTTGACACTTTGGGCGACATTCCACCTTCGGTGAAGTCCCCGTCAACATAATTATTGTTTTTATTAAACTTAACAAATATGATTTTTTAATCGTCCAAAAGCTTGTTTTTTCTTACAGAAGACATCAAATTGTCCGTGTTTGTGTAGTATTCTGCCATGACCCTTCCAACAGTGTCTACTGTGTTAATATTACTCTTTACAAGCCACTTCAACACAGCTTCTTTTTCATTTAGAGATTTGCTTATCTCGCTTCTGGTAAATCCTGTAAATAATTCTATAGTGCTCATTAACGCTTTTGAGTTTGCAACCTTTTTCAATACACCCTTTCTTATGTCCAATTGTATAAGCACATTTGCCTCAGAATCTGGAAGTATTTCAGCAATCTGGAATGTTTTTCTCACACCAGTTCTTCTGTTTCTGTACTGGACAACTATCATTGATATTGCTGGAAGCATTGTCTTTGGGATTTCAATAGGAGGATTAGTAAGCCTTGTTATTGTTTCTCTGGTGTCATTTGCATGCACGGTTGCATAAACAGAATGACCTGTGTGAATTGCCTCGAAAAGCACCTCTGCTTCCCTTTTTCTTCTTATTTCTCCTACAATAATCCTGTCAGGCCTCATTCTTAATGAGTTGACAAGCAAGTCAAGCATTGAAACTTCACCCTTGCCTTCTGGATTTGGCAGCCTTGTTACCATAGGAATCCAATGCAAAAATTTTGGCAATTGAATCTCGCGAGTGTCTTCTATGCTTATAATTCTCTGGTTAGGCGGAAAGAAATTTGCAACTACATTAAGCATTGATGTTTTTCCAGTTGCAGTGCCGCCGGAAATTAAGGTTGACAGCTCGTATTGGACTCCAAGCCATATTAATGCAGCTGCTTCTGTTGAAATTGTGTTGTCTTTTATGAAGTCTGTTATAGTCCATGGCTTTGCTGCAAACTTTCTCAATGTGATGGTGTTGCCTTTAACAGAAATAGGCTCAAGAGTTGCATTTACCCTGTCTCCTCCTCTGAGATGAGCGTCCATTAATGGCTCAAGTATTGTCAGTTGCCTTCCAACCCTTCTTCCAATCATTGCAGCATAATGCCTTATCTGGTCTTCGCTTGCAAGCATTATAGTTGTCTTCAGCCAGCCAAATTTGACATGGTAAACCCACACAGGCTCCTCAGCGTCGTTAATTGCTATTTCCTCAAGATTTATGTCATCCATTAAAATTTCAATGCTTCCTAAGCCAAGGCTTCTTTGTACGAGATAAGATTTTAGGAAATTTGCTGTTGTTTCATTGGCATCTGGGAAATGCTTATTAACCAATGTTGTTATTGCGTCCATAAATCTCTGCTCAATAATTCCAGTGTCTTTTGTTGTGAGAATATCAACCATGCCCAAGCTTACTTGGGATGTTAACTCTTCTCTTATCTTTTCAAGAATTATTTCTGTGTTCTTGCTTATGCTTGAGATTGAAACTTCGTATATGGGCACAAATTCGCCCTTTTTTTTGTATATATTAATTGTAATTGGTATATTGTCAGAAACAAAGTTGTATGCTGCAAGAGGCTTTATGCCCTCTTTTTTAAGAGAAGTTAGCTCTATTTTTTCCTCTTTCTTTTTGCTTTCTTTTATAGCAATCGGAGGCAACCCAGTAACTTTCACTTCTCCCTTTAAACCCTCTTCTTTAAGAGAAGTAATATTCTCTAGCGCATTTTTCTCACGTTTCTTTAGACTAAATCGTTTCAGCAAAATATACACCTCTTTTTTAATCAAACAATGCGAATATTAAATTTTTTATCTTCTCATAAATGAGCCTAATTCTTTGAGTTCCGCTTCGAACTGGGTTTTCTTTTTGTTTACCTCATTAAACTTTTTTTCTAAATCAATCATTTGCTTGCCTACATCCCCGCTTTTGGCAGTTAATTGGAATGACTTGGCTTTTTTTATTAACTCTATCAGGCTTTTTTCCAAATCATCACGGTCTTTATTTACCCTGTCAACTAAGTTTACAACAGCTAATTTTTTATCAAAAAACTCCTTGACTTTTTTTGTTACATCCTTTACACCTGCAACGCTTTTCTGCTTTTGCGCTATTTTTTTCATAATCTTGTCTTGGATTTCAAGCACTTTCCTTTCCTGCTCCTGGCTTTTCTCTATCAAAGGCTCAATAATGGATTTTTCCTCCTCAACTCGCTGCTTTATATCATCTATAAGCAAGATCAGCTTTTCTATGTGCAATTCTGAATTTTTTATCGCTGCGTCCTCCTCCAAAACCTTTTTTTCTATCAAGCCTATCATTGCTTTTAGCTCTGTTAGCCTTTTATTCAGGATTTTCTCGCTTTCCTCTATGGATTGGGCTTCTGCCTTTTCTCTGCTTAATTCCTCCCTTTCCTTTGTTATGCCCACAGCTATTTCCTGGTATTTTTTTTGCTCTCTTGAAACCTGCTGTGTTAACTCTCCTATCTTAAGCTTTGCTTCATTTTTTTGCTCTTCCACTTGCTTCTGCAGATCTTCTTTTAATTGCTGGTATCTCTCAAGCTCTTTTAAGTCCTCTCTTACAGTATCAAGCTCCATTCCAAGCTCGCTTTTCAATCTGTCAAATTCACTTTTTACTTTTTTTAAGTCCTCTGCCTGTTTTTCAAGAAAATTTAAGCTTACTTCAGCCTTTCTGACAAAGACATCCCTTTTGCTTGTAAATTCCTTTGCCTTTGCCTCTACTTCTTTCTTAGTTAATTTTCTTTCAACAAGATAAGGCTTTGTTAATTTGTACTCTACACTTATTATGCCCTCTTCTTCGAGAAAATCAACCCATTCCTGGATTACAGTCATGCTTACACCCAGCTCTTTTGCAGCGTCTTGCAATGCAATTCTTCCCCTTTCCTTGACAAGACTGACTAATTTGTCTACTCCTGTCTCTATTACACTGCTTTCTATTTCCATCTTTACAGAATTTCTTTAATTATATGTTTAAAAATGTTATGATTTTATATTGTTATATTCTCCACCTGATAAAATTTCAAATGTCCTTGGTCAATTTTAAACCATTCTGGCGTATTATTAATCCTAAAATTAGTTGTGGATTTTGTTCCAAAATAAATATAATCAACTACGCTTCTGTCTTTAAGAGTTAAGCCTTGTTGCTGAAATTCATCCAGATTAACTAAACTTTCAATTCCATAAGTTGAGTTGCCAAGATTGCCTTCAAATCTCATAAGAAAGCTCGGGCTGTCATTATGAGCAATATACCATGAATTATTTGCATGGATTAGAAGATTATCAACTTTTCCACTAATAACAAATTGAGTAATGTTGGATTTTACAATTGTATTAGTTACCCTTCCTTTGCTGTTGATGATATAAAGAGGATCTTCAAAACCAATAATACTTATGCTTTGTGTCAAATATCTATCTCTTATCCAATAGCTTGTATTTCTTTTATCTCTGATATCCAAACTTAGATTCAAGCCAACAGTAACACTCCAAGGATCTGTGTGGTTTATTTTAACTTCATTCACTGTAAAATTAAATTTTATATCAACTTTATTAGCTTCAGTAGAAATTTTATTCGCCCAGTCTGTAAAAGTAGAGTCTTTCATTAAGCCAAGAGGCTGCTGCTTTATCGTTCCGTTTAGAAAAGACTCCTTAAATCTTTCATTTATATTATCGATAAATGTACCATTGTTGGCAATAAACTGGTTAAAGCTTAATAAAGTTCTAAATCCAGCAATATAAGCGCCATTATTTATATCTCTTTCAACATCTTTAAGGAAGAAATTTACAGTTTCAATTCTTGTCTGTATAACATCCATCTTGTCGCTCAGCCTATATGTGCTGTAAGCGCTGTAAGTCACGATTATGACTATTGTCAAGGCAATTGCAGCTGTTGTGTAAAAAATACCTCTTTTTTTTGTCATGATAAAATTTATTCTTAACTCAAAACATCGTAATACTATATTTTTGTACCATCTGATACATAAATATATCGATTATTTTAATTAGTGTTATTTCATTAATTACCTTTTGACAGAAATTTATTAGAAAATATTCACTAAATTTTAGAATTATTTATCTAACTGCTACTAATTTTCAATTTTATTGATTCTGGTTCTAGCTCGAACTCTATTCTTTTACCTTTTGTAATTCTGTATATTTGTTCTATTGATTTTGGTATTCTCAATATTTTGCTCTTGCCTAAAACACCCACCTTCGAAGCGACTTTTTTTGCAGTTTTAAGTTTGTTATACTTTAATATAGGCTGTATATCTGCCTCATCATAGACTATATCCTTACATTTAGGGCACTGCCAAGCATTTACTTTAAAGCCTTGGAAATTATCCATTATCCTATTCATATCCATATTGCATTTCCAACACTTCAAGCTTTTCATACTGCTCACCTTTTCTTATAACTAAATACCCCAAAATGAATCACAAGCCAGTAATTACCACAGTCTACAATTACTGCTTTATGAATTTTGTTACCTTTCTTTACACAATTCTCTATAATATTTGGTTTTCTTTTTGAACTTCCACATGGGTAACCTTCTTCTAATATTTCCAAAACATCATAAAGATCTTTTTTAAATTGCCAAAGTTCGTTAGAGGCTGCTTTGGTAGCTTTTATTTCCTTATTTTGATATTTTGGAAATATATTCATGAATATCTCTAATATTAAAAAAGAGATATTATATTTAAACCTTTCTACTCCCACACCCTTATCTCTATTATAGCAGGCCCCCACAAGGAAGGAACTTTTGAGATTGTTAGTGTGTTCACATTAAGATTGCTCTCGTCGATATTGACATTAAGTTTGCCGTTCTTGTCTATATCCAAATTGCTGAAAAGCTGGAAAACTGCATTGTCCAGCGCATCATTTGCATCATAAGTTTTGGATGCGCTTGTATAACTGCATGTATCTGCTCCGCTATAAGTTGAAGGAACTTTTATTGTAGAAAATGTTCCATCCTCAAAGCTTACTGTCCAAGAACAGCCATCTGATTTAGCAACAACACTGCTGTAATCAGCAAATCCGCTTAGCAATAAAGTATATATTGCTCTGTCATCGCTTGAGCCATTTGTTGGTGCTGTTGAGTTAACGCCTGTGCTTATTGTAATGCTGTTGCTTCCTTCATTTATATTGCCTACTGGAATATTTACTGCAAATGGATCGCCTAAAATCTGATAGTCACTTCCGTAGTCGCTTAATCTATAGACTGTATTTCCATTAACAACTAACTTGTCTGTCCACTTGCTTCCAGAATAAGATGTTACTTTTGCATCTGAAACTGATGTATTTGCATAAATTGTCAAAGTTCCAGTTGAAATATTGTTACCAAACCTGTCAGTTTCAAAGCTAAGCGGTACTTTATTGAATTGAATATCTGGTGCTGAGTAGTTAAATTCTATATAAGAATCAGGATAAAGCCTTGTTTTTTGTATGTTTCCGCTGGTTATATTTATGTACTGAGCTTCAAAAGTAATATTCACAACCGATTGTGCTATTTGCGTGTATATACTCAGCAGTTCATCCTCATTGTTGCTAGTGTAGAAGTGTGAGCAATCATCACAGCATGCAGTTTGGTTTAATGTGTTGATGGCAGTTGCGCCTACATTACCAAATGCAATTGCATAGATCTTAATTCCATACAAATCATTAGCTTCGCAAGCCTTTGCAATTGTCTCTGCTCTTGCTCCTGCAGAATCACATCCTGAACAATCTCCTATTTTTGTATTTGCCTCGCCATCACTCATCACAACCATTGATTTAGACTTGGCATAACTATAGCCGTCATCGCTCCAAACAACGCTTAAATTTACATTTCTGAAGCGCCATTCATCATTGTCTCCACTGGTTCTTTTACAGCCAGAAGTTGTTCCTGAAGTAAAATTTATTTCGTTCATTCCATTTTTCATCCACGCTGTTGGCACATCAATTAGCACTTTTTGCCAAACATTTGTATTGTTCCATTCCTGATAATCAACTCTGCCAATGTAATTGCCGTTTACGTAAACACAATCAAAATAATTTGGGCTGACATCAATTGCTTCAAACTCTAGGCTTACAGCTTTCGTTTTAGATTTGTCTACATTAATGTTCAGATTAACTGTGGCAATTTGCTGGAACGGCGAATCACCAATTTGCACTTCGCTAGAGGCTGTGTTAAACTCAATGCCAGGCGCAGAGCTTTGAGTTTGCCATACACTTATTTTTACATCCTTAAAGTCCCAATTATCATTAGTCCCCGATGTCGCAAAGCAACCGTTAGTAGTTCCTGCTGTTATCGTTACATTTGCAACATTACCAACAAACCATTTTGGCTTTAAAGGGTAAGAACATGTATGCCATCCAGGATCGCCTAATGGTTCGCACATTCTGCCTAGATAGATTCCATTAAAATATATGCATTGTTGGTAATTATTTTCAGTCTCTACCGATTTTCCTAGCACCGTCAAACGTGATTTGATCAATTTATTTGGGTTAATAGTAACGTTAAATTTTTCAGTCACTGAATAAAGAGAAGTTGCATCGCCTATGCTGAATCTGGTCTCATTAATTGCTGAAGTCTCATTGAAGCCATGCAATTTTTCTTCCTCAGTCAAAAGCTCTGTCGCGCTTGCAATGCCGCAAGAAATACAAGTGTAGTCGCAAAATTCATTTGAGTAATTGCTGACACGATACTTAAGTGATGCGTTGTCAATGCTGAAGTCATGAAAATCACATACTGGATCAGTTTCTGAGCCATAACCAACTAAGGCTACTTGGTTGCCTTGCGTTGCCAGAATTGTGTCAATGAATTTTTTATTCGATTTAATGGCTACATTGTCTCTTCTATCATGGCAGCCTCCAGTTGGGTTTGAATCGCAAATTCCTGCTGTGCAATTGACATTTACATCGCAAGCATTCATGCTGCCTGTTCTGTCTGTAATCAAAGCTGCATCAGAATTTGAGCCTCCTAAAATATAGCTTACATTCCTCAATCCCATTCTAATTGGAATGGTTTTTTTGCCGAGAAGATTGTAGTTTAGCATGCCTGAAATATTTGAATTATTTAACAGAATTGTTTGCTCGCCTAAAGAGGAATTTGATTCAAAAACAGTTGTATTGCCTATTGTCAGGTAAATTTGATATTGGCTTAGGAAATGAAGCGATATATTCATATTGCTTGGCTCATTAGGGGCGTAAATCGATGAATACAAATTAATAACACCCTCAATGCCAGGGAACAAATATTTTTCATACCCATGAGTTTGTGTGTCATTGTAAGAAGAAGTTGTGTAAGTTGCTCTTAAAAACCCTCCGGCAATATAGTTATTTTCTGATGCAAAGTTTATTGTTATATTATTTTCTCCTGGCTTAAAATTAACCAAATAAGCATTGCTAATATTCCATTTGTCAGCAAGCATATTGCCTCCTCCAGAAGAGCCCTTGACATAACTTCCTGAAAAAAAGCCGTTGATGTAAAGATCAAAATTACCGCCTGAATCCACTTCAAGATAAGAGCTGTTGAAAGAAATTACATCATTAGGCAGCACTAATTTTTTTGTTAAATTGCCATCTCCTTCATAACCCCCAAAATAAACATAGGCATTTGTCTTCTTGCTTTTAATTCCATTCAGCAGAACTCTTGCTGTGAATCCCTCTGTCGGCTTTGCCTTTGCAATGCCGCTTATGATTTTTCTTGAGCTGACAAGCGCTCTTTTAACAGGGATATTCCTTGAATAAATCTCTTCACCATTGATTAATACGCTAACTCCATAACTGCTTGGTATAATGTCATCAGTAAGATTTTTTGTAAGATTATATGACAAATTCAATTTCTCTTCAGTGTTTTCAGCCCAGAAATCTCCAATCTGCTCAATAATGGTATTATCTGTATTTGTTATTTCCCCATTTGCAATCAACGTCTTCACATAATCATTTTTCACATCACCAACAGTCAAAGTGGAAAAAACCCTCACTAAATCCTGAGAAGCATAGTTAACATTGACTTGCTGCTGCTCCTGAGAATAAAAATTAGAAACAAGCAGAACTGCAATTATTATAATGCCTGATGCCAGCAAGCTGTCGATTGTAAAAAAAATTGCCTTTTTCATTATTTTGGTTTTAGTTATGTTTATTTTATTGTAATCGTGATTGATTTTGTTATTTTTTGTTATCTCCCTTAACGCAATATTTTTCTTTTACCATAAATTTTTTCAACAAACATCACAAACGGTTCACTTTCTTCATGTTTGCTTCTAAATGTTGGAAATCGGAGATTTCCGAGCATGATCGGAAATGCGAAGCATTTACCGACAAGTCATTGCTGATTTTTGAATTTTTTATTTATTGAAATTTTTGATGTATAATCCTCATTATTGTTTCAAATTGCGGATATTTTTGAATATTTATTTTATTTATTGTGTTTTTGTTGTTGATTCTATTTCCCGAGAAATTTTATTAAAATTTCTGGGCACAGGAAATCGGTGAGATGCGAGTGAGCTCATTGCGAACTCGCTCACAACTGTCCGATTTCCTCGTGTATTGAATTATTATTATTTTTTATTTTTAAACATCAAAATTCCACTTATGTTTCATAAGTGGTTCAAGTATAGCTAAACATAACATGGAATTTGGATGTCAGGAAAATGCAATGCATTTTCAGGATCTCGAAAATCTATGATTTTCGCGATGCTCGAAAACCACCACAAATAAGTGGAATTTTGTAGCCATGAAAATTCAAGGAATTTTCAGGGTTTCGAAAATCGTGGATTTTCGCAATGTCCAAAACCACTGAATGTGTTAGTAACCATAAGTAACCATAATCATGCCACCAATCTATGATTGGTGGTTTTTGACAACTTAATTTATTATTGCCATAAATAAATTATCATTCTGACAATTTTTGAATTGTAAGTCAAGTAGCGCTCAGTCTTCACAAGCTTATTTTTGCTTATGCCTGTAACATTAATAGGATTGCATGTGCCTTCTATAAAACTTAATGAAAGATCTTCTACTACTTTTATGAAATCTCCATTGAAAATTGGAACATCAAAGTCGCTAAAGAAATAGACAGTGCCATTGCCGTATTGCCACTTAGCAATTGCATAATCTTCAGGAGTTTTATTAAAAGAGGCGATAATTTTGAAGTTAACCGCTGGAAACGGGTTGTAGTCATCATCGTTAGGGTCAGTTTCAATAGGAAGTACTGTATTATTAGTTACAAAGTAATATTGTATAAATGTGATAGCATCTCCAACGTTTAACGCTAAGTATTGGTCGCTGTTATTAACTATTGCTGCTCTTTCTGGCTCTGATTGCCCTGTTTTTTTCCAGAATCGAATTCCATTTAAATCTGGTCCCGAGCCTGATGTTGTTAGTTCTCCGCTTATGATTATGTACCCTCCTCTAGCGGTATAGTTGTTAAGCTCTCTATAATATTTATTGTAATCTCCGCCACTTAATAATGGATGTTCGATCACTACTAAACTGTACTTGCTCAAGTTGCTCATTAAGCCATCTAAGCCATATATGTCATTATTCTGGTCATCAAAATAAATATCCGCTTTAAATACATTATTCATAAAATCTTTCAAGAATGAATCTGCTGGATCTTGGTAATAATAAGCGCTTTTGATATTGTAGCTGACATTTACAGAAGGGTATCCTATGGCGCATACGCCGTTAATGTTGATAATCTCTCCTTTCTCATTTACAAAAAATACAACATAATCATACACAGTTCCAAATTTTTTTTTTGTGATGGTATAGTTAAGCTGCTTGAAGGATTTTACTTTTGTCGCATTTACTTTTTGCTCATCAGCAATTCCTATTCTTATTACTGTTGTATTGTCCCAGTTTGCGGGATAGCCGCTTAAAGTCAATGAAGAGGACATTGCCTTTGCATCTGTAAGCAAAGTATTAAGTTCTCCCTTTTCCTGCTTCTGGAAATTGGTTGTATAGCTGAAATAAACAACAAGGGTAAAGGTGAAGAGCAGCAATGCTATTGCAAAGTCCATGTACCAAGCCTGACCTGAACGCGAGCTTGAGATGAATGCGAGCGTGCGCATTCTCGCACGCAACTCGAAGCGTTCTCGCAAGCATCTTGCTTTAGTTGATATAGAT
>JAGVYA010000057.1 GCA_018303505.1 Candidatus Woesearchaeota archaeon
TTTTACCTCTTCTCTTGGGTCTTCAGACAATGAAATTCTTATTGTATCGCCAATGCCTTCTGCAAGAAGCATGCCCATGCCCATTGCTGATTTCACAGTGCCTGGAATCTTAGAGCCTGCTTCTGTAACTCCAAGATGCAATGGGTAATCAGTTTTTTCAGCAAACAACTTATATGCTTTTACCATTCTCGGCACATCAGATGCTTTTAATGAAACAATTGTGTCATAAAAATCCAAGTCCTCAAGAATTTTTATATGCCGCATTGCGCTTTCAACCATTGCCTCTGGCGCATAGCCATACTTTCCAAATAAGTCTCTTTCAAGAGAGCCAAGATTAACTCCAATTCTCATTGGAACTCCATAATCTTTTGCTGCATTGACAACCATCTGGACTTTATCTGGGTTGCCTATATTGCCAGGATTGATTCTTTCTTAATTTATCAACATACTTTACAGTTTCCAATGCTATGCGATAATCAAAATGTATGTCAACAACAAGAGGAATGCTTATATTTTCCTTTATTTCCTTCAATGCCTTTGCAGATTCCATTGTAGGAGCGCTGACTCTTATTATCTCGCATCCAACATCTTCCAATCCATGAATCTGCTCAACAGTTGCCTTTACATCAGTCGTGTCAGTTGTAGTCATCGACTGCACGCTTATAGGTGCATCTCCGCCAATGTATAATTTGCCAACTTTTATCTTTCTTGATTTTCTTCTAGGAAACATTCTATTAAATATTATTTTTTATTATTTGTTTTAATACATAGGCGAGCTAATGTGCGAGCCAAGATTTTGCGAAGCATATTGAAATTATTTTTCATTATTTTATTTTGCTATGTCTTTATAAATGTGAATTAAATGTTTTTCTTAAATATTTTTAATCCCTCATAACGCATTAATTTTCCTACCATTAAATTTCAAAAAATAAAAATTATTTCTTCCTTAACATTTCTTCAATTGCTTTCTTTATGCTGTCTTTATCAATTCCTGCCAATTTTTTCTGTATGTCGGGTTTGCCATGCTCTATGAATTTGTCAGGAACGCCGATTATTTTTATGGTGGATTTAATTGAATTTTTATTTAACAATTCCAAAACAGCACTTCCAAAGCCACCGTTAATAGTTGCCTCCTCCAATGTGATTATATTTTTTATTTTTTTTGAATATTTTAATATTAATTCTTCATCAAGCGGCTTGACAAATCTTGCATTAATAATAGCTGCACTGCACTTAAGCTCTTCAACTGCTTGCATTGCATCGTACAGAATAGGACCTACCCCTAAAATCAGCAAGTCATTTCCCTCCTTAATCACTTCTCCTTTGCCAATTTCAAGCTTCCTCAACTCAGAATCCAAGCCAACTCCAACTGCATTTCCTCTTGGATACCTCAAGCTGCAAGGGCCTTTAAGCAAAGTCGCAGTATAAAGCATGTGCTGCAATTCATTCTCATCTTTTGGAACCATCATTATTATATTTGGAATTGCCCTGAAGTAAGCAATATCAAATGGCCCATTATGAGTTGGCCCGTCATCGCCAACCAAGCCTGCTCTGTCCAATGCAAAGATAACGCCAAGATTCTGCAGGCATACATCATGGATGATTTGATCATAAGCCCTTTGCAAGAAAGTTGAGTATATGGCGCAGACTGGCTTCATTCCAGAAATTGCCAATCCCCCTGCAAATGTGACTGCATGCTGCTCTGCAATTCCAACGTCAAATGTTCTTTCAGGAAAATGCTTCTCAAATTTGTTCAAGCCAGTGCCGCTTTTCATTGCAGCTGTTATTGCAACAATTCTTTTGTCTTGCTCAGCAACCCTTATCAATGCATTTGCAAAAGCATCAGTCCATGTCATTTTTGTTGTTGTGACATACTTTTGCCCGTTCATAGGGTCAAAAGGCGACATTCCGTGAAATTTGTCAATGTCTTTTTCCGCAAATGCATATCCTTTTCCTTTTTCTGTCTTTACATGCAACAAAACAGGCCCTTTCAGATTTTTGATATTCTGCAACGCAGGTATAAGTTCATCTAAGTTATGTCCATCAATCGGGCCAAAATACTGGAAACCCATGCTCTCAAAAAATAACCCTTGAGTTGCCAAAGTTCTCAATAACTCCTCTGCTTTGCTCAACTTGTTAACACTATCTTCTCCAACGCCGATTTTCCTCAAAAAATTTCCTGTTTTTCTTCTTAATTCAAAGTAACCATGGTGCAAAACTATTTTGTTTAAATGATTAGACATAGCGCCAACATTAGGAGAGATGCTCATTCTGTTGTCATTTAAAATAATCAATATGTCTGTTTTAGAGGCTCCTGCATTATTCAATCCTTCAAATGCCAATCCAGCTGTTATTGCGCCATCCCCAACCATAGCAACAACTTTATAATTTTCATTCTTGAAATCGCGCGCTTTTGCAATGCCAAGCGCAGCTGAAATTGCAGTTGAGGCATGCCCTGCTCCAAAAACATCATATTCTGACTCTTCAATGTTGCAAAAACCGCATATTCCTTTATATTGCCTTAAAGTATGAAAATCGTCTCTTCTTCCTGTAACAAGCTTATGTGGATAGCTTTGGTGCCCTGTGTCTATCACAATTTTATCATTAGGCGCATCAAAGACATAATGAACAGCCAATGTCAGCTCAACTGCTCCCAATGGACCGCCTAAATGGCCGCCATTCTTGGAAACAACCTCTATAATTTTGTCCCTTATTTCCTGTGCAAGAATCTTAAGCTGCTGCCTGTCCAGTTTTTTAAGCTCTTTTGGAGAATTAATCGTATCAAGAACATTCAACCTTTTTTCTTCCTTGACTTCACCAGCAATCTGCTGTCCAAACAACGAGCTTTGGGATTTCTTCGATAACAATAGCTTATTGATAGTTTTATCGCGCTTCATTACACACCCCTTTTGAGCTGAAGGTTATTTTAAGTTTATAAAGGTTTTGAAACATGCTGGTTTTTATATAGAAAAATATTTATTTTGAATTATAAAAATAACATTATGATTAAAAAAATAAAAGGCAAATATGTAGTTATGTCTGAGAAAACAGGCAGGAAATTTGGAACTTACAAGACAAAAAAGGAAGCAGTAAAAAGATTGCAGCAGATTGAGTTTTTCAAGAGATTGAAAGCAAGCCCGACACTGCAGAAAAGGCTGAAGAAAAAGGTTCTCCAGACCAAGTGGCTTTTGTTAGTGCATTTATTGATTTGTTAACTCGCTTAAAAAGACACGGAATACTATTACCTAACATTGTAGTGCCTGTTGATGTATTGAACGAACTTGAAGCTGATGGTAAACGATATGTCGCAGATAAAGATTTCATAGACGCTTTTAATACTCTCATTAAAATAAAAGAGGTTCATCCAAGTAGGATATTTTCAGGACAAAATGAAGCAGTTTATGAAATGGCTAAACAATTAGCTAAAGATAAAAAAACCATAATACTGACTCTTGATAAAACTGGTTATACACCAACTGAAACTATTTTTCCACTTACCCCAAAAGAGATATTTACTACTATTGTGATAATCTATAATCTTTTATCTGACCTATTATCTCCAGATTTAAAAAAAGTTTATGATACTTGGATTTCTGATATTGATATTAACTCCATATCATAAAATATACTTTTCGGGCAGAATTAAGACTTATCGGGCAAGAGGCACTATTCGGGCAAAGCTAATTTTCCCGATACCTTTTTAAATCCCTTAATATTCCAATTCTCTACTAACCCGCATTACTACCTAGGTAGGAGGGCAAATGGAAAAGGAACAAATACAATCAGCATTATCAAAGGCAAAGGATATTTCTGAGAAGAGAAATTTCAAGCAAACTTATGACTTAATCATAAACTTAAGAGGGCTTGATTTAAAGAAGCAGGAGCATCAGATAGACGCATTTGTTACATTGCCTCATTCAAGAGGAAAGAAAGTAAAGGTATGCGCTTTGGTTGGGCCTGAGCTGGAAGAGCATGCAAAAGGAATTTTTGATTTCACAATAATGTCTGACAATTTTCAAAAATATAAGGACAAGAAAGACATTAAGAAGGTTGCAAACGGGTTTGACTTCTTTATTGCGCAGGCAAATATAATGCCAAAAGTAGCGACTGTATTTGGAAGAGTATTTGGGCCAAGGGGTAAGATGCCAAATCCAAAATCAGGCTCTGTAGTCCCTCCAAATGCAAACCTAAAGCCATTATACGAAAAGCTTCAGAAAACTGTAAGGGCAATCAACAAAACAGCTCCTTTAATTCAATGTCCAATAGGCACAGAGGATATGGATATTCAAGATGTGGCTGAAAATGCCTTGACTGTTTATAGCTCATTATTGCAGGTTTTGCCAAATGAAAAGCACAACATAAAGGACATATACATTAAGCTCACAATGGGCAAGCCTGTAAAAGTGGGAGAAAAGATAGAGGTAACAAAAGAAGCAAAATAAAATATAATCAATAAACAAAATAATTTCAATAAAAAATAAAATAATAACAAAAATAAAATTCAAAAATCCGCGACCCATTTCACTGCAAAGTTGATGATGGGTGCCCCGCATACTAATGTTTTTGTAAATGTATGGGCGAGGCGGTAGCTGAACGCGAGCATGCGAGCGTTCTCGCATGCAACTTAATGCCGCCGAGCAGTAGAATTTGTCCGAAGGACGGATTGAAAAAATAAAAATAAGATTGTAAAACTGAACCAAAATGGAACAAGTTCAAGCGCATGTTGCACAGTACAAAAAGGACCTTGTATCAAACCTTGTTAATTTAATTAATCAATACCCCATAATTGGCGTTGTCAACATGGAAAATCTTCCGGCACCGCAATTGCAAATCATGAGAGCTCAGCTAAGAGGCAGCTTTTTTATAACAATGACCAAAAGAAGGCTGATGAAGCTTGCAATTGAGCAAACCAAATCAAAGAAAAAAGGCATTGAAAAGCTTGAAGCGCATCTTGGAGGAATGCCTGCCTTGATATTCACAAAGGAAAACCCATTCAAGCTAAGCAAGACATTGCAGAAAAGCAAAAGCCCAGCTCCTGCAAAAGCAGGGCAGACAGCGCCAAGAGACATCATAGTTAACAAAGGACAAACATCATTTGCGCCTGGCCCTATCATTGGAGAGCTTGCTTTGGCAGGCATTAAATCAGGAGTTGAAGCTGGTAAAGTATCTATAAAAGAAGACTCTGTTGTTGTGAAAGCCGGAGAAAAAATCAAGCCAAAGGTTGCTGAAATTTTGACAAGATTAGGCATACAGCCAATGGAAGTTGGGCTGGATTTAGTTGCTGTCTATGAAAATGGCTTGATTTATGGAAGAGATGTTTTGTCAATTAACGAGAATGACTACAAAAACAGGTTAATGAATGCATCAAGATGGGCGTTCAATCTTGCAAGCTATGCAAGCTATCCAACAAAAGAGACAATAAGGTTGCTGATTGGAAACGCGTATAACGATGCCAAAGCGCTTGGCATTGCGCAAAATATATTTGACAAGGAAATCATCGATATTTTATTGGGCAAGGCTGAGCAGCAAATGCTGAGCCTGAAAACAATAGCCAACATAGAGGTTTTTGAAAGAACTCATGAAGAAAAAACCAAATCAAAAACCGAAGTTGAGCAAAAAATAGAGTCAACTGAAATAAAAGCCCCAACAAGAGAGGAATTGGAAGCCAACATAAAGATGAGGGAAAAGCAGCAGGAAGTAAAGGAAGTTGAGAAAATATATCACGATATTCATAAAAAGGTTATCGAAGAACACTATAAAAAAGAGAAATAATATTCATTAAAATCATCATACATTAAAAAATATAAATAAAAAACGAGAGCGACCTTTGACTGCAAATTTTTGAAGGTGACCCGCTTTTAATGTATGTCGCACCAATGCGGGCGCGAGTAAAGTTTGTCGCGAAGCGACAGATTAAAAATTAAATCAAACTCAAAATATAAAATTAAAATAAACTTAATGGAGGTAAATAAAATGGAGTATATATACGCAGCTATGTTGCTTCACAAAGCAGGACAGAAAATAGATGAAGCAGGCATAAAGAAAGTGCTTGAAGCAGCTCACGCCAAGGTAGATGACGCAAGAGCTAAAGCGCTTGTAGCAGCTTTGGAAGGGGTAAACATAGACGAAGCGATTGAGAAAGCAGCTATGCCAATTGCTGTAGCAGCAGCGCCAGCAGCATCCCATGAGCATAAACATGATGCACATGCTGACGAGAAGAAGAAAGCAGCTGAAGAGAAGAAGAGCGAAGAAGCGGCTGCCGTAGGATTAGGAGCCTTATTTGGATGAATGAATCATATTCATGACATCATCGCCAAAAGGATTATTTGAAGAGCTTAACAAGCATAGAGTAGAGGTATCTAAATTAAGAAATGCCCTTAACGAGCTGGACAGGGAAAAGGAGCAATGGTTTGGAAAAAAAGATGAAATCTCTAAAAAAATAAAAGAGTCTATACAAAAGATAAAAGAGGGCAAAACAAAAAGAGATTACTTTACACAAGAGGTAAAAGAGCTAAAGCCAAAAAGGAACAGCATAAACAAAGAGATAACTGCAAAATTAAAAGAGTTTGACAATTTAAAGAAAGAGAAAATATCACTTGCAAAGTCATTGGACATAAAGGAAACTCCTTCTAAGATTAAGCAGCATATTGAAAAGTTGGAATTCAAGATAGAAACAGAAGCTATCTCTTTTGAAAAAGAAAAAGAATTGATGAAAAAAATAAAGGGATTGAAAAAATTATACGGGGAATCCAGCATTATTGAGGAAGTTAATAAAAAAATGAGGAACATTTCTGATGAAATCAAAAAAATGAGGAAGGAAGCCAATGAATCCCATAAATCAATACAAGAAAAGGCAAGGCAAAGCCAGATTATGCATGAGGAAATACTGAAGATTTCTGCAGAGATTGACAAAATCAAGGTTGATGAAGAATATGCTTTCAGGAAATTCTCTGAATTCAAGAAAAAATTCAATGGGGTAAATGAGCAATTAAAAGAAAAACTGAAAGAGATGAATCATGTCAAAGAGCAATTAGACAAAATAAGCACTGAAAAAAAAGAGAAAATAAGACTTGAGCAAGAATTATTCTTAAAATCAAAGGAAGACGCTGTAAATGAGAAAATCAAAAGAAGGGAAAAATTAACAACAGAAGACTTGCTTGTTTTTCAGAAATTTGGAAAGGGATAAATTTTAATTAATTCTATTTATTAGTAATAAACTCGCAATATTTACAAGTCCCGCAAGTCCACCTATTGCTGTGCTTTGCCATAAAAGTTCCAGAGCCGCATTTCGGGCAGCTTTTGTTTTTTCTTTCAACCTTATTGCCAGATACTTGATATAGCTTCCATCTTCCAAAAAGTTTTTTCTTCGCTGCTTCTTTTGCCATTTTGAATTTTAATTAATTTATTTTTTACAATGTATTGGCGAGGCGGAGCGGTATGGTCAAAAAGCGACGCCGAGCTGTAAAATTTGTGAGCGAAGCGAATGGATTGAATTTTTTATTGGATAAAGTGTTCATTGAAATTTTTATTCTTTCTTTGCTTCTTTTGCCTTTTTATCTTTCTTTTCCTTTGCTTTTGGCTCTATGAACTGCTTTTTATTTTCATCAGCGTAAACATAAGCTATCACTTCTGCTTTTTTAGCCCCAAATGAATTATAGATATGCCTTATTGCAACTAATTTATCATCTATCTTTAGTTGAGATGCCATCAAGGATGTAACTTCTGGGTAAGAAGGTGTTGCCTTCTCAAATTCTAATGTTGCTGTAATCATTGTTCTTGACAGCAATGGCTCTTCCTTTTTGTTTATGATATTCATTTGCATAGAAATCACCTTACTTTAATAGCGTACTCTCCCTTTGATTTGATTCCTATCTTTTCAGCAACTAATGACTTGCTGGCATCGACAATGTACAAGCGTCCTTGCCAGTTTGTTGAAAATTGGTTTGTCTTGCATATAGGGCACTCATTTCCCTCCACAATCATCTTGCATCTCTTGCATACCTTTTTTTTCATTTTTTATGCTCTCTTTTCTCTTTGTGTTCTTTATGCTCCTTATGCTCTTTTTCTTCTTTTTTAGGAGCTTTTTCTTCTTTTTTAGGAGCTTTTTCCTCTAGTTCCTCTTTTATCCACTCTAACCTGCCAAGCCCTTGCTGCCTCATTGTAAGCCCAAGCTTTGGGTTTAGAATATCTTTAAATGAAACAGCTATTATTCTTGCTCTGCATAGATCATTAACCTTTAATGTCCTTTTTGTTTCCTTGCCTGCTAGCGTTTTATCCTTGCTAAAGCTCACAAAGTCGTCCATAGTTTGGCTTATATGAATCATGCCATCTATAGGGCCTATGTTGATAAATGCGCCAAATTCAGCAATATCTTTTATCTTGCCGAGGACTACTTCCTGCATTTCCGGCTTAAATGTTAAAAGCTCGAATGACGCATCATAATATGATGCTCCATCGCCTGGTATTATAACGCCTTCTCCAATATCTTTCATTCCAGACACATCTACAACAATGCCCAAGTCTTTTGAAATAAATCCATTGTACTTTGTCTTTATTCTCTTGATTACAGCTTCTTCCAGAGGCAGATTGAATAGGTTAGGAGGCACTCTTATGTGGTCTTTTAATTGTACTTTATAGAACATTTTAACGTACTTAGGAAAAAGGTATCATTTATAAAGCTTTCTTTCAACCAATTGAAGATATTTTTTCTGCCTCAGTATTATAACAGGAGTGCCTTTTTTAAGCAGTTCTTTTTTAAGGATTATGTCTTGGGTTGCTATGATAGTGTCTTTGTCAAGGTTGTTTAATATCAACGAATCCACGTCTTCTTGTGAAGATTTTATAACATTGATGTTTTTTAATTTAATCAACTTTAAAGCGAATTGCGCAGATTTTTTGTCAATTCCGGACTGCTTTTCTATAATGTTCCTCAATTCATTGATTGACTGCTCAAAAATATGCAGTGTATAATTAAAGTTGCGTATTCTGCTGAACTCTGAAAATATGTCTATTCTCAGCTTGTAAGGCAGCATTAAAAAATTTGTGTCAATGATTATTTTTTTCATAGCAGTAAAGATTAGATGTATTGATATAAATATTTCGAAAATTATTTAAACTTTCAGATAAATTTTCGCTTATGCAAAAAAGAGGCCAAATTAGTTCTGAGATTTTAGTTTATGCATTGACAGTTGTAATATTAGGAGTAATCCTAGTTATGGGCTATAAGTATTTCAGCAGCAGCAAAAATCTTATGGACAAAGGAGAACTCGTGCAGCTTCAAAGCAGGCTCGCTGCTGATGCAGCCACAATAGGCAAAGACCATGGCAGATACAAAAAAATCTCTTACCCAGTCCCTCAAAACTTGGACGAAGTGTGCATTGCTGATTTAAATCAAAAGGATAAGATTTTATCCAGTAAGTTAATAAGCTTCTATCCACTGATACAAGACAGCCTTAATAGCGGCGCTAACAAAAATGTTTTCTTCATTGGAGCTACTGAACAGAATTCTTATTATACACAAGGAATACAAATAAACCACTACCCCCATATCAACTGTTTTAAAAGCAAAAATAACAAGGTTGAGCTTGGTCTAGAAGGCTTAGGTGGTGGCACTTCTTTAATTTTGACTGATTTTGTGACAACAGCAAAAATTTCCAGTAATGCCAATACAATTCTTCAATCTGCTGATGAAATATTAACTCTTCAAGTGCCTAAAGGAGTACAAACAAATGCAGCCAGCATTTCTATTGAAGTGATTGAGCCGCCTACAGAAGAGCTAAAAAATGGCATAAGCGAAGTATATAAATTTGGACCTGTAGGAGTAACTTTCAATCCGCCGATAGAGTTAAGCATTAAGTATAATCCTGCAATTGTTGGCGATTGCCCATCAGAACTTAGCTTTTATCAATATGATGAAAATGGAATTCTAAAAGCGATTGTCCCTTCAAAAAAGATTGATTGCGAAAGCAAAATTGCTTTTTTTGATATCAGCGAATTTTAGAAAATTATTTATATATATATATAAAAAAGGTTGAATTATGCTTAAAAGAGGCGAAATTAGTGCTAAATTTTTTGTATATATTCTATTTCTTATTATTATTGGACTAACTTCTACAACTGCTCAACTTGGGCAGTTGGGAGTGCCTAGTCAAGGAGTTGGTGTGGGATGTCCTCAATTGACGCCTCCTCTTCAGAGGGAAGGTTGTACTTATACACCAAAATATGATAATAATAGATGTGTTGTTGGCTATGATGAAAGATGTTTACCTTGTCCTCAACTTTCACCACCTGCTCCTGAGTGGTGCATAAATGGTAAGATAATTCCTAGTGGTGTAGATGAAAATGGTTGTCAATTACCACCTAAATGCGAAAAGATTAGTTGCTCTCAATTATCACCGGAAGAATGCTTGAAGTATGATAATTGCCAGCTTGTAGAAAGCAGAAAGCAAAGACAAAGATGTGTTGAAAAGCCTATATGCCCTATTCCTGAGTGTGCTGCCCCTCCTGCCGGCTGCAGTTATGAAGGTGGGAGAGATGAAAAAGGCTGTCCAACATGCGGTAAACTTGTTTGTGAAAAGCCTATATGCGGCAACAATATAAAAATGCGCCCAAGAGAATTACGGAAATCCAGATTTCTGCAAGGGACTATCAGAAGGAGACACAGTAACCTCTTGTGACTGCAATAAATGCGGTTGCATAAAAGGTTCTGATGGAAAGTTATATCCATCATGCACAGAAATGGCATGCCCTCAGCAAAAATGCCCACCACCTCCACCATGTTCAGTTCCATTAATTTATGGTGATCCTAATCCAGGAGATTCTAATCAATGTCCTGTTTATACATGTCCATCACCTGTTTGCGGCAACAATATTTGCGAAAAAGGAGAGGATGAAATTATTGGTCAAACAAATTCAATACCGCCTTCTTACATTATAAAATGCCCGCAGGATTGCCAGAAAAAAGAAATTGAAGTTAAAGTGCCTTCATCGTTCTCGCTTTCAGAAAGCCAGACGGCGAGGGTTGTGAATTATCAGGACATGCGCATCAGGCTTAATAGAATAATTATTACAACATCTGGTGGCACGTGTAAAGAGTTCGAAGATAGAAGCAAGAATTATATAATTGGAGAAATTATCGTTGGATTTAAACCTGATGTTACACTTCAACAAGCAAAAGAAGTCGTTGAATCCTTAGGCGTTTCTATAAAAAAGGTTGATCAGGTGATATTTAATGATTTACACTTTTTACTTATAAGTGTGCCACCAGATCAGGAGAAAATCTTTATAAACAATTTCTCGAGTAGCTCATTTGTCCGATATGCAGAACTGAATGGTTGTGGGGCAATGCTACTGGGTACTGAAGCTGCACCGCCACCACCATTTGCAAAGATAACAGTTTTATCTCCAGGCGGTTGCGGACCAAATGCTGATCCAAGATGTTTAGGTCCACCAGGTTTTTCAAAGGATTATACAATTTTTGAGGGCGAAACCATAGATGTTCAAGGGTTGAAGATAACATTTAGTGGAGTTGCACGTGGAAATGTATTAGCTAATTTTGAAATATCAACAAAACCAGCCTGCGGCAACAATATATGCGAGGAAAGCGAAGCAAACTATTGCCCTCCATGTGTTAATGCTAATCCACCATGTAAAGTAGCATGCAAAGTAGGAACTTGGTAGGAACTTGTCCGCAGGATTGCCAGCAAAAATGCGCCCCAGAAAATGAATTTTGTGGTGGCATTGCTGGCATCACTTGCTGCTCTGGACTAACATGCAAACTTGCTGGAAGTTATCCTGATGCAGGCGGCATATGTGTAACAAAAGGTGTTTGTCCAGCAATCTATAAGCCTGTTTGCGGTGTTGACGGCAACACTTATGGTAATTCATGCGAAGCTGAAACAGCAGGAGTTAAGATTGTATGTGAGGGACAATGCCCTTGTAAGTCTGTTTGCGGCAACAATATTTGCGAAAAAGGAGAGGATGAAATTATTGGTCAAACAAATTCAATACCGCCTTCTTACATTATAAAATGCTCGCAGGATTGCCAGCCGAAAGAACAAGGTTTTATATATGCAAAGTGGCAATGCTATGATGGCTATGCCGAATCGCAAGGTAATGAAACCTCATGTGAGTCTCCAGAAACTTGGTTGAGTTATGCTCGAGAATCATGTAAAAGACGGTGCAAGCTAGCTTTTAAAAGTCTTAGTAAATGCGGGATAAATAGCTTTAGCGTTAGTGTTGGTTGTTAATAAATTATTTTATTTAAATTTTAATTTTTTGTTTTCTTTTTAATATTTTATAAATAATTTTATTTAACAAATAAATCAAAATGCAAATTAAGAGTGTCCATGTAAGCATGTAAACTAAAGGATAACTACTTATAGTTATTTTATCGCTAAAACAAGAATAGAAAACACAATTTACATTATCAAGCAGTGAAGAGAAAGTATAAGCGCCAGTATTTATTATAAAAGCCGCTATTGACGCAAAAACCCACCCGTGCTTATGAAAGCCCAGCTTTTTTATTCCATATATTGACAACGGTATTATAAGCAAGTGGTCTAATTCCACATAAAATCTTAGACTATTAAAGCCATAATCAAACATGTAAGACACCAAGCCAAACAATTTGTATCCAAGAAATAATTGCACTAGAAAATCCAAAACCCAAGGAATTTGCACAACTAAAGCTACAAGAAAAATACCCGTGATTACTATTGATTTTCTAAAAAACAGCCCAAAAGCAAGCAAAAATAGCGCAGTATTGCAAAACCAAAACAATTGTGAGAAATGTTCATACTTTAGTAAAAAATAAGCATCCGCAAAAGATAAAAGTAATATTGCCAAAGAGAATATCTTAAAATTCATTCTATCTATCTTTCTAATTTTCGACATAAATAAATATTTTATTTAATGCTTTAAATAGTTATTTATGTGCATTTGATTTTCAAAATATTTTTAAAATCATCCTTAATTGCCTTCTTTATATGAAAGGACTTGTTATAACATCAAAAGGCATAGAAGACGCAGCTGCTCTTGAAATAAAGGAATTGATTAGTGCAGAATGCAAGGCTGAGGAAGGCTGCGTGATTTTTGATTTCAAGGACTATAAAGATTTATGCTTGTTGTGCTACAAATCCCAGTCCGCTGACAGGGTTTTGTATTTAATCGGAAATTTTGGCTTTGAGAATTTTTTTGACGATTTTGAAAAGTTTATTGAAAGTTTAGAACTTGGCAAATGGATTAAAAAATACGAAAAAATAAAAATTGAATGCATCAGGTTGGGAACGCATGATTTTAAAAGTGTTGATGTTGAAGCAAAGGCTGCTGGATTTATACTAGGAAAAGCAAAGGGCAAAGTTAAAGTAAACAAGGATTATGAAATTATTTTTTTGATTTATATTATTAATGATAAATGCTACTTTGGAGTTGATTTTGCCGGATTCGAGCTTAATAAGAGAGGATACAAAATTTTCACCCATCCAAGTTCCTTGAGGGGCACAATTGCATATGCCTTAGCAAGGGAAAGCGGGTTTGGAAAGAAAGATTTGATGCTTGATCCTTTTTCAAGGGATGGTGTTATCGTAATTGAAGCTGCTTTTTTTGCAGCCGATTTTCCCGTCAATTTCTACAAAAAGGACAAGTTTGCGTTTTTGAAATTAAACACCAGGATTGATTATGAAAAATTTTTTAATAAAATTGATAAAAAAATAGCAAAAACAAAAACAAACATATACAGCTATGACCATCAATTCAAATATGTTGATTACTCAAGGAAGAATGCGAAAATTGCCGGAGTGGACAAGCAAATTAATTTTAGCAGGACTGAATTAGAGTGGCTTGATATAAAGTTTAAAAAAGAGAGTGTTGACCGGATAATTACAAGTTTGCCAACATCAAAAAATGCTGACCTAGGCAAGATATATAATGAATTTTTTTACCAAAGCGCATACATACTGAAGAGAAATGGGACACTTGCCTTAATTTCAAGACTGCCGGATTTTGTAAAGAAATATTCTGAAAGGCATAATTTTGTTGTTACAAAAGAAAAAGGTGTTTGGAGCGGCGAGCAATTGTTAAAAATAATTATATTTAAAAATGTCAAAAATTTATAAAATTTTTGAGCAGTGACATGCGAGAGTTCGCTCTCGCTCACTCATGTCGAGCAAAAATCGTTGGAATAATTTGCGATAGCAAGAATTTACCATTCTAGTAGTTACGATTTTTGACAGAAAAGTATATAAACATAATATCTAAGTTGATTGGTGATGGAAAAAAAGAGGCGTACTAGTATTTTTGAGAAGTTGCTCTTGGTGGTGGGATTTTTAGTTCTAATTATTGGTTATTTCTTCATCAATAGGGCTTTTATTGAAGAGGGCTATAAAGTAAGCTGGGGATTTTTGCAGACGGTTTTCTTGTGGCTTTTGATGGTTATATTCATCATTCTGCTTGCTATTGGAGAGGACATAAAAGAGGGAATTTTGCTTGAGCAGCTTGATGAGATGAAGCAGCTTAAAGAAGCAATATTAAAGAGGAAAAACAGATAATTTTATATACCTACTTTCTATACTATTATTGGCAGGGTTAGTACTTAGCTTCGGTGTAAGTAAATGCTTATGCTGAGGAAAGTCCACCCACTATGTTGGCGCGGGCTAATGATGTTCGCATGCAACAAAAAAGCCACTCACGGAAGTGAGCTCTAGCAATAGAGGGCAACCACTCAGAAACGAGACCGCTGTAATAAAGGATGATGTTTGTGAAGATTCTCGCGAGAGAGTCAAGCTAACCAATTGACGTTTTTGCAGCAAGGGTGAAACGGTGAGCCCTGGCTGGTGCAAGTCCGTGAATGTCCAATTTTGAAAAAATTGGAAGCATTCCAGTACGCTTAGTTTAATGCTAAGACAGGCTATCGTGATTACAATAATCACATTAAGGGTCTGACAAAAGGTGGCTTATTCAAACCCTGCCAATTTATTTTATAATTTAGAACAATAACCAATAAATAAAAAATTCAAAAATAAACGACGACCTTTTAATGTAAGGGTACTAAAGGTAACCCGTTATAATTGTTAACTGGATGTATAGGCGAGGCTTGAGCTAATGACGGCACAAGAATATGCCGTAGGCGGATTGAAAAATAATATAAATTTAAAATTAAATCAAATAAAAAATGGCACAAGACAAAATTTCAATGCCGTCTGGAATGGGCGGCTTGGTAAGATATTTTGATGAGTACAAAAGCAAAATCAAGTTTAAGCCCGGGCATATAATTGTGCTTTGCGTTGTTGTTGTTGTAATCATGCTGTTTCTTTACTCTTATGGCAACAGGTTGCTTGGAATAAGGTGAGGCCTATGTTTCCAGGAATGAATCCAAGGGAAGTGCAGAAGGCAATGAAAAGGCTGGGCATACAGCAGGAAGAGATTGATGCGCAAGAAGTTATAATCAAAACTCCATATAAAGACTTATTGATTAAAAACCCTCATGTAAGCAAGGTTAATATGATGGGCCAGGAAACATTTCAGGTTGTTGGTGATGTCATTGAACTTGATAAGAATGAAGAAAAAGAGATAAATGAAGATGACATTGCAACAGTCATGGAACAGACAAGCTGCACAAAAGAAGAGGCTTTAGGGGCTTTGGAAGATAGCAATGGCAATTTGGCAGAGGCCATACTGAAGTTACAAAATAGATAAACATATTCCTAGAAAAATTAAAAACTAGAACATTTCTAGTAATTAAATATTATGAATCGAAAATATACTGTATTTTTAATTTTGGTTACATTAATACTAGTTAATAGTTGTACAAATAATTTTAATAAAAATACTAAATCTTTTCAGACAGATAAGTTATCTAAATGTGAGAGTATTCGAGATAAAGAGTATAAACATGAATGTTACACAGAAGTCGCCTCGTCGTTAGAAGATCTCTCAATTTGTAATAAAATATCAATTGAAGACCAATCTGAAAAAGACCAATGCTATACTCAGGTTGCTTGGAGAAAAAAAGATCTTTCAATATGTGACGATATAAAAGAACAGTATGAGAAAGAACGATGTTATATACTTACTGCTGCCAAAAAACAGGATTCTTCTATCTGCAATAAATTTCAAAATCTGCAGTTTAGAGATAACTGTTTTAGCACTTTTGCCAAAGAAAACCAAGATGTTACATTTTGTGATAAAGTAGAGAATATTAAAAATAGAGAAATATGTTACATTAACGTAGCTGTCGTAAAAAGAGATATATCAATATGTAGTAAAATTCAAGATTTGGATATTAAATCGCAATGTGAGATTTCAACAAAATAAAAAATTTTTATTGATGTTGTATGAAAGCAAACTCACTATCGTTCGTAGCCTTCATTTTGAAGGCACACATTAAGGTAAGCATTCAAAATGAAAGAGTCATTTGATGAAGCAGTTCAGGAATTGAAGAGAGTTGACCACTTATTCTGGGTAAGCCTCAAATACACTAGAACAGTTGATGTCATCAAAAACGTTATTGAAAGGCTGATAAACTGCATTGGATTCGGATTAGAGTCATTGCTTAAGTATGCAAAAGAAAAAAAACTAATAACAAGCATACCAACAAATGCAGGCTTAAGATGCGATTTGCTGAAAAAAACATTTCCAGATAACCTAGAATTGATTGACTACATCAATTTTTATTTAAGGCTCAGGAAATTAAGCAGGGCAGAATACACCAGAAGAGAGGAATTTAGAAGGCATGTGACCATGATTGCAACAATTGACAAAGGTGAGGTTGTTGAGGTAAGCATTGACTCTTTAAAGGAGGATTACGAAAAAACAAGGATTTTTATCTCTTTTGTAAAAAAAATTATCAATGAAGAGAAAGAAGAAAATTAAGATGTGAGCGAAAGCTGATTCACTTTTAATATGGAAAACTTAGTCAATAGGCTTGAAAAAAGAGGATGGGGCAAAAAAGAAATAGTCAAGGCAGTTGAGATTATAAGGAATGCAAAGCAGAGCAAAAGCAAAGATACAATATTTATTGAAAAGCGCATTTACTGGATTTTGCTGATTATCACTATAGTCGCAAATTTTGCAATTTCTGTTGCATTAATGCCAATTTTGATGTCTTTGAAAGGGATGTTTCTGTATTTTATAATAATTACATTGGGAATTGCTTTTGGGCTGCTGTTTGAGCTTGTGATAAGAAGCATAGAGCATCTTGAAAAAAGGCATCATCAGCTACTAGTAATTTTTATTCCCTTGATTGCATTAGTAAATATCTTTATAATATCAAAAATCTCAAACAATTTAACTTCAACGCTTGGTCTTGCAAATCTTCATAACACAATAACTATTGCTATAGTTTATGCTGCTTCCTTTGTTTTGCCTTATATTGTCTATAGATTTATTTTGAAGATTGAGTATTATGCAAAAGAATAAGTTATTTTTTCTTAAAGCCCAAAGAGCAGGAATTAATGCA